>JBJMWE010000179.1:0-6332 GCA_045810285.1 Vitreoscilla sp. | reverse complement strand
GCAGGCCGACGGAGGACATGAGCGGAGAAGAGTCCCCCGGCGAGTCGTGCCCTACCACAGAGACACCTGAGCACCCACGCATCCAAGCATTCAAGCAGCCCCACGCCACCAAAAGAGAAGGCACCAACGAAAACGCCGGCCAGCACAAGCCGGTCGGCGTTCCTCGAAGCGGAGAAAGCGGAGAAGGAAGGGTCAGGCGACGGTCGAGATGTCGCGCGCCCGCAGCATCTTGTGCAGGATCGGCGTCAGCAGGAGCAGCAGCACGCCCGCACCGATGCAGGCCAGGTAGAGGAACTTGTACGGCGCGATGCCGGTGCCGTCCATGATCTTTTCGAGCGAGCCCGCCAGCTTGTTGCCGGCAGCCGAGGACAGCATCCACACGCCCATCAGCAGCGCCGCCAGGCGCGCCGGCGCCGCGCGCGAGGTGAGCGCCAGGCCCACCGGCGACAGCATGAGTTCGCCGACGGTCTGGATGACGTAGGCCGCGATCAGCCACATCGGGCTCACCAGCCCGGTGGCGTTGGCCAGCACCTGGGCGCGATCCATCAGGATGAAGCTGGCACCCAGCACGATGAGGCCGAGCGCCTGCTTGGCGGAGTCGGGCAATGCGAAGCGGGACCGGTTCGTCATCGACCAGATGATGGCGAACACGGGCGCGAGGAACAGGATGGCCAGGGCGTTGATGCTCTGGAACCAGCTGGCGGGCACTTCGAAGCCCCACAAAGTGCGCGCGGTCTGCTTGTCGGCGAACAGGTTCATCGAGCCACCGGCCTGCTCGAAGCCCATCCAGAAGAAGATCGAGAACATGGTCACCACGACGATCGCGATGACCCGCTGCCATTCGGCGGCGGTGAGCTTGCTGGCCTTGTCGTCCTGCTTGCCGCCGATCAAGCCTGGCAGCCAGATGGCGGCGGCGATGATGGCGAGTGCCAGCGTCACCTTCACCGGCCACGCCAGCGCGGAAATCATCGGGCCGATCGCCAGGCCGGCGTAGACCACGCCGATGCTGCCCGCCGCCCAGAGCGCGATCCCTGGCACGTTGCTCCAGCCGATCGGCCCCTGGCCGTCACGCAGGCCGGCGCGTCCGAGGACGCCCTGGAACGACAGCAGCGTCACCAGGCCCAGCAGCATGCCCACGCCCGCGCTGGCGAAGCCGTAGTGCCAGCCCCAGTTCTGGCTCTCGCCCAGGGTCCCGCATACGAACGGCGACAGGAATGCGCCCAGGTTGATGCCCATGTAGAAGATGCTGTAGCCGCCGTCGCGGCGCGGGTCGTCCTGCCCGTCGTACAACCCGCCCACCATGGAACTCGTGTTGGGCTTGAAGAAACCGTTGCCCACGATCAGCAGGCCCAGCGCCACGTGCAGCAGCGACGGCACCGCCATCGCGAAGTGGCCCAGCATCATGATGACGGCGCCGATGACGGCTGCCTTGCGCATGCCCAGCCAGCGGTCGGCGATCCAGCCGCCGATCAGCGGCGTCACGTACACGAGGCCCGTGTAGGTGCCGTAGATCTCGAGCGCGTCCTCGCGCTTGTAGTGCAGCGCGTTGACCAGGTACAGCACGAGCAGCGCGCGCATGCCGTAGTAGCTGAAGCGCTCCCACATCTCCGTGAAGAAGATGACGGCGAGACCCGGCGGTTGCCAGGGTTTGGTCGCCGCGGCGGGCATGCCGGCAGACGGATTTGCGACGATGGTGTTCAAGACGGTTCCCGAGGATCACGGAGAGAAGCGCCACGGCGGGGCCTTTTGGGCGTCGCGCGGCGGAATCGGTCATTGTCCCAAATCAGCACGGCGACGGCCTTTGGGGCTTGCCCGGGCACGGGCACGCGGCCTGCCATCGCCTGCCGGCGCCCGCCGCACCGCAAGAACCGGCAAGATGGCCTCTTCGACGTACAAAACCCGCCAATTGACACTCAAATCCTCCATGCCGCGGCGTGCCGCGTTGCGCAAGCTCGCCGAAGGCCTCGCCCTCGCTGTCGGGCATTCGACTTGCCGAGCCGCGGGCGCCGCCCCTGTCGAGCCGGCGCCCTCGCCTGGATCCGCCATGCCCCCGCCCGCGCCCGCCGTCTTCACCTGTGACCTGTCCACCGAGGCGCGGCCATTGCGGCATCCGTGGCGGCATTGCGTGGGCAGCTGCCACGCGCCCACCGCGCTGCGCGCCGACTGGCAGCAGCAGCTGACGCGCGCGCACCGCGAGCTGGGCTTTCGCCACGTGCGCTTCCACGGCCTGCTCAGCGACGACATGGGCACGCTCGTGAACCAGGACGACCAGTTCCTGTTCTCGTTCTTCAACATCGACCGCGTGTTCGACTTCCTGTTGTCGCTGGGCATGCGGCCGCTGGTGGAGCTGTCGTTCATGCCGGCGACGCTGTCCTCCGACGGCAACAGCGTCTTCCACTATCGCGGCAACGTCACGCCGCCGCGGCGCATGGCCGACTGGCAGATGCTGATGACGAAGCTGGTGGGCCACTGGGTCGAGCGCTATGGCGTCGACGAGGTGGCCCAGTGGCCGCTGGAGGTCTGGAACGAGCCCAACCTGGTCGCGTTCTGGACCGGCGGGCAGGCGAAGTACTTCGAGTTCTTCAAGGCGACGTGGACGGCTGTCAAGGCCATCTCGCCGCGGCTGCAGGTGGGCGGGCCGGCCACGGCGGCCAACGAATGGCTGGCCGACTTCGACCGGTTCTGCGCCGCCAACGGGTGCCCGCCCGACTTCCTCAGCACGCACTACTACCCGACCGACGCCTTCGGCTCGATCTTCACCGACACCGTGTCGCAGCTCGCCGACGCGCCCATGAGCGTCATGCGCGACCGCGCGCGCGAGGCGCGGGCGGTCGCGGGCGCGAGGCCGCTGTACTACACCGAGTGGAACATCACGTCGAACCCGCGCGACCCGATGCACGACGGCCCGTTCTGCGCCGCGCTCGCCGCGCACTTCATGCTCGGCGTGGACGACCTCGTCGACGGCTACAGCTGGTGGACGTTCACCGACATCTTCGAGGAGAACTACTTCCCCAGCATCCCGTACCACGGCGGCTTCGGGCTGATGAACCTGTACGGCGTGCCCAAGCCCGCGTACCGCGGCTTCCAGCTGGTGGACCGCCTCGGCACGCGGCGCTGGACGGTGGCCGGCACGCATGCCACCGTGCAGATGCATGTCGGCGCACCCGACGACGACGCGGCGACGAACGTGCTGCTGGTCAACGTCGCGATGCCGCGCCACGCGGTCGCCGCCGAGCTCGTCACCGTGCGCCTGCAGGGCCTGCAGGGCCGCCGGCCGCGATCGGCGCTGATCACCCGCATCGACGACACGCACGCCAACGCGCAGGCCGAGTGGCTGCGCATGGGCAGCCCCGAGTACCCGCATCCGCGCCAGGTCGACGCGCTGGAGACGGCGTCCGAGCTCGTGCCCGAGCGCATCGCGATCGCCGCCGAACCGGGCGCCATCCGCGAGGTGACGTTCACGCTGCCGATGCCGGCCAACGCGATGGCGCTGGTGCGCATCGAATGGGCATCCGAGTGACCGCCACCCCGGATCCGCGCGACCTCGGCGTCGATCCGGCCGTCGCCAGGCACGCGGTGCTGCACGGCTTCACGCGCCGCGAGGCGATCGCGCGCGACGCGATGCTGGGCGACCTGCAGCGCGAGTCCTTCGGCTACTTCGTGCACGAGGTCAACGAGGCCAACGGCCTGGTGCTGGACAAGACGGCGCCGGACTGGCCCGCGAGCGTCGCGGCGGTCGGCATGGCCCTCACGTGCTACCCGGTGGGCGTGCAGCGCGGCCTGATGACGCGCGACAAGGCGTTGCAGCGCACGCTGCTCACGCTGCGCTTCCTGCTCGCAGCCGAACAGGGCGAATCGCCGACGGCGGCCGGCCATCGCGGCTTCTTCTATCACTTCCTCGACATGGCCAGCGGCCGCCGCGCCTGGCAGTGCGAGCTGTCGACGATCGACACTGCGCTGCTGATGGCGGGCGTGCTCGCGGCGGCCGCGTACTTCAGCGGGCCGGCCGACGACGAGGCCGAGGTGCGGCGCCTGGCGACCGCGCTGTACGAGCGCGTCGAGTGGGACTGGATGCTCGGCGATCAGGGCACCATCTGCCACGGCTGGAAGCCGGAGACCGGCCGGCTGCCCTGGCACTGGGAGGGCTACGACGAGGCGCTGGTGCTGTACCTGCTGGCGCTCGGCTCGCCCACGCACCCGGTGCCGGCGGCCTCGTACGACGCGTGGTGCCGCACGTACGCATGGCAGGAGGTCGAGGGCATCGCCTACCTGCACGCGGGGCCGCTGTTCATCCACCAGATGTCGCAGCTGTGGGTGGACTTCCGCGGCATGCAGGACGCGTTCATGCGCGCCCACGGCAGCGACTACTTCGCCAACAGCCGCGCCGCCGTGCAGGTGCAGCAGCGCTACGCGATCCGCAACCCGCGCCGGCATGCGATGTACGGCGAGTTCTGCTGGGGCATCACCGCGAGCGACGGCCCCGGCCCCCAGCACTGGCATGGGCCCGGCGAGGCGCCCTGGTTCGACTACGTCGCGCGCGGCGTGCCCGAGGGGCCCGACGACGGCACGCTGGCGCCGTGGGCCGTCGTCGCGTCGCTGCCGTTCGCCCCGGACATCGTGCTGCCCACGATCGCCAACTACCGCGACGTTCAGCTGCACGTGGCCAATCCGTACGGGTTCAAGGCGTCGTTCAACCCGAGCTACCCGGCTGATCGCAAGCACGCGGTGGGCTGGGTGTCGCCGTACCACTTCGGCATCAACGAGGGCCCGACCGTCGTGATGATCGAGAACCACCGCACGGGCATGCCGTGGCGGCTGATGCATGGCTGCGCACCGCTGGTCGCGGGCCTGCGCCGCGCGGGCTTTCGCGGCGGCTGGCTCGACGCCATCCCGCATGCGGACGCCGCCGCGCCCGCCGCGACGATGCCCACGCCGGCCCCGCTCGACCCGCCGACACCGCCGCACACGACGGCCATCTCGCAGGGACCGGCGGGCAAGCGCAAGCCGGCGTGACGCTTCCTGGAGAAGCCTGGCCTGTGCCGGAGGGGTCTGGCCTTTCTGACGCCCGCGCTGACGCGTGGAGCCACGCGATCGGCATCCCCGCGGGCGGAGGACAGGCCTGACCCCGATCATGAGCGAATCCGGGGTCAGGCCTGTCCTCAGCGCCGGCCGCATCCTTGCCGATCGGCCGTGCCTTGGCGGCGCATGAGGAAAGGCCAGACCCCTCGCCGACCGGCTACTTCCTGCGCGACAGGCGCAGCAGCGCGCCGCTGTGGTCTTCGGCGACCAGCACGCTGCCGTCGGCCATCTCGGCCAGGCCCACCGGCGAGCCCTGCGGGTGGCTGCCGTCCTTCTGCTCCCAGTCGGTGACGAGCTCGGACGGCGTGCCGGTGGGGCGCTGGTCCTTGTCGAGCGCGACGGCGACGATGCGATGCCCCGTCGCGCGGTAGCCGTGGTAGCCGACGACCAGCTTGCCGGCCAGGCCGGGCAACTTGTCGCCGCGATACAGCAGCATGCCCAGCGGCGCCGCATGCGCGGGCAGGAGCAGGTCGGGGTTGAGCTTGGCGGCGCAGTCGAAGCCCGGGTACTCCGGACTCGCGACGCGCATGTCGTAGCAATAGGGCCAGCCGTAGTCGCCGCCGGGCTGCAGCACCACGAGCAGGTCGTGCGGCAGCTCGGCGTCGGACAGCGCCGGGGCGGCGTGGTTGATGCCGTCGCGCGCATTGACGCCCACCGCGAGGCGGCCGTTGGACAGCACCGCCATCGCCATGCTGTTGCGCAGGCCGCGCGCGTACGGCGGCTGCTCGTTGGCATGCCATGTCGTCGCCCGCGGCGGAAAACGCAGCACCGAGCCGCGCGGCGGGCTCTCCTGCGTCTCGGGGCACGCCGCCTTCGGGTCGGGCAGGCGTCCGCCGGCCGGATGGCAGTTGTCGCTGGCCGAACCGACGTTGACGAACAGCGCGCCGTCCGTGCCCACGGCCAGCGCCGGCACCGGATGGCGGCCGGTGCCGGGCAACCCGTCGACCACCACGCGCACGCTCTTGCCCGGATCGGCGGCGTACGGGTCGACCTGCAGCACCTGGCCCGTGACGCCGACGTACAGCGTCCTGCCCGGTCCGCGCACGACGGCGTTGGCCTGGTCCAGGTCGCGCAGCACGACCTCGGGCGCACGGCGCCCGCCCTTGGCCAGCTTCAGCAGGCGTCCTTTCCGGCTCTCCCACGCGACCATGTCCACCACGAACACGTCGTCGTCGATGACCGCGACGCCGCGCGCATGCCCCAGGCCCTCGGCGACGAGCCCCATGCACAGGCCTTCGGCGGTGGTCAGCGCG
>JBJMWE010000178.1:0-2332 GCA_045810285.1 Vitreoscilla sp. | reverse complement strand
CGGCTACGGCGACGTCGGCAAGGGCTCGGCGCAGGCGCTGCGCGCGCTGTCGGCGCAGGTCTGGGTGACCGAGATCGACCCGATCAACGCGCTGCAGGCCGCGATGGAAGGCTACCGCGTGGTCACGATGGACGACGCGGCCGCGCACGGCGACATCTTCGTCACCTGCACCGGCAACAAGAACGTCATCACGTACGAGCACATGGCGGCGATGAAGGAGCAATCCATCGTCTGCAACATCGGCCACTTCGACAACGAGATCGACATCGCGTCGCTCGAGCGCTGCACGTGGGAAGAGATCAAGCCGCAGGTCGACCACGTCATCTTCCCGGACGGCAAGCGCATCATCATGCTGGCCAAGGGCCGCCTGGTGAACCTGGGCTGCGGCACGGGCCATCCGAGCTACGTGATGTCGTCGTCGTTCGCGAACCAGACCATCGCGCAGGTCGAGCTGTTCACGCGCCCCGAGGCGTACGAGACGGGCAAGGTCTACGTGCTGCCCAAGCACCTCGACGAGAAGGTGGCGCGCCTGCAGCTGTCCAAGCTCAACGCGAAGCTGACGGTGCTCTCCGACGAGCAGGCGGCATACATCGGCGTGGCGAAGTCGGGCCCCTACAAGCCCGACAGCTACAGATACTGACGACCCGAGGGGTCTGGCCTTTCCTCTCTCCGCGCTGCGGCATCGGCCGCAGCAGCGACGTCGTCGCGGAGGGGGGACAGGCCTGACCCCGATCGTGAGCGGGGACGGGGTCAGGCCTGTCCACGAAAGCGCGGGTCGCATCGTGGCTTCGGGTGGCTGCCCGGCGCGCTTTCGAGGAAAGGCCAGCGCCGCCTCCGGCGCTTCCTCGCCGTGCAACATTTCCTGGAACGACCCATGATCAAGATCCCCGTCAGCCTCGAGTTCTTCCCGCCCAAAACGCCCGAGGGCATGACCAAGCTGGCCGCGGCGCGCACGCAGCTGTACGCGCTCGAGCCCGAGTTCTGCTCGGTCACCTACGGCGCCGGCGGTTCCACGCAGATGGGCACGCTGCAGGTGGTGCAGGCGATCCGCGACGAAGGGCGGGTGGGCGTGCCGCACTACACCTGCATCGGTGCCACGCGCGCGAGCGTGGGCGAGACGCTGGACGGCTTCAAGGGCTCGGGCCTGAAGCGCCTGGTGGCGCTGCGCGGCGACCTGCCCAGCGGCTCCGGCAGCTTCGGCGAGTTCCGCTATGCCACCGAGCTGATCGAGGCGATCCGCGCGCACTCGGCCGACCACTTCCACATCGAGGTGGCCGCCTATCCCGAGACCCATCCGCAGGCGCGCTCGCCCGAGGCCGACCTGAAGGCCTTCGCGGCCAAGGCCGCGGCGGGCGCGGACTCCGCCATCACGCAGATGTTCTTCAACGCCGACGCGTACTTCCGCTTCGTCGACGACGCGCGCGCGATGGGCGTGACCATCCCCATCGTGCCGGGCATCATGCCCATCACGAACTCGAGCGGCCTGATGCGCTTTGCCGACAACACGGGCTGCGAGATCCCGCGCTGGATGCGGCTGCGCCTGCAGTCCTTCGGCGACGACACCGCGTCCATCAAGGCCTTCGGCCTGGAGGTGATGGCCCGCCTGTGCGAACGCCTGGTCGCCGGCGGCGCGCCGGCGCTGCACTTCTACACGATGAACCAGGCGGCGCCGACGCTGGCGCTGGTGGACGCGATCGGCGGCTGACGCGCCGCCGCGGGGCCGTAGGGCGGGTTAGCCGCAGGCGTAACCCGCCGTTCCTCGGCGCGCCGATCAGGCCAAATGGCACGCGGATGCGCGAGCATCAAGAGCGCTGGTGCAGCCCGTCGGCCTCGACGCGCACCTTCTCGCCCACCGCCGGCGCGGTCGATTCGCGCACCGTGCGCAGCGTGCCGTCCTGCATGCGCACATCGACGTCGTAGGCGATGCCCGCGCGGCGGTGCTTCTCGATGGCGTTGCCGATCAGCCCGCCGCCGACGGCGCCCACCACGCCGCCCAGCGTGCGGTTGTTGCTGCCCGCGATGCGGTTGCCCACCAGGGCGCCCGTGGCGCCGCCGGCCAACGCGCCGATGCCGTTGGTCTGGCCCTCCACCTTCACTTCATGGACGGATTCCACCACGCCGCACTCGGCGCAGGTGGCTGCGGCCACCCGCTGGTCGCGTCGCACGTCGCTGTCGCGGTCGGCGCGCGGCGCCAGCTGGCGCTCCTCGGCGCGCTCGCGGGCCGCGCGCTGCCGTTCGGCGCGGCGCTCTTCCTGGCGGATCTGGTCGCGTCGACCGGCCTCGTAGGCGCTCTTGTTGGCCGCGTCGTTCTGCGCCACGACCACCGGCGCGG
>JBJMWE010000177.1:0-5334 GCA_045810285.1 Vitreoscilla sp. | reverse complement strand
CCGAGCCGCTCTGGTGCAGCTTGTCCTTGACGTCGTTCCACAGCGCGGCCTTCTTCAGCGCCCACTCCACGCGCTCGTCCATCTCCACGCGCGGCAGCGTCTCGAACAGGCGCACGCCGAAGGCGATGTTGTCATAGATCGACATCGGGAACGGCGTCGGCTTCTGGAACACCATGCCGACCTTGGCGCGGATCAGGCTCACGTCCAGGCGCGACTCGAGGATGTTCTCGCCGTCCAGCATGATCTCGCCCTGCGCGCGCTGCTCCGGGTAGAGCGCGTACATGCGGTTGAAGGTGCGCAGCAGCGTGGACTTGCCGCAGCCCGACGGCCCGATGAAGGCCGTGACCTTGCCCTCGGGGATGTCGAGGTTGATGTTCTTCAGCGCGTGGAAGGCACCGTAATAGAAGTTGAGATTGCGGATGGAAAGCTTGGCTTTCTCCGTGACCGGCAGGTCGACCTTGGCGTCCATGATTGGCTTTCGGTTGCTTCTTACTTCTCTTTGCGGAAGAACACGCGCGCGGCGATGTTCAGGGCCAGCACGCCCATCGTGATCAGGAAGACGCCGGCCCAGGCGATGCGCTGCAGGTTCGGGTACGGCTGCATCGCGAAGTCGTTGATCGCCTTCGGGATGCTCTCCATCGCCTTGGACATGTTGGCGTTGAAGAACTGGTTGCTCGCCGAGGTGTACAGCAGCGGCGCCGTCTCGCCCGCGATGCGCGCCACCGCCAGCAGGATGCCGGTGATGACACCGGAGCGCGCGGCCGTCAGCGTGACCGCGGAGATCACCTTCCACTTCGGCGTGCCGAGTGCGTAGGCGGCCTCGCGCAGCGCATGCGGCACGAGGTTGAGCATGTTCTCGGTGGTGCGGATGACGACCGGGATGACGATCAGCGACAGCGCGATGGAGCCCGCCCAGCCGGACGCGCCATGCGACGGCACGACGATCAGCTCGTAGATGAACAGGCCGATGACGATGGACGGCGCCGACAGCAGGATGTCGTTGATGAAGCGCGTGGCCGACGCCAGCCAGCTGCGCGCGCCGTACTCGGCCAGGTACACGCCCGAGAAGATGCCGATGGGCGTGCCGATCAGCGTGGCGGCCAGCACCATCACCACCGAGCCGTAGATGGCGTTCCACAGGCCGCCGCCGTCGGACATGGCCGCGGGCGTCGACTCGGTGAACAGCGCGAAGTTCAGGCCGCCGCCGCCCAGGTGCGCGGTCTCGTACAGGATCCACAGCAGCCAGAAGACGCCGAAGGCCATCGCGCCGAAGGCCAGCGACAAGGCGACGACGTTGGTGCGCTTGCGACGATGGTGCATCGCCAGCTTGGCCTGCGACATGGCGGAGATGGCGGTCACGACTTGGCTCCTTCGCCGCGTTGCAGGCGCATCAGCAGCATCTTGGCGAACGCGAGAACGAAGAACGTGATGACGAACAGCACGAGCGCCAGGTACAGCAGCGCCGACCGGTGCATGCCGTCGGCTTCGCCGAATTCGTTGGCGAGGACGGAGGTGATGGTGTTGGCCGCCGAGAACAGCGAGATCTGGCTCAGCTGGCTCTGGTTGCCGATGACGAACGTGACGGCCATCGTCTCGCCGAGCGCGCGGCCCAGGCCCAGCATGATGCCGCCGACGACGCCGGTCTTGGTGAACGGCAGCACGACCTTGTAGACGACTTCCCAGGTGGTCGCGCCGAGGCCGTACGCCGATTCCTTCAGCATCGGGGGCGTGACTTCGAAGACGTCGCGCATCACCGAGGCGATGAAGGGAATGATCATGATCGCCAGGATGATGCCGGCGCACAGGATGCCGATGCCCACGGGCGGGCCGGAGAACAGCGTGCCGAGCAGCGGCGTGCTGCCGAAGACGCGCTGCAACGGCTGCTGCACCCAGGTCGCCAGGATCGGGCCGAACACGGTCAGGCCCCACATGCCGTAGACGATGGACGGCACGCCGGCCAGCAGTTCGATGGCGGTGCCCAGCGGGCGCTTGAGCCAGGCGGGCGACATCTCGGTCAGGAACAGCGCGATGCCGAAGCTCACCGGCACGGCGATGACCAGCGCGATGATCGACGTGGCCAGCGTGCCGTAGATCATCGCCAGGCCGCCGTAGTGGTCCTGCACCGGATCCCACTCGCTGGTCCAGAGGAACGACAGGCCGTACGCGCGCATCGCCGGCATCGCGCCCACCACCAGCGAGCCGAGGATGCCCGCCAGCATCGCCAGCGTCAGCCACGCGGCGCCGTGGGCCAGGATGGCGAACAGCGTGTCCGCCCAGGGCAGGGTCTGGCGCCGCTCGGGCGGGCGACCGGCCGGCTGGGCACTGTCCTTCGCGTTGCGCAGGGTGGTTTCGGCGGGCAATGTGGCAGCCACGAGGGCCTCCGATGGAAGTTTCAGGCCGCCGGCCGGCAGGACCGGCGCGGCGGCGGGACTCGCTCTGGCGAGTGCTTACTTGAAGGCGACCGTCTTGCCGGAGCCGTCCTTCACGTCGGCCCAGGTCTTGCGGATCTGCGCCTTCAGCGCGTCGGGCAGCGAGACGTAGTCGAGATCGGCGGCAGCCTTGTCGCCGTTGGCGAACGCCCAGTCGAAGAACTTCATGACCGCGGCGCCCTGGGCCGGCTTGTCCTGGGTCTTCTGCAGCAGCACGAAGGTGGCGCCGGTGATGGGCCACGAATCCTTGCCCGGCTCGTCGGTCAGGACCTGGTAGTACGACTTGGACCAGTCGGCGCCGGCGGCGGCAGCCTTGAAGGTCTGGTCGTCCGGGGCGACGAACGCGCCGGCCGAGTTCTTCAGCAGGACGTAGTCCATCTTGTTCTGCTTGGCGTAGGCGTACTCGACGTAGCCGATGGAGTTCGGCAGGCGCTGCACGTACTGCGCGACGCCTTCGTTGCCCTTGCCGCCGACGCCGTTGCCCGGCCAGTTCACGGCGGTGCCTTCACCGACCTTGGACTTCCACTCGGCGCTGACCTTCGACAGGTAGTTCGTGAAGATGAAGCTGGTGCCCGAGCCGTCGGCGCGGTGCACGGTGGCGATCTGCGCGTCCGGCAGCGTCACGCCCGGGTTCAGGCCGGTGATCTCCGCGTCGTTCCACTTCGTGACCTTGCCGGCGTAGATGTCGGCGAGCACGGTGCCCGTCAGCTTCAGCTGGCCCGGCTTCACGCCGGCGACGTTGATGACCGGCACGACGCCGCCCATGCAGGTCGGGAATTGCACGAGGCCGGCTTCCTTGAGGTCCTCGTCCTTCAGCGGCATGTCCGAGGCGCCGAAGTCGACCGTCTTGGCCTTGATCTGCTTGATGCCGGCGCCCGAGCCCACCGACTGGTAGTTGATCTTGTTGCTGGAAGCCTTCGCGTAGGCCTCGGCCCACTTCGAATAGATGGGGGCAGCGAACGACGAACCGGCGCCGGTGACTTCGTCGGCTGCCTGGGCGGCGACGCCGGCCACGCTCAGGGCGGCGGCGAGGGTCACCAGGCGAATCGGTTGGAACTTCATGGTCGGGCCTTTCAGGGGCAGTTTAATGGGACTGCGCCAATGTAGAAGGCCCTCGTGACAGGACTGTGACACGACCATGGCAGTTCGGCACGCCGGCTTTCCGCAGGGAAAATGCCCTGGAGAATCAGGCGCTTGCACGCGCCGTAGACCCTTTGCCCCGCATTTGTGACAGCCGCTCCGGCGGCTGTCATGGAAACGTCATGCGGCCTTGGCGGCCTCGGCCAGGCGCTCGGCGAAGCCGCGGGCCACCGCCTTGTCGCGCGCCTCGACCATCACGCGCAGCACCGGCTCGGTGCCCGACGCGCGGATGAGGACGCGGCCATGGTCGCCCAATTCCCGCTCCACGGTCGCCTTCTCGGCCACCAGCGTCGCGTTCTGCTGCCAATCGGAACGAACCGCCAGGCGCACGTTGATCATGACCTGCGGGAACAGCCGGACGCCGTCGAGCAGCGCCGACAGCGACTTGCCCGTCCGGCTGACTGCCTGCAGCACCTGGAGCGCGCTGACGATGCCGTCGCCGGTGGTGTGGCGGTCGAGCACGAGCAGGTGGCCCGAGTTCTCGCCGCCCAGTTGCCAGCCGCGGGCCAGGAGCTCTTCCAGGACGTAGCGGTCGCCGACCTTGGCGCGCACCAGCTCGATGCCCCGGTCGCGCAGTGCCTGCTCGACAGCCATGTTGGTCATCAGGGTCCCGACGACGCCGGGCACGGGCAGGCCGTGCGTCAGGCGGTCGGCCACGACGGCGAACAGCAGCTCGTCGCCGTCGAAGCAGCGGCCGCTGGCATCCACCATCTGCAGGCGGTCGGCGTCGCCGTCCAGCGCCACGCCGTAGTGCGCGCCGTGCTTGAGCACCGCGTCGACCAGCGCCTGCGGCGCCGTGGCGCCCACCTTGTCGTTGATGTTGAAGCCGTTGGGCTCGCAACCGATCGTCACCACCTCGGCGCCGAGCTCGTGGAAGACGCTGGGGGCCACGTGGTACGCGGCGCCGTGCGCGCCATCGACGACGATCTTCAGCCCCTTGAGCGACAAATCCTGGGAGAACGTGCCCTTGCAGAACTCGAGGTAGCGGCCGGCGGCGTCGTCCAGGCGCCGCGCCTTCCCCAGCGCCGCCGAGTCGACCCATTGCGCCGGCTCGCTCAATGCGGCTTCGACGTCCATCTCCCATTGATCAGGCAGCTTCTCTCCGGAGGCGGAAAAGAACTTGACGCCGTTGTCGCCGAACGGGTTGTGCGAGGCGCTGATGACCACGCCGAGATCCACGCGCAGCGCGCGCGTGAGGTAGGCGACACCGGGCGTGGGCAGCGGGCCGGTGAGCAGCACGTCGACGCCGGCCGAGGCGAAGCCGGCTTCCAGCGCCGACTCGATCATGTAGCCGGACACGCGCGTGTCCTTGCCGATCAGCACGGTCGCCTTGGGCGACTTCGCGCGCAGGACGCGGCCCACGGCATGGCCCAGCCGCAGCATGAAGTCGGCGGTGATGGGGGCGGTGCCGACCGTGCCGCGGATGCCGTCGGTGCCGAAGTAGTGTCTGCTCATGCGGGAATTCTCGGTGGATTTCGCGGACCGCCCGAAAACAGGCGCAGGAAACCGCGTGTTGTTGTTGGAAGTTTCACGAAGCCAGCGCGCGCCAGACTTTCAGCGCATCGACCGTCTCCGCCACGTCGTGCACGCGGACGATGGCCGCCCCCTGCTGCACTGCAGCCAGCGCCGCCGCCACGCTCGCTGCCAGGCGCTCGCCCACCGGGCGACCGGTGAGCAGGCCCAGGGTCGATTTGCGCGACCAGCCCAGCAGCAGCGGACAACCCAGTGCCAGCAGCCGTCGCTGTTGCAAGGCGAGTGCGACATT
>JBJMWE010000176.1:0-2862 GCA_045810285.1 Vitreoscilla sp. | reverse complement strand
GCTGCCCTTGCCGAGGTCGTGCACCAGGCAGGCGTACCGCACCGGCAGCGGTTGCAGCGTGGCGGCGCAGCGATCCAGCACCATCAGCGTGTGCACGCCGGTGTCGATCTCCGGATGGTGCTGCGGCGGCTGCGGCACGCCGAACAAGGTGTCGACCTCGGGCAGCAGCCGCGCGAGCGCACCGGTGTCGCGCAGCACCTCGAACATGCGGGCAGGCGCGCTCTCCATCAGGCCGCGCGACAGCTCCTGCCATACGCGCTCGGCCACCAGGGCGTCGACCTCGCCCGCCTGGACCATCTGCTGCATCAGGGCCGTGGTCTCGGGCGCCACCGCGAACGCCGGCCAGCGTGCCGCGAAGCGGGCCAGGCGCAGGATGCGCACCGGATCCTCGGCGAAGGCCTCCGAGACGTGGCGCAGCACCTTGTCCTGCAGGTCGCGCTGGCCGTGGTACGGGTCGACCAGCGTGCCGTCGGGCTGCTGCGCGATCGCGTTGATCGTGAGGTCGCGCCGGCGCAGGTCGTCCTCCAGCGTGACCTCGGGTGCGGCGTAGACCTCGAAGCCGCGGTAGCCCGGCCCCGTCTTGCGTTCGGTGCGGGCGAGCGCGTATTCCTCGTGCGTCTGGGGATGCAGGAAGACGGGGAAGTCCTTGCCGACCGGCAGGTAGCCGGCGTCCAGCATGTCCTGCGGGCTGGCGCCGGTGACGACCCAGTCGCGGTCGTTCACCGGCTCCCCGAGCAGGCCGTCGCGCACCGCGCCGCCGACGACGAAGGCCTTCATGGCATGTCCGGCGCCGGCGGCTGCTCGGCGTCGTGCGGGCCGATCTGCGGGCCGAGGCGGGGGCGCAGCTGCGGGCCCTTGTTGCCCAGCAGGGCGGCGTAGATGGCGGCGTTGGTCATCACCTTCTTGACGTAGTCGCGGGTCTCGAAGAATGGCACGTTTTCCGTCCACACCTCGGGCGCCAGCATGAGCCCGCCGCGCCAGCGCCGCGGGCGCGCCGGGCCGGCGTTGTAGGCGGCGGCGGCCATCGGGTCGGAGCCGCCGAAGCTCTCCAGCACCAGCTTGAGGTAGAAGCTGCCGATGCGCAGGTTGGTGCCGGCGTCCGTGATCAGCTCGGGCCGGTACGGGATGTTGGCCTTCTTCGCGGCCCACCGGGCCGTGGCCGGCATGAGCTGCATGAGGCCGTTGGCGCCGACGGCCGAGCGCATGTTGCCCATGAAGCGCGTCTCCTGCCGGATCAGCCCGAAGACGAAGGCGGGGTCCAGCCCGGCGTTCGTGGCGGCCTCGACGATGTCGCGCCGGAACGGCATCGGGTAGCGCTGCCCGACGTCGACCTCGACCTTGGTGCGCTCGCTGGTGTTGATGCACAGCTGCCAGTCGCTCATGTCGCAGGCCCATTGGGCGGCGGCGAGCATGTCGCGGTCGTTCATGCCGCGCAGCGTGTAGTTCCACTCGCGCCGGCCCTCGTCGCGCAGCTCCAGGCCGGTGAGGGCCAGGCCGCGCTGCAGCCCGGGGTTGGCGTGCGCGAGGCCGCGCTCCAGCGGCGTGACCGGGATCGGCCGGGGCGGCAGCGTGAACTGCGCGCCCAGGTCCTCCGCGGCGAGCAGGCCGTAGAAGCTCACGGTGGACGACAGCGCCTTCAGCTGGCCGCGCGCCGCGGCCACGGCGGCGTCGCTCTCGGAAGGTGACATCGCCAGCGCCAGCCCGAGCTCGGCCTGTGCGCGCCAATAGACCCAGTTGTCCTGCGCGCGTTCGCGCTCGCTCATCGCGTCGATGGCGCGTTCGACGTCCTTCCAGCGCTTGTTGCCCTCGCCCGCCCGCAGCGCGGCGCGGGCGTGCCACGCGAGGACGTCGTCGCTCCAGTCGGGCGCCGCGAGCTTCTCGCCCTTGCGCGCCGGCTTGCGCGCGGCCCAGGCGCGGTCGGCCCATTCGACGGCTTCGGGCAACAGCGCCTGCGCGCCGTGCTTGGCGATCACCGCCCAGGCCCAGCTGGCGTTGTCGGCGCCGATCGCCTGCTGCCAGCGCTCCTGCAACTGCAGCGCGGCCGCGGCCGGGTCGTTCGCGGCCATGCGCGCGAGGGCGATCGTGACCATCTCGTTGCGGCGCGTGGTGCCGAGGTCGGACTTGCGCGCGACGAAGCGTGCCGGGTTGTCGACCAGCGCGTTGATCTCCCGGGCCACGCCCTTGCCCAGCACCTGCGCCGCGCCGCGCAGCGCGCGCTCGCCGGGCTTGCCGCCGAGCTCCGATGCCTGCCGCAGCCTGCGCCAGATGTCGCCGTCGCTGAAGACCTGGTCGTCGTAAAGCGTCTGCGCCAGCAACTGGCAGCCGCCGTCGATGTCCTTGATGGCGAGCCACTGCGCCAGCGCGGCGCCGCGCACGTCCTTGCCGGCCAGGTGGTCGACGAGCGTCGCGTAGCAGGTGACGCTGCGGTCGTCGTTCATGCGAAAGCGCGGGTAGTCGCGCTTGAACGCCTCCCAGTCGTGGCGGTGGCCCACCTCGAGCAGCCAGTCGTTGCGCAGCCGGTCCTCCACGTAGCTGCCCGGCCAGCGCGCGTAGAACTGCTCGATCTCGTCCGCGCTGACTTCCGACAGCCGGTTCGTCAGCTCCCAGTAGTCGACCCAGGGCGCCAGCGGCAGCCGGTTGGTGAGCGCGGTGGCGCGCAGCGCGGCCAGCTGGTTGCGGTCGCGGCGCAGGAAGGCGTCGTGGGCGTCGCGGATGACGTCGTCGCCTGCGTGCGTGGCGTTGCCGGTGGGCGCGTTGGCCGTGGCGGCCGGCGGCAGGGCGGCGGGCTGGGCGACCGTGGAAGCCGGCGCGTTGGCCGCCGGAACCGGCGACAGCGCGGCGGGGGCCGCCGGGGACGGCACG
>JBJMWE010000175.1:0-12433 GCA_045810285.1 Vitreoscilla sp. | reverse complement strand
GCCAGCGTCATCGCCAGCGAACGCACGAGCCGCCTCGCCGATGCGCTCGAGGACTACCTGCGCTACGACGCGCAGCTGACCGCGCTTCGCCGGCAGGCCTTCAGTGCGGCGGTCTATCCGACGGTCGTCGTGGCGGTGGGATTGCTAATCTCGCTGTTCCTGTTGACCTTCGTCATGCCGCGCTTCGCGCGCATGTACGCGAGCTTCCGCGGGGACATCAGTCCTGTCACCAAACTCATGCTCTGGTTCAGCGGCGTCCTCACCCATTCGCTGCCGATCGTGCTCGGGTCGGTCGTCATCCTGGCGGTCGCCTTGCGCGTCGCCTATTCGCGCGGCGTCCTGACGCGCATGGGTCTCTGGATCGTCGCGCGAATCCCCCCATTGCGTCGCGCGCGCGACCATTTCGTCCGTGCCAAGCTCTTCCAGGCCTTGATGCTCACTCTGCGCGGCGGCTATCCGCTGGTCGAGGCCTTGCGTGTGTGTCAGTCGCTGCGCCTGGGCGGGGGCGTGGAACCCTTGCTGGCGGCCGCGAAGGCGGCCGTGGAACGCGGCGCGCCAGCGTCGCACGCCATGGCGGAACAAGGTCTTGTGGACAATGTCGGGGAGCGCCTCCTGCGCGTGGGCGAACGCAGCGGCCAGTTCGAGCAGGTGCTGCAGACGTTGGCCGATCGCCATGCCGACGCGTTCGCCACGTTCGTCCAGCGCGCGACCCGCCTGGTCGAACCCCTGCTCCTGCTGATGGTCGCCGTGATGGTGGGCGGGATCGTCATCATGATGTACATGCCTGTCTTCGACATCGCCAGCGGCCTTCGCTGAATTGCACTGCCTGCCATGACCAGCGAAACCGGATCCCTCGATCAATTGCTGTCGCCCAGAGCCCTGAACGCGGCCCGGAGCGAATCGCGCGCCGGGGCAGGCACGGTGCTGGATGTCCTGTTGCGCCACTGGAGCGGCGCACCTGCGGCGCTGCTCGATCAGCTCGAGGCGCGCACCGGGGTGGCGGCGATCGACCCGGAGCGCGTGCTTCGCCCCGATGTCGAGCGCTGGCGCGGCGACGAGGCCCCGGGGCAGCGCTGCGTGGTGCTGGCGATGTCCGACGGGCAATTGGCCGCGGCCGCGTCCGACCCATGGTCACCCGAGGTCCAGCGAGCGCTGCAGCGTGCCCTCGGCCCGGACGCGCCCTTGCACGCGGCGACGAGCGCGCAGCTCGACGCGTGGGGCCGCGCGGCGCCCTCGGCGGTGCAGCGTGCCGAGTCGGCCATGCACGTCGTCAGCGGTCCCATCGTGTCGTTCGTCGAGACGGCCATCCAGCGTGCGATCGCCATCGGCGCCAGCGATATCCATTTCGAGTGCGATCGCTCCGGCGTGACCGTCAAGCACCGGATCGACGGTGTCATGCAGCGCTTCGCGCGCATGGACGGCGTGCCGAGCGCCGAGGCGGTGATTTCGCGTGTCAAGGTGATCGCGCAGCTGGACATCACGGAGCGTCGCCTGCCCCAGGACGGCCGCTTTCGGCACCAGGGAACGTACGGGTCGATGGACATCCGGGTCTCCATCATGCCCAGCGTGCATGGCGAGGATGCGGTGCTCCGGCTGCTGGACAAGTCGCAGTTCCGCGGCGCCAGCAGCACGATCTCGCTCGACGCGCTGGGCTTCGAGGCCGGGCGCCGGGAAGTGATCCGCGACCTCGCCACCGAGCCCAGCGGCATGCTCCTCGTGACGGGGCCGACGGGCAGCGGCAAGACCACGACGCTTTATGCCGTGCTGTCCGAGATCAACTCGGGGCTGGAGAAGATCATCACCATCGAGGACCCCGTCGAATACGAGCTCGAGGGCGTGCTGCAGATTCCAGTCAACGAGCGCAAGGGGCTGACTTTCGCGAAAGGCCTGCGGTCGATCCTGCGACACGACCCCGACCGCATCCTCGTAGGCGAGATCCGCGATGCCGAGACCGCCGAGATCGCCGTCCAGGCCTCATTGACGGGCCACCAGGTCTTCACCACGGTGCACGCCAACAGCGTCGCCGACGTGATGGGACGGTTCCTGCACTTCGATCTCGACATGTTCGGCTTCACCTCGGCACTCAACGGCGTCGTGGTGCAGCGACTCCTGCGCCGGCTGTGTCCCGCATGCAGGCGCGAGCGCGCCGCGACGGACGCAGAACGCGAGACTTTCGAGCGCCATGGGCTGCAGGGCCCGGCGAACATGTGGTCGGCAACCGGGTGCGATCGCTGCGTCGGCACCGGTTACTCCGGGCGGTTTGTCGTCGCGGAAGTGCACCGCGTCGATGACGCGTTGCGCGACCTGGTGACGGCCAGGGCCCCCTTGACCACGCTGAAGCAGCACGCGCGCAAAGCCGCCGTGGAATCGCTGCAGTCCATCGGGCTGCGCCAGGCGGCGGCCGGCCAAACCACCTTGGAGGAGCTCAAACGTGTCGTGGGTGCGCTCTAGGACGGTGGAGGTCTATCTGGGGTCAACGACGGTCGGGTGCCGCGGGCTGGACGATCTCGGCGACCGGTGGGCCGAGGCCTCGCGCCTCGACGCCGGCCTGGCACGGCTGGGTGAATGGATGGCGGGTTCCGCGGATCCGTTGCGAGCCCGCGTCTGGCTGGGAGCGGGCTTGGCCCGGCCATTGGTCGTCGCACCCGGATCCGGCGCTCGGAACGCTCGTGAGGCGCGCGAACTGGCCAGCGCCCTGGCGGCCGATGTCACCGGGCTTGGCGACGAATTGAAGGTGTGGCTGGCTCCCTGGCGGGCAGGGCGGACGACGCTTGCCGTCGCGATCCCGCAGCCCCTGCTGGCGTCGCTGCGGGCATTGGCCGGCGCGCGCCGGGGACAGCGAGTCGTCAGCGTCCGCCCATGGTGGAACCAGGTGCTGGACGCCGCCATCGAACGCAGCCGCACAGGCGCTCGCTCGATCGGCTGGACAGTCGCCGAACCGGATGGACTGGTCCAGGGACGGATCGTTTCCGGAGAGGTGGCCGAGGCTGCATTCGAGGCGCCCCGGACGCACGATCCAGACGGCGCGCTGATCCGCCGACGGCTGGAGATCGGATGGGGCGATCTCGACGAGGTCGAGCACCTCGTCTTCCGTCCGGCCGCGACGAACCCCGAGCGGTACGCGGTCGGCGGCGCCGAAGGCGTGCAACGTGTCGAGGCCGTCGAATGAACATCGAATTCATCGATCCGGTACTGCCCTCGCGCCGGGCGTGGATGTGCGTCGCCGGGCTGGGCGCGCTCGCTGCAGTGTTGTTCGCGGCAGGGCGGATCATGGAGGCCCGCGTCGCCGTGCTCGAGGGCGAGGCCAGGGCGCACGCCGCAGCGGCGCTTGTGCTTCCCACGGCCCGCGTGGAACCGCCGCCATACGCGGAAGATCTCAAGCACGCCCTCGATCGCGCCGCCTTGCCGGAGGCGGTCGTCCTCAAGGAGCTTGAAACGGTGGCCGTGGCCGGCATCCAGCTCACCTCGATCGACATCGACATGTCCATCCACATGGCGACGGTCGAACTCCAGGCGGACGACGACAGGGCGCTGGGCGATTACCTGGATCAGCTCAACGCGGGCCTGCCCGCGCCTGTCTGGCACATCGAGCGACTTGCCAGCTCTCACGCCGTTGCGGAAGCGCGGCCGAACTCGGCAAGTGTCCAGAGCGTCACCTTGAAGAGGCGCTTCTAGTGTGCTGTCCCGGAAGTTCGCGCGCAGGCGAGACGTGCTGGAAACGAGTCGGAGCCAGGCGCAAAGGCGAGTCGTACCGGGCGGTACGGCGAGGCTTTGCAACGACGCTTCGGCTCGTTTGCAGCCGTATCGCGCGTGCGAACTTCCGGGACAGCACACTACTTCATGGGCTGTCTCGCTTGCGGCCGAGCGCGAGCGCGCTGTGGGGGCGAGTGCGGCGACGTGAATCTCGCTGGAACGATCCTGTGCGCCAGCCCGAGCGTCAGAAAACAAAAAACCCCGAGCAAGGCGCTTGCTCGAGGTTCCATTGGTCTGGCGGAAGGGGCGGGATTCGAACCCGCGGTAGGCTATTAACCTACACATGCTTTCCAGGCATGCGACTTAAACCGCTCATCCACCCTTCCGGGGTAGCCGGCTATTCTAGCTGATGAATGCCGGGGTCTGTCCAGTCCTCTGGCGGTGTGGAGGTGGACGCAACGGCCGGGCAGGGGTTTGTTGCGGAATCGGATCGCCGGGCGGTCGTCCAGGCCGGAGATGGCCCGATTGACATTGCGCGGAAAGCGTTCGGCCCTACACTTCGCGCTTCGTCCGTTCTCCACCCCGCCACGCCCGCCCTCCGAGCGGGCCTCGTGCCATGCTTCGCTTCCGCTTCCCGATCGTCATCATCGACGAGGACTTCCGTTCCGAGAACACCTCGGGCCTGGGCATCCGCGCGCTCGCCGCCGCGATCGAGAAGGAGGGCGTCGAGGTGCTGGGCGTCACCAGCTATGGCGACCTGTCGCAGTTCGCGCAGCAGCAGAGCCGCGCGTCGGCGTTCATCCTGTCGATCGACGACGAGGAGTTCACGCCGGGTCCCGAGCTCGATCCGGCGGTGCTGAGCCTGCGCAAGTTCATCGTCGAGATCCGCTCCCGGAACCCGGAGATCCCGATCTACCTGTACGGCGAGACGCGCACGTCGCAGCACATCCCCAACGACATCCTGCGCGAGCTGCACGGCTTCATCCACATGTTCGAGGACACGCCGGAGTTCGTGGCGCGCCACATCATCCGCGAGGCCACCAGCTACCTCGACGGCGTGGCGCCGCCGTTCTTCAAGGCGCTGATGGACTACGCGGCCGACGGCTCGTACTCGTGGCACTGCCCGGGCCACTCGGGCGGCGTCGCGTTCCTGAAGAGTCCCGTGGGCCAGATGTTCCACCAGTTCTTCGGCGAGAACATGCTGCGCGCCGACGTCTGCAACTCGGTCGAGGAGCTCGGCCAGCTGCTGGACCACACGGGTCCGGTGGCGGACTCGGAGCGCAACGCCGCGCGCATCTTCAACGCCGACCACTGCTTCTTCGTCACCAACGGCACGTCCACGTCCAACAAGATGGTGTGGCACCACACGGTGGCCCCGGGCGACGTGGTGGTGGTGGACCGCAACTGCCACAAGTCGATCCTGCACTCGATCATCATGTGCGGCGCGATCCCCGTCTTCATGACGCCCACGCGCAACCACTACGGCATCATCGGCCCGATCCCGCAGTCGGAGTTCACGCGCGAGGCCATCGAACGCAAGATCGCCGCCAACCCGCTGCTGGCCGGCATCGACGTGAAGACGGTCAAGCCGCGCATCATGACGCTCACGCAGAGCACGTACGACGGCGTCGTCTACAACACCGAGACGATCAAGGGGCTGGTCGACGGCTGGATCGACACGCTGCACTTCGACGAGGCCTGGCTGCCGCACGCCGCGTTCCACGACTTCTACAGCGTCTACCACGCGATGGGCAAGGCGCGCCAGCGACCGAAGGAGGCGATGGTCTACGCCACGCAGTCCACGCACAAGCTGCTGGCCGGCCTGTCGCAGGCCTCGCAGGTGCTGGTGCAGGACTCGCAGACGCGCAAGCTCGACCGCCACCTGTTCAACGAGGCCTACCTGATGCACACGTCGACGTCGCCGCAGTACGCGATCATCGCGTCGTGCGACGTGGCCGCGGCCATGATGGAGGAGCCGGGCGGCACCGCGCTGGTGGAGGAAAGCCTGAAGGAGGCGCTCGACTTCCGCCGCGCCATGCGCAAGATCGACGCCGAGCTCGAGGGCGGCTGGTGGTTCAAGGTCTGGGGCCCCGAGAAGCTGGCCGAGGACGGCGTGGGCGAGGCCAAGGACTGGGTGCTCGAGGCCAACGAGTCGTGGCACGGCTTCGGCAACCTGGCGCCGGGCTTCAACATGCTCGACCCGATCAAGAGCACGATCATCACCCCGGGCCTGGGCGTCAACGGCGACTTCGACCAGCGCGGCATCCCCGCGTCCATCGTCACCAAGTACCTGGCCGAGCACGGCATCGTGGTGGAGAAGACGGGCCTGTACTCGTTCTTCATCATGTTCACCATCGGCATCACCAAGGGCCGCTGGAACACGCTGCTGGCCACGCTGCAGCAGTTCAAGGACGACTACGACAAGAACGCCCAGCTGTGGCGCATCCTGCCGGAGTTCAGCGCCGCGCACCCGCGCTACGAGCGCATGGGCCTGCGCGACCTGTGCCAGGCCATCCACGAGGTCTACACCCAGGGCGACATCGCGCGCCTGACCACCGACATGTACCTGTCGGACCTGCAGCCGGCCATGAAGCCGTCGGAAGCCTACGCGCGCATCGCGCACCGCGACACCGAGCGCGTGGCCATCGACGCGCTGGAAGGCCGCATCACGACCTCGCTGCTGACGCCGTACCCGCCGGGCATCCCGCTGCTGATCCCGGGCGAGCGCTTCAACCGCAAGATCCTCGCGTACCTGCAGTTCGTGCGCGAGTTCAACGAGCGCTTCCCCGGCTTCGACACCGACGTGCACGGCCTGGTGATCGAGGAAGACAACTTCGGCCGCAAGCACTACTTCGTGGATTGCGTGCGCGACGTGCCGGCGAACTGAAGCCGCGCGCGGGCGGCTGCCCGCGCGTGACGGGCGCGCGCCAGGCGCGTGACGCGCCCGCGCACGGGCGCACGCAGCGTCAGTTCAGGTGCGAGATCCGCACGCCCGGTGCCGGCGCGTTGCGGTTCTGCGGCTCGCCGGGTGAATCCGGGCGCGGGCTGGGATCGCGCTGCACCGCCAGGCCCACCGACATGATGTCGATCACCAGCAGTTGCAGGATGCGCGCGACCATCGACAGGAAGGTCGAGCTGTCCTCGGCGTGGTCCAGGCCGATGCACACCGTGGCCAGGCGCGCGAGGCGCGACTGGCTGGCGGTGATGGCGATCACGCCGGCGCCGCGCTCGATGGCGATGCCCGCGGCGCGCACGAGTTCGGCCGTCTGGCCGGAGCTCGAGATGAAGACGGCCACGTCGCCCGGCGCCAGCATGTCGGCGGCCAGGCCCTGCAGCGAGGTGTCGGTCTGCGAGATCGCCGGGATGCGGAAGCGCAGCAGCTTGTGCTGGGCGTCGAGCGCGACCACGGCGGAATTGCCGCAGGCGAAGATCTCGACGCGGCGCGCCGAGCGCAGCAGGCCGATGGCGCGGTCGATGGCCGCCGAATTCAGCGATTCGCGGAAGTGCACGATCGCCGAGATGGTGTTGTCCAGCACCTTCGCGCTGAGGTCGGCGGTGGGCTCGCCGCGCCGCACCTGGCTGCGCAGCACGGGGATGGTGCCGGTCAGGCCCGACGCCAGCTTCAGCTTGAAGTCGGCCAGGCCCTCGAAGCCGAGCGAGCGGCAGAAGCGGATGACGGTGGGCTGGCTGACTTCGGCCTGCGCCGCGATGACGGCGATGGCGTCGTTCAGCAGCGAGCGCGGGTTGCCCAGCACGACGTCGGCCACGCGGCGCTCGGCCGGCGTGAGCGTGTCGCGCGCGCTGCGCACGCGATCCAGCAGCGGGCTGTGCGTGCTGGTATCGGGCACGTGCTCGGCCAGCAGCAGCGACAGGCCGCGGAAGGCCGGGTTGTCGGCGGTCAATACATAAGTGGGGATCTTCGCGAGCCAGGTCGAGAAGCGGCCCTTGGCCTCGAACCGCAGGCGGAACTGGGAGCGCTCGAACAACTCGCCCAGGCGCGGCACGATGCCGCCGCCGATGTAGACGCCGCCCGTGGCGCCGAGCGTCAGCGCCAGGTTCGACGCGAACGAGCCGAGCATGCCGCAGAAGCAGTCGATGGCCTCGACGCTGGCAGCGTCGGTGCGCGCGACCGCCCGCCGCACGATCTCGGCGGTGGTCAGGCGCTGGCCGCCCTGGGCCGTGCCCGCCGTGAGCGCTTCGTGGATCAGCTCGATGCCGGGCCCGGAGATCAGGCGCTCGGCCGACACGTGCGGCAGGTGCTTCCAGGCGTGCTGCAGCACCTTCAGCTCGCGTTCGTCGTTGGGGGCGAAGCTGACGTGGCCGCCCTCGGTGGCCAGCGTCGACCAGCGATCCTCGGCCGGCACCAGGCCCGACACCCCCAGGCCGGTGCCCGGCCCCAGCAGCGCGATCGCGCCGTCGGGCTGGGGCTCGCCGCCGCCCACCTGCACGCGCTGGCCGTGCTGCAGGCCGGGGAGGGCCATCGCCAGGGCGGTGAAGTTGTTGACGACGAGCAGGGTGGCCAGGCCCAGTTCCTGGCGCACGCGCTCGATGGAGAACGCCCAGTCGCGGTTGGTCATCTGCACCGCGTCGCCGTTGATCGGGTTGGCGATGGCGATGGCGGCGTGGCGCGGCGGCGCGCCTTCCAGGCCCTTCAGGTAGGCGTGGACGACGTCGGCGAAGCCGGCGAAGTCGGCGCACGGATAGACCACCACGTGATTGAAGTGGCCCGGCGAATCCTCCACGCAGAAGCGCGCGTAGGTCGCACCGATGTCGGCGAGCAGTCGGGGCTCCGCGGCGGACGCCGGTGACCAGGGGCTGTCTTTCACGTCTTGGGTGCTTTCCGCGTTCATGCGCTGATTGTCGGGCCTGCGGCGCTGGTTTTCGCAGGCGGCGGAAACGGTTCCATCGTCGGGTCGCCGTCCTGGGCTGCCGTGCGGTAGCTACAAAACAGCCTCACGATAAGTAATTGAGCTACATCTGCGTCTTGGGGTGAACCAGTACGGCGCGACCTTCCTGGACCCGACCCCCGTGTTTCTACCCGTGTCGGAACAGCAAAAACGCGGCGTTTTCCCCGGGTGGCCCCCTTGCGTAGCGGTAAAAGTTCAGTAAACTTCAGTCGAGAATCAGATGATCTAGTTTTAATACATCAGATTTTCGGCTCTTCGCAAGTGGGGGTCGTTTGACTACAAACACTGCGTATCGACGGTGGCGCGCGTCGCTCCATCCGCAGAACTTAGGAGACATGCTGGTGAATAACTCAACGGGTAAGCGTTCGGCCGCTTCTTTCAAGCTCAAGCCGACCATGGTGTTCGCAGGCCGGGCCGTCGCGGGGGCGTTCTGGATCGTGGCGGCCGGGGCGGCGTTCGGGCAGGCCGCGCCGGCACCGGACACGGCCGCGTCCGCACCCGCGGCGGCCACGAAGGCCGCGGCGCCGGACACGACGCAGCAGGTCGTGGTGACCGGTATCCGTCGGGGCATCGAGGCGGCGATCTCCGTCAAGAAGAACTCCGACAACATCGTTGAGGCCGTCTCGGCGGAAGACATCGGCAAGCTGCCCGACTCGAGCATCGCCGAGTCCATCGCGCGCCTGCCCGGCCTGGCCGCGCAGCGCGTCGAAGGCCGCGCCGAGGTGATCAGCGTGCGCGGCACCTCGCCCGACCTGGCGACCACGCTGCTCAACGGCCGCGAGCAGGTCTCGACCGGCGACAACCGCAGCGTCGAATTCGACCAGTACCCGTCCGAGCTGATGGCCGGCGTGGTGGTCTACAAGACGGCCGATGCCGGCCTGATCGGCCAGGGCCTGTCAGGCACCATCGACATGCAGACCGTGCGTCCGCTGTCCTTCCCGGGCCGCCTCGTGACGGCCAACATCAAGGGCGAGCACAACTCCCTGGGCAAGGTCGCCAACACCAGCCCCACCGGCAACCGCTGGAGCCTGAGCTACATCGACCAGTTCGCCGACCGCAAGATCGGCGTCGCGATCGGTTTCGCGCGCCAGAGCTCGCCGGTGCTCGACCACGAGTTCGGCGCCTACGAACCGTGGCATGCAGTCACCGCAAATCCTTCCGACGGTACGTCCACCCGGACGGGCGTGCCCATCGGCACCTACGTCACCGACGGCGCCAAGATCCTCGCGCGCAGCGGCAACGACACGCGCGACGGCCTCATCGGCGTGCTGGAGTTCAAGCCGAACGACGCCTGGAGCACGCTGGTCGACCTGTACCACTCGTCGGACACGCGCCGCGAGACCGCGAACCAGTTCGAAGTGAACCTCGGCAACTATCCGTCGAACAACACCTTCAGCAACCTGACGATCGACAGCAACAACACGCTGACCGGCGCCACGGTGGGCAACACCGTGCCGCTCGTTCGCGGCATGTACTACAACCGCAAGGACACGATCAACGCGATCGGTGTCAACAACAAGCTCAAGGCGGGCGATGCCACGTTGGTCGCTGACTTGAGCTATTCGAAGTCGACCAAGGATGAACTGAGCCTCGAGAACAACATGCAGCTCGGGCCGAGCGGCACGAACGTGCTGGACACGATCACCTACAACGTCGACTCGGGCTTTCCGCAGCTGACCGCCGGGCTGGACTACAGCGACCCCAGCAAGCTGCAGCTCGGGCCGACCATCTACGGCCAGGGCTATGGCAAGAAGCCGCACGTCACGGACGAACTGAGCGCCGGCAAGCTCAGCGGCGTCCTGCCGGCGCCATTCCTCGGCAACGTCTTCTCCCAATTCGAGCTGGGCTTGAACTATTCGGATCGCGCGAAGAAGAAGCGCCAGCCCGAAGGCAGCCTCACGGCCCAGGGCACGCCGAACATCTCCAGCGACTTGCTGTACGCGCCGGTCAATCTCGGCTTCGCCGGAGGAGGCACGATCCCGACCTGGAACGTGCCTGGCGTCGTCGCCAAGTACTTCCAGCCGTTCGCGCCCTCCGAAGACGCGCAACCCTACCTTGTGCAGAAGGCATGGGATGTCAACGAGAAGGTGACCAGCGGCTTCTTCAAGGCCGACATCGACAGCGAAGTCGGCGGCATGGGCCTGCGCGGCAATGTGGGCATTCAGGTGATCCATACCGACCAGTCGTCGTCGGGTCACTTCACGAACTCGCATCCCAATAGCCCGAACCCCGATGGATCGACCTTCGACATCGTCCCCATCACGGCCGGCAAGACCTACAACGACATCCTGCCTTCCTTGAACCTCGGCCTGGACCTGGGCTCCCAGCAGACCGTGCGCCTGGGCCTTGCGCGTCAAATGGCGCGTCCGCGCCTCGATCAGTTGCGCGTCCCGGTGGATTTCGGCGTCAATGACAGCACGGGCGTGCCTGGCGGCAGCGGCGGCAATCCGAAGCTCGATCCGTGGCGTGCGAATGCGGTCGACGTGACCTACGAGAAGTACTGGGGCACCAAGGCCTATGTGTCGGCCCAGGTCTTCTACAAGGACCTGAAGTCCTACATCTACCAGCAGTCCGAAAGCTACGATTTCTCGGCGTTCACGCCTGGAACGACGGCGTCGACCAACATCGGCCAGTTCACCGCACCGTTCAACGGCAAGGGCGGGAAGATCCAGGGCATCGAGCTGACGGCCTCCCTGCCGCTCGGCATGCTGTTCCAGCCGCTCGACGGCTTCGGCATCGCCGCCAGCGCCAGCCACACCAGCAGCAAGATCAAGATCCAGGATCCGAACAGCAACATCGGCTCCAACATCCCGCTGCCGGGCCTGTCCAAGAACGTCACGGACCTGACCTTCTACTACGAGAAGTACGGTTTCGAGGCCCGCATCAGCCAGCGCCAGCGCTCGACCTTCGTGGGCGAGATCGCCAACTTCGCCAACGACCGCACGCTGCGCTACGTGGTGGGCGAACGCGTGGTCGACATGCAGCTGGGCTACACGTTCCAGGACGGCCCGATGAAGGACCTCGGCTTCAACCTGTCCATCAGCAACCTGAACGACGCGCCGTATCGGACCTACGGCGGGAGCACGGACCGCGCCTACGAATACCAGAAGTACGGCCGCACCGTGTTGTTCGGCGCCGCCTACAAGTTCTGACGTGCCGGCCCGGGCGCCTCGCGCCCGCCGCTGCATCGCCGCCGGGAAGCCGGCGGCGTTTTTTTTGGTTCTTCGCCGAGATGCGGGGAGTACTCTGACTGGTCCGTCGCCCAATTGGGTCGAGCGCTCCGACGCTGCTGCATTGGAGGCCTGGATCGCCAACGCCCCCGCCCGGCCCATCCCACGCCTGTCATCCTGCGCGCAGTCGCAGGATCCACCCCACCCAGCCAGGATGCTGCCGCGAGACTGACCCTTCGGCCAGGCCGTTCGCGTGACAGGAGTGGATCCTGCGACTGCGCGCAGGATGACACCGCGCTGGTCAGGCGCTTCGCTTCGTCCCCGCAGTTCGGCGAGAACCAGAAAAAAAGGTTCATCGCCGAAGTGCGGGGAGCGCGTCCGTCCAGACCTGGTGTGGGACGCTGCCCGGAACGTCGATTCTTTGCCCCGTCATCCTGCGCGCAGTCGCAGGATCCACCCCCTGCCAGGATGTCTCGTCGGTCATGTGCGGCTGCCGCGAGCAGCGGGGTCCATGACGCACGCGGCGGCCCGGCAGCGGTGGATCCTGCGACTGCGCGCAGGATGACCGGGTCAAGGGATGAGCCTGTCCGTGAGGCGATGCCCCCGCCCCGCCAGCCACGTTGCCGGCAGCCTCCCCGCAGATCGGCGAAGAACCTTTTTGGC
>JBJMWE010000174.1:0-47327 GCA_045810285.1 Vitreoscilla sp. | reverse complement strand
GACGGCTTCGGATTGCCCCACGCCGTCTCGTCGGGCAGGGCCTCCAGCGTGTTGCCCAGGTTGATGCCGGGGGTCATGCGTGCGCAGAGCTCGGCCATGCTCGATGGCGGCGGCTGCGTCACGAGGGGGCGGGCGATCTCCGGCGCGGTGGCGCAGCCGGCCATCAGCGCGATCACGATGGCGACGAGCGCTCGGGAGCGGCCCGTCGCGCAGGCCTGTCGGGTCAGCGTTCGTGCCATCGGGGACTCACGGGCGGGCGGGTGCGCTGACGACGAGCACGGCCCTGGGCGGCAGTTCCAGCGTCAATCCTTCGGGACCGCTGCGGGCCGAGAAGGGCGCGGGCTCGATGGCGTGCGGCCGGTCGAACGTGTTGTGCGCATCCATCGCTGCGGCGGTCAGGATGCTTCCGCGGAACTCGCCCTTGAGGTTCGTGCGGACATGCGCCGGCCTCTCCGGATCGAGGTTGACGAGCGCGAGCACCGTCGAACCGTCGGCGCCCCGCGCGACGCTGGCATCCACGGCCGGGAGTTCATCGTCGCCGCGGTGCCAGCGGGTCGTGCCGAGCGCGGCCTTCAGCGGCGTCGCGCCCTTGAAGGGCTTGTACATGTCGTACACGTGGTACGTCGGCGTCAGCAGCATCCGCGGGCCGTCGGCCAGCACCATGGCCTGCAGCACGTTGACCATCTGCGCGATGCTGGTCATGCGCACGCGGTCGGTATGGCGATGGAACACATCGAGGGTCAACGCCGCCACGAGGGCGTCGCGCAGCGTGTTCTGCTGGTACAGGAAGCCGGGATTGGTTCCGGGCTCCGTGTCGTACCACGTGCCCCATTCGTCGATGAACAGGCCGATGCGCCGCTTCGGATCGTGCTTGTCCATGATGGCCTCGATGGCCTCGATGCGGCCTTCGATGCCGCGCGCCAGTTTCAGCGTGTGCGCCCATTCGCCCGCATCGAAACCGGTGGCCGAGCCCTTCTTCGACCAGTTTCCGGGGATCGTGTAGTAGTGCAGGGTCAGCGCGTCCATCTGGCCGATGGAGCGCTCCATCAGCACGTCGATGAGGTGGTCGTTGCCCGTGCCGTCGCCGGAGGCGATGCGCAGCGCGCCGCCGTTCAGGAATGTGGCATAGCGGTTGTGCAGGTCGGCCTGGTACTCCGGCCGCATGTTGCCGCCGCACCCCCAGCTCTCGTTGCCGACGCCGATGTACTTGACCTTCCAGGGCTTGTCGCGACCGTTGCGGCGGCGCTCGTCGGTGAGGGCGGACGGGCCGGTCGCCGTCATGTACTCGAGCCATTGGCTCATGTCACGCGGCGGCATCGACCCCATGTTGCCGGCAATGACGACCTCCGCGCCGAGCTGCTCGGCCAGGTCCATGAATTCGTGGGTGCCCACGCGATTGGTTTCCGGCACGCCGCCCCACCAGCGGTTGAGCCGCACCGGGCGCTTCGCGGGATCGCCGATGCCGTCGCGCCAGTCGTAGTCGTCGGCGAAGCAGCCGCCGGGCCAGCGCACCACCGGAACCTGGAGGCGGCGCAGCGCCTGGACCACGTCGTTGCGCCAGCCGCGCGTGTTGGGAATCGGCGACTCCGGCCCGACCCACAGGCCGCCGTAGATCCCGGCTCCCAGCTGCTCGGCGAACTGGCCGTAGATATCGGGATCGATGCGCGGTCCGGCGCCTTCCGCCTCCACGACCAGGTCGGCATGCGCCGGTTCAGCCGCCGCGGCGACGTTCAGGAAGGAGACGAGCGCACAGGCGGCGAGCAGTTTGCGAGAAAGGGGCAAGGTCATTGTCGTTCTGCGAGTTGACGGCATGGCGCGACAGCGGCGCGCCGGGACGAGCGGGGGCGGGGATGACGCGGGTTCTCAGGCGAGTCCCGGACCGCGGATCTTCAGCACGACCGCGGGCGCGCCGCCAAGCCCTTCGGGCAGCTTGACTTCCAGTCCGCGGCTGCTGCGGGTGAAGGCCAGGCTGTCGGGCGCGCCGAGCGCCTCCACGCGCTCGATCAGGCCCGGGGCGAGCGCGGACCCCTGCGCCAGTGCGGCAATGCGCAGGCTGCCGCTCCGGGGCCAGCCCAGGGCGATCGCGTACAGCGCGCCGTCCTTGGTGGTGAAGCGGATGTCCTCCGACGAAAGCGGCTGCGAGTTGCCCTCGCTGAACATGCCGCCGGCCACGCGCGTGGGCCCTTCGCCGTAGCTGCGCCAGGGCCGCGTCCCGTGGATGGCCTCGCCGTTGCGCCCCATCCAGGCCGCGATGCCCTCGAGCACCTTGCGCTCGTCGGAGTCGATGGTCCCGTCGCCGCGCAGCGGCACGGACAGCAGCAGGTTGCCGTTCTTCGACACGATGTCGCACAGGCGATGGATGACGGTGGTCGCGTCCTTGTAGGTGTGGTGCTCGAAGACGCCGCGGTTGTAGTGCCAGTCGCCGATGCAGGTGTCCGTCTGCCAGGGCAGGGGCTCGATGCCCTCGCGGAACCCGCGCTCCACATCCTCGACCAGCGCCGCTCGCCGCTCGGGCGGGAGCTGCTTGGCGTTGATGACCGCTTCCAGCTTGCCGCCGTTCCAGGCCATGCTGGCGTTGTAGTAGTGGGCGGCGATGTCCAGGCCGGCCTGTCCGAGCGGCAGGCCGGAATTGTCGAAATAGACGAGATCCGGCCGATAGGTGTCGATCAGGTCGCGGCAGCGCAGGAACCAGCGCCGGGTGAAGGCGGGATTCTGCAAAGGGGCCTTCTCGTCCCATTGGCGATCGTTCTGCTCATGCCACTCGTTGGCGGTGCGCACGGTCTCGATGCCGTCGGGCATCACCATGTTGCGGCCGGTATAGAGGTCCTGCGGGTCGAGCCCTTCCCACCACTTGCCGCGTCCATCGGCCTGGCTCAGCTTCCAGGCGTCGTAGCGCTGGCCCGCGAGCGGTCCTTCCGGGTCGTACCCGTAGGCGGCCTGCTGCCAGTGCCAGGCATGGGCGGAATGGTTGCTGACGCCGAAACGCAGCCCGCGTGCGCGCGCCGCCTTGGCCCAGCCGCCGACGATGTCGCGCCGGGGCCCCACGCGGACGCTGTTCCAGCCGTGGTACTTCGAATCGTAGGCGTCGAAGTTGTCATGATGGTTGGCAAGCGCGACGAAATAGCGCGCGCCCGCCTTGACGTAGAGGTCGAGCAGCGCGTCCGGGTCCCAGTGTTCCGCCTTCCAGCGGTTCTGCATCTCCATGAAACCCACCTGCGTCGGATGGCCGTAGGTCCGGACGTGGTGCTCGTACTGCCAGTTGCCCTGCAGATACATGTTGCGGGCGTACCAGTCGCCCATCTCCGGAACGCATTGCGCCGTCCAGTGGGCCCAGATGCCGAACTTGGCGTCGCGGAACCATTCCGGCGTCCGATAGCCGCTGGCCAGCGAATCCCACTGTGGCGCGAAGGCCGGCGCCGCCGCGTGCGCCATCGGTGCGCCGATGGCGCTTCCGGCGGCGGCCGTCTGCAGGAACGTGCGGCGTGTCAGTGCCGAACCGAGGGGACGATCGTTTGTTCGCATGGTCTGGTCGCGTCGATGAAGTCAGGGAAGGATGCGGGCGATACGGTGGCCGTGAAGGTCGCGGCCTGATCGTCGCGGCGCATCACTGGACTTGATATGGCGGTAAATCATTCGAGTAAAAGAATGCAGTGGCGTGTCGCGACGAGCGGAATTCCCCGTTTCAGCGTTCGCAGAATAGTTCGTGCGATGACTGAACTAAAGAGGGCAAATACCTATCCGGTCGGCGACGAATGCAAGGCCATCCGTCTCCTCCGGCCGGCGCTTCGGCGTCCAGCCTGGTGTGCACCCGGCCGCGGGCATAGACTCCGTGCTGAACATGGAGGAAGCGACTTGGACGCTCCTGCGCAACCCGTGTCGAACGGGACAATCCTGATCGTCGACGACATGCCGGCCAATCTCGAGGTGGTGACCAGTCATCTGGAGCGCCGGGGGTATCGGGCGGTCGTCGCCCTGAGCGGGGAGGAAGGGATCGAGCGCGCGGATTACGTCCTGCCGGACCTCATCCTGCTCGACGTGATGATGCCCGGGACGGATGGCTTCGAGATCTGCCGCCGACTCAAGGGCAGCGAACGCACGCGCACGATTCCGGTGATCTTCATGACCGCGTTGACGGACACCGCCGACAAGCTCGAGGGCTTTGCCGCGGGGGCGGTCGACTACGTCACCAAGCCGCTGGATGGCGCCGAAGTGCTGGCGCGCATCGAGAGCCACCTGGCGCTCTACGCGCTGCGGCGCCAGCTCGCCGAGCAGAACTCGCGCCTGCAGCAGGAGATCGCCGTGCGAACGGAAACGGAAGCGGCGCTCCAGCGCTCGAACATCGAGTTCGAACAGCTGGCCTACATCGCGTCGCATGACATGCAGGAACCGCTGCGCAAGATCGCGAGCTATCTTCAGTTGCTCTCGCAGAGGTACCACGGCAGGCTGGATGCCGACGCCGACGAGTTCATCGGGTATGCGGTCGACGGCGCCAAGCGCATGCAGGCACTGATCAACGACCTGCTGGCCTTCTCGCGCGTGGGCACCAAGGCCAGGCCGTTCGCCGCCACGGATTGCAACCTGATCGTCCGGACCGCGTTGGGGGACCTGGAGTTCGCGATCGAGGAATGCGGCGCGCGCGTCGAAGTCGCGGATCTCCCGGTGGTGATGGGCGACGCGACGCAGCTGTCGCAGCTTTTCCGCAACCTCCTGTCCAACGCCATGAAGTTCCGTCGCGAGATCGCCCCGATCGTGCGCATCAGTGCCGAACGGGCGGATGGCGCCTGGCGCTTCGCCGTGAGCGACAACGGGATCGGCATCGCAGCCGAGTACTTCGAGCGCATCTTCGTGATCTTCCAGCGCCTGCACGGGCGCGCCAGGTATCCCGGCACGGGGATCGGCCTGGCCATCTGCAAGAAGATCGTCCAGCGCCACGGAGGGCAGATCGAGGTGCGGTCCGTCGAAGGGGAAGGGTCCACGTTCGTGTTCACGCTTCCGGCCACGAGTTCCCCGGCCGAGGACTGAGCGATGCACGTGGCGCTCGTGGCCGGCCTGCTCCTGGCGATCCTCGCGGCGGTGCTGGGCTTCGCGCTCTGGCATCGGCTGCGGGTTCGATTGCGCGGCCTGGTCGGCGTGGCTGAAGCCGCGGCTGATGGAGAAGGCGGCGTGCGGGCCGCGGATGCGGCCACCGACGACGTCGGGCGGCTCGCCGCGGGGATCGACAGGATGATCGAGGCCCACGGTGCGCGGCTCCGGCATGTGGAGGCGGCAGCCGCCGCGGCGCAGGACACCCGGGCCGCTGCCGAGGAGGCGGATCGGGCGAAGAGCCGTTTCGTGGCCCGCATGGGCCATGAGCTGCGCACGCCGCTGAACGCCATCCTGGGCTACGCCCGGCTCCTGCAGGACGAGCCGGGGGGCGACCCGTCGCAGGCCGCCCAGCTGCGGAAGATCCGGCGCGCCGGCGAAGGACTCCTGGCGACGATCAACGACGTGCTCGAACTGTCGCGGATCGAGTCCGGCATGGTGGAACTTCGGCCGCAGCCCACCGACGTGCCGGCATTGGTGCACCAGGTCGCCGCCGTCGTCCAGGCGGCAGCGCATCGCAAGGGACTCGACTTCTCCTGCCAGGTCGACGACCCGTGGCCGCGCGCGCTGCAGGTCGATGGCATGCGGCTCGAACAGCTGCTGGTCAACCTGCTTTCCAGCGCGGTCGACAGGACGGAGCGGGGCGGTGTCAGCCTCGACGTGCGGTGCCGGAACACGACGGCCGAGACCGCGCAGCTCCAGTTCGAGGCGGTCGACACCGGACGAACTTTCGAGGCCGCGCAGTTGCCCCTGCTGTTCAAGCCCTTCGGACCAAGGGAGGGTGGGGGCGACCAGGTCGATGGAAGCGGATTGCGCCTGGCGATCGGCCAGCGCCTGCTCGCGATGATGGGGGGCCACCTCGGCGTCGCGGCCCGCCCCGGCGGGGGCAGTGTGTTTCGCTTCTCGATCGAGACGACGGTCGCGCAAGCCGGCGCACTGCCGCCGCAAGGCCCGACGGCGCCGGCGGCCCCGGGCCGCCCAGCCGCCTGGCGCAGGATCCTGTTCGTCGGCGCGGCGGGCGGGCCTCGCCGCGCGCTGCTGGAGTCGCTGGCCGACTGTGGTTTCGAGATCGTGCAGGCCGACGATGCGGCGTCGGCGTCCACATCGGCGCGGTCCGGCGCGCCCTTGTCCGACCTGGTGCTGGTGGACGTCGTGGCCGCAGACGCGACCCTTGCCGGCACGCTCCAGCCCTTTCGACGCGATCCGGTCCTGCGCGAGCTTCCGCTGCTCGCGCTCCTGCAATCGGGGGCGCCCGCCGATCCAGGAGACAGCGGGGCCGATGCGGTGCTTCACGGGCCCGTCGAAGCGGTCGCGATCGCCGCTGCCATCGCGGACCTCCGCCGACGTCGCGGCGAGGCTGGCCGTCCCGGTCCCGCCGGCGACGATCCTTCGATGTCCGCGACGCGCCTGATTTCGCCGGAGGGGGAGGAGCTGGTACGGCTGTACGAACTGGCCCGGATCGGCAACATGCGCAGCCTCGCGGAGCGTGCGGACCACCTCGTCGCGCTGGACCCGCGCTACCTGCCTTTCGCCGAGCGCTTGCGCAGCCTGTCGCAGGGATTCCAGTCGCGCGCGATCCTGGACTGGATCACCGAGCTCCGGCGCGCGGGGCTCGAAGGAGAAATCCCGGCTGTACGCGACCCGACCATCGGTCTATAGTGAATTTTCCGCGGCAAGGGATGGGCGCCGCAGGGAGTACGACATGGTCGGGCCGCGCGCGATGAGATCGATCGACATCCTGATGGTCGAGGATGATCCGGGAGACGTTCGTCTCACGCGCGAAGCGCTCAAGGGCAGCAAGTTGCTGCACAACATCAGCGTCGTCGAAGACGGCGTGGCGGCACTCGACTACCTGCGCCGGCGCGAGCCCTACCAGGACGCCGTCCGCCCGGATCTCGTGCTCCTCGACCTGAACCTGCCAAGGATGGACGGCCGCGAGGTGCTTGCCGCCATGAAGCAGGATCCGGTCCTGCGCGTGATCCCCGTGGTGATCCTGACCACCTCCCAGGCGGAGGAAGACGTCCTGCGCGCCTACAACCTCAACGCGAACTGCTACGTCACCAAGCCCGTGGACTTCGACCAGTTCATGCGCATCGTGCGGGCCATCGAGGACTTCTGGCTCAATGTCGTCACGCTGCCGCCGAAATGAACACCGATCGCATCAGGCTCCTCCTGATCGAGGACTGCGCGGCCGACGCGCGCCTGATCAGGCTCATGCTGGAGGAATCGACGGCGTTGAGGACGCAGTGTCGCTGGGTCGACAACCTGACCGAGGGCATCGAACTCCTGCGCACGTCGACCTTCGACGTCGTGCTGCTCGACCTGGGGCTGCCTGAGAGCACCGGCCTCGACACGCTGGACAGGCTGTGCCGGGAGTCCTCGGTGCCGACGCTCGTGGTCATGAGCGGTTCGAGCGACGAGGAGGTGGCGCTGCGCGCCTTGCAGGCCGGCGCGCAGGACTATCTCATCAAGGGACAGGTCGATCGGGCGACGCTGGCGCGGTCGATCCGCTACGCGATCGGCCGCACCCAGGCCGAAATCGCGCTGCGCGCTCGCACCGACGAGCAGCGGCAGCAGGCGAAGTACCTGCGCACGCTGATCGACCTGCTGCCGATGTTCGCGTGGCTCAAGGACACGCAGAGCAGGTACCTGACGGTCAACCAGGCCACCGCGGCCGCGCTGGGAACCAGCGTCGTCCGGATGGAGGGCCGCTGCGACGACGACTTCCGGCCGCCCGAGCTCGCGCGGTCGTCGCGGGCGGACGACGTGCAGGTGATGACGTCGCTGCAGCGCAAGACCGTGGAGGAGTCGCTCGCCACCGTCGATGGCGACGTCTGGGTCGAGACCTACAAGGTGCCCGTGCTCGACGAGGACGGCACGGTACTGGGCACGGTGGGCGTCGCGCGGGACATCCGCGAGCGCAAGGCCGCGGAGGCCGCGCACCAGGCGGCGCTGGCGGAGGCCGAGCGGCTCGCGCGCCAGCGCAGCGCCTTCCTCGCCCAGATGAGCCACGAGCTGCGCACCCCGCTGAACGGCATCCTCGGCTTCGCCCAGTTGCTCCAGCAGGACAAGGGAATGAACGAGCGGCAGACGCGCGGGTTGAAGATCATCCGCGAGAGCGGCCAGCACCTGCTCACGCTGATCAACGACATCCTCGACCTGGCCCGCATCGATGCGGCCAAGGTCGAATTGAACCCCACCGACATCGCGTTGCAGGGCTTCCTCGCCGTCCTGGCCGACATCGTGCGCGTCAAAGCAGAGGAGAAGTCGCTCCTGTTCGTGCAGGAGCTCGCACCGGACCTGCCCGCGAGCGTCCGCGCCGACGAGAAGCGACTGCGGCAGGTGCTCCTGAACCTGCTCTCCAACGCCGTCAAGTTCACCGACAGCGGGACGGTGGTGCTGGGGGTCTCCGTCGTCGGACGATCGCCCGGCGCGGCGCGCTTGCGCTTCGACATCCGCGACACCGGCATCGGCATGACCACGGCGCAGCAGGAGCGCCTGTTCAAGCCCTTCGAGCAGGTGAGCGAGCCGGGGCGGCGCGAGGGCGGAACGGGCCTGGGCCTCGCGATCAGCCGGGAACTCGTCCTGTTGATGGGCAGCGACATTGCCGTGAGCAGCGAGGCCGGGTGCGGCACGCGCTTCTGGTTCGACCTGGAACTGCCGCTCGGCGCGGAGGAGCGGCCGGAAGCGGCCTCCCCCGGCAGCCCGATCGGCTACGCCGGCCGGCGGCGCAGCGTGCTGGTGGTGGACGACGTCCCGCAGAACCGTGCGGTGCTGGTCGACAGCCTGGGCGCGCTGGGCTTCGACGTGGCGGAGGCCGGCGATGGTCGAGAGGCACTGGCGTGCGTCGAGCGCCTGCGGCCCGACCTCGTCGTGATGGACATGACGATGCCTGTCATGGATGGCCTCGAGGCGATCCGCCGGATCCGGCAGACGCCTGCGCTCGCGGCGATCCCGATCCTCGCCTCGTCCGGCAGCACGAACCGGGAGACGGAGCGGGTGTGCATCGAATCCGGCGCGAACGAGTTCCTGCCCAAGCCGCTGGATCTCGACGCGTTCCTCGTCCGCACGGGCCGGCTGCTGTCGCTGACCTGGATCTACTAGCGTCGTGATCGAAAGGATTCGGCAACGCCTGCTCTCGCTCGCGACCTGTTCGACGAACTTCCCGATCGCGACACTAGGAAGCGCCGAGCCTGAACACGCCCACGGCCTCCACGAGGCGGGCCGCCTGCTGGTTCAGGCTCTCGGCCGCCGCTGCGCTCTCCTCGACCAGCGCGGCGTTCTGCTGCGTCACCTGGTCGAGCTGGCTCACCGCGGCGCCGACCTGGCCGATGCCCTGGGTCTGCTCCAGGGTCGCGGCGCTGATCTCCTCGATGAGGTCGCTCACGCGCCGGACCTGGTCGACGATGTCGTGCATCGATCGTCCTGCTGCGGCAACCTGATCCGTGCCGGCGTGCACCTTCTCGACGCTGTCGGTGATGAGGGTCTTGATCTGCCGGGCCGCCTCCGCGGAGCGTTGTGCGAGGCTGCGGACCTCGCCCGCGACGACGGCGAATCCCCGGCCTTGTTCGCCTGCACGCGCGGCTTCGACGGCTGCGTTGAGCGCCAGGATGTTGGTCTGGAACGCGATGCCGTCGATCACGGCGATGATGTCCGAGATCTTGCGGCTCGAAGCGTCGATGGCTTCCATCGTGACGATGACGCGCTCGACGACCGAACTGCCGTCGGTGGCCGCCGCGGCGGCGGAGCCTGCCAGCTGGGCCGCCTGGCGCGCCGTGTCCGAGTTGTTGCGGACGGTGACGGTCAGCTGCTCCATCGAGGCCGCGGTCTGTTGCAGGTTCGAGGCCTGTTCCTCCGTTCTCTGCGAGAGGTCGGCGTTGCCCGTCGCGATCTGGCTGGAGCCCGTGGCGATGCAGTCGCTGCCGTGGCGGACCTGTCCGACGACGTTGACCAGGCTTTCGTTCATCATCTTGAGGGCGGCCAGCAACTGGCCGGTCTCGTCGCGGGCGGTGGCCTCGATGTGCGAGGTGAGGTCGCCGGCCGCGACCGTCTGCGCCAGCGTGACCGCTCGTGCGATCGGACCGGTGATGGAGCGCGCGATGGTCAGTCCGAGCGCGGCAGCCAGCGCGGTCGCGATCGCCGCGATCGCGCCCATCATCAGCACGGCGCCGTGCGCCTGCGACGCGGCCTCCGCGGCGAACCCGCGCATGCCTTCGACCTGGGACTCGACAAGGGCATCGAGGGCGGCAAGATAGGTGGTCTGGCGGGGAATCAGGTTCTGCAGCAGGAAGGACGTGGCCTCTTCGCGCCGCCCTGCCTGGATGAGTTCGGCGAGGCGATTGCTCGCCTCCACGAACGGGGCCCGCTCTTCGAAGGCGTGCTTGAGGGCCGCCGTGCCCTTGGTCGTCCGGATCGTCGCCTGCAGCTTCGCAAATGCATCGGCGACGGCGGTCGTGGTGCCGCGGGCTTCCGCGAGCTGCTCGTCGACGACCTTGGGATCCGTCGCGATCAGGGCCGTGCGCAGGGCGCGCGACTTGATGTCGACCTTGTCCTGGATGCCGTTGGCCAAGGCGATCTTCATGTAGCGGTCGTTGACGATCACGTCGGTGTTGTCGTCGACCGCCTGCACCCGCGTGATCCCGATGATGGCCATCGCGACCATCAACGCGATCATGGTGGCGAAGCCGATGGCGAGTCGGGCACCGATCTTCAAGTTCCTGATGAATGTCATGCTGTCTCCGGAAATCGCGGAATGCGTCGAGGCGTGCAACCAGCCTCACCCAACGGGCGTTCGTTTCAGGAGCGCGACGTCTTGCATGCCAGTCTAGAGATCATCAATATGGATAGAGCAGTTAAAGTGGATACTTTTGGCAGCCCAATTCGTCGCCGCCTGACCGCAGCGCGACCGGGGCCCTCCGGACTGATCCATGGCTGAGAACAAGTCGTCGTATTCACCCCGGCAACTCGCGGAGATGCTCGGCGTGTCCGTGCAGAGCGTCCAGCGCTGGGTCGACGCCGGCCGGCTCAAGGCCTGGAAGACGCCCAGCGGCCACCGCAAGATCGATGTCGATTCGGCGCAGGCGTTGATCGATGCCATGCGCAGCGGCGGCGGCCAGCCGCCGGCCAGGAACGCCGGGACGTCACCCCGCGTCCTGGTCGTCGACGACGATCCTGCCGCGCTCGCCCTGGTCGAGATGCTGGTTCAAGAGCAATTCCCGGCTGCGGTCGTCGCCACGGCGCGCAACGGATTCGAAGGACTGCAGGCGATGGGGCGGATGACGCCGGACATCCTGGTCACCGACATCGTCATGCCCCACATCGATGGCCTGGAGATGCTGCGCCATGTCGCGGCGCAGGACGATCGCCCGGCGCTCGTCATCGCCACGTCGTTCCTGCAGCAGGACGAGGTCGAACGGCGCGGGCGGCTCGACGGCGTGAGCTTCCTCCCCAAGCCGCTGGACGCCGACGCCTTCCAGGCCATGCTGCGACGCTGGCAGCCCCGGCCGGACTGAGCGCGCTCAGCGGGTGCGCTCGCGCGGCGCGTGTCTTGGCGCCACCCAGCGCGCCAGCGTCGCGAAGAAGGCGACGACGTCGATGGGCTTGGCCACGTGGTCGTCCATGCCCGAGGCGAACGCCCTTTGCAGGTCGTCGACGTGGGCGTCCGCCGTCATGGCGATCACGGGCAGCCCCTCGAGACGAGGAAAGGCCCGCAGCGCCCGGGTGGTCGCATAGCCGTCGAGTGTCGGCATCTGGCAGTCCATCAGCACCGCGTCGAACTCGCCGTGCTGGAGTTGGTCCAGCGCTTCGCGTCCGTCGCGGGCTGAAGTCACGACGACGCCGGCGCGTTCGAGCAGCGTGGCCGCGATCTCGCGGTTGAAGGCGTTGTCGTCCACCAGCAGGATGCGGGCCCCGCGCAGGGCGTCCCGGTTCGAATGCAGCGTGTCGTCACGGCCGGCCATGCGCGGCGACGCCGAAGCCGGCATGCCCAGCAGCGCGGCGCCGTGCTCCACGAGGGCCGTGAGGGTGACCGGCTTGGCGACCACGCGCCATGCCTGAGTCGCGTCCGGTTCGAACCGCTCGCGAAGCGCCTCGTGGTCCAGCGCGGTGGCCATCAGGGCGACGACCGGCGCGGTGCTGTCCTGGGCAGGTCCGTACGGCTTCCCGACGCACGCGATATCGTCCGGCGCGGGCGTCTTCGAATCGATCAGCACGAGGTGGAACGGCCGGTCGAGTGCGCGCGCCAGCACGATCAGCTGGGCGGCATCGCGGCAGGACGGGCTGCTCGTGACGTCGAACCCGACGCTGGCCGCCAGGGCGCCGAGCACTTCGCAGGAGCGTGCGCTGTCGTCGACGACCAGGAGGCGCTTGCCGGAAAAGGCCTCCGCCAGCGACGCGCCGTTCGGCGGGGCCGGGGCCTGGCGGCCGAACGGCAGCAGGAGCCCGAACCGGCTTCCCGTTGCGGGCTCGCTCGCCACCTCGATGTCGCCGCCCATCCGGCGCGCGAGATGGCGGCAGAGGGTCAGGCCCAGGCCGGTGCCGCCGAATCGCCGGCTGGTCGAGGCGTCGACCTGGGTGAACGGCTGGAACAGCTGGCGTTGCTCCTGCGCCGTCATGCCGATGCCGGAGTCGCGAACTTCGAAGCGCAGGCGGGTGACATCGTCGTTCGATTCGACGACGGTGACCGTGATGTCCACCGCGCCGCGCTCGGTGAACTTGACGGCATTGCTGCCGAGATTGAGCAGGACCTGGCGCAGGCGGGCCGGATCGCCGATGAGCAGGACAGGTACGTCGGGCCGCTGGATCAGGAAGAGCTCCAGATCCTTGCTGGCGGCGCTGCGCCCCAGCACGTCGGCGAGGTCGTCGATCACGTCGGCCAGGTTGAACGGGATCGATTCGATGGCCAGGTTGCCCGCCTCGATCTTCGAGAAGTCGCGGATGTCGTTGATGATCCCCAGCAGCGATTCGGCGGCGCTGTGGATCTTCTGGACGTAGGCGCGCTGGGGCGCCTCGAGGCCGCTGTCGAGCGCCAGGTAGGACATGCCCAGGATCGCGTTCATCGGCGTGCGGATCTCGTGGCTCATGTTGGCCAGGAATTCGCTCTTGGCACGATTGGCGCCCTCCGCGGCCTGCCGCGCCTGGCGCTCGGTTTCGGCCTGGCGACGCATGGAGATGTCGCGGGCGATGCCGACGGTTCCCACGATGCGACCGCTGGCGTCGCGCAGGGCGGTCTTGATGGTCTCCACGATGGCGGCGCTGCCGTCGGCGTTGGCGTGTTGCTCTTCGATCCGCTTGCCGGCGCCCGTGCGCATCACCTCGAGGTCGTCCGATACATACGCGCTGGCCATCGCCGGAGGTTGGACGTCCTGGTCCTTCAACCCGATCATGTCGGCTGGCCGGTCGAATCCCTTCGCGCTCGCCAGCGCGCGATTGACGGCGATGTAGCGCCCGCCGGCGTCCTTGACCCAGGCAAGATCCGGCATGTTGTCCAGGATCGCGGCCATGCGCGCGTTCGTCGCCTCGACCTCCCGCGCGTGGACGACGAGGCGACGCTCGGCGACGGCGACGAGGGCGGCGACCAGGAGCGCCAGGACGGCGTCGCACGCGAGCATCGCGAGCCACTGGGCCGGGGATGTCGGGCGGCGATCGCCCACGGCCAACGGGATGGCCGTCAGGAGCAGGGTCAGCACGATGCTGGAGACCAACGTGCGGGCCAGCGAGCCGATGCCGAGCCCGCCGACGGACGACCAGCGGCCCGTCGACGCCGACGCGGCGGAATCCTGGTCAAGCGCGGTCATCGATGGACTCCTGCAGGCGCGCTCGCGGTGCCCGACGCCAAGCATAGTCCAGGAAGGCAACGCGCGAGTGGCCAGGCCGGCCGGCGTTGCGCAGCACGAATGCGGCGCATGTCCTCGATGCCAGGCGCCGGGCAGCGCACGGGCGGCACGCCGTCGCCCCCGGGGCGTGTCCGATTCGGTCCTGCGCTACGTCCTGGCGCGGTCGATGAGCTGGCGGGCCAGTTGCTCCGCCGCCGGAGGCAGGTCGAACTTCAGGGCGCCTTCCAGGAGGTGGGCGGCGGCCTCCTGCAGCAGGCGATCCGCGTCCGCGATCAGGTCTTCCGTCTCCGAGATCCCTCTCGCCGCACCTTCGACGATGCGCTGCAGCTGCCTGAAGGCGTCGCGCCCGTCGTCGGCCGCCCGCAGGTGTGCCTGGTATCTCTCGAGCGACGCCTTGGCCGTCGCGACATGCGACGAGATGGCACGCCGGACGGAGGACAGGTGCTCCGCCTGCGCGGTGAGCGTGCGTGCCAGCTGGGCCAGGCCGCCTGCCGTCGTCGCGGCATCCGACGCCAGGAAGTGCTCGATCGGGGCGCGGAAGGCGCGAGCCTGGCCGCGAAAGGCAGGGACCGCCTGCTCCAGCGCGGCGATGCCGTCGCGCGCGGCGCGGTATTCCTCCTGGGCCAGCGCCCACGCGGCGCGCGAGTTCATGGAAGCGCCGGGCACGCGGCCACGGATCGAGCGGCGCCGCCGACCGGACTCGAGCCGCGGCGCCGGCTGCGCGGCGCCGGCGTTGCGGGCCGGGGGGAAGCGGCGGTCGAATCGATGTGGCGTTTCATGGAGCCTCCGGCGACGACGGGTTGGGGCACCGCGAACCGACGCCCGCCCTTTCACGGCCTGCGACGGCGCGCATGTCAGCCGCCCGATGACCGAAGATTAGCGCAGGTAAGAATGGATGTAATGGATAAATTGGATGTTTTTGGTCTGCATTTCGGTGCCTGACCGATCCGGCGTCCGCGTTCGCGGGCGAGCGTCGTCGGAGCGGGGCGCCTCGATGGCGCGCCGGCCGCCGGCGACGCGCCGTCCCCGGGCGCTACTTCGCCAATGCCTCGACTTCAGCGGGGCTCAGGGCGCCCGCGTACACGCGGAAGTCCTGCAGGCGCCCATTGAAGGCGGGGTGGCCCCAGTTGCGGCCGAGGAAGGCCACCTGGTCGCCCACCTGGCGCGGCGTGAGCAGGATGTCCTCGGCGCTCGCCACCTGCTTGCCGTCGACATAGAGCCGCCCGCTGCTGCCCTGGAGGGTGACGGCCACGTGCACCCAGCGCCTGATCGGCAACGGGCTGGCCGCCTCGAGGCCCTGAGAGTCGTTGAATCCGGCGGCGCAGATCGAGAACCGCAGGCCGCCGCTGCCGGCCTGCGGCGCGATCGCCATGCAGCCGAAACCGTCGTTGCCCGCGAAGAACATGCAACTGTCCCAGTGCAGGCCGTTCGCGTAGGCCCACAGGGAGATGGAGAAGTCGTCCAGGCCGCTGAAGATGCCCGCCGGCAGCTGCAGGCCCGACACCTTGCCGTCGAATGCGACCGCCTTGTCGCCGAGGCGTCCGTCGCCCCAGGTCGCCGCGTCCAGCAGCGTGCCCTGGACGGTGCTGCGGATGCCGTCCGGGCTCAGGAAGGCACCCGACGTGCCGGCGCCATTCATGCCGTTCAACGGCATCGACAGGCGTTGTTCGCCGGCGACGGCCGCCCGCACCACGCCGGAACTGCCGCCCGACGGAATGCCGACCCGATAGAACCAGACGCCCTTGGGCGGCGTGTCGGTGCAGGTGAGCAGGCCGGTGGCAGGAACCGTGGCCAGGTCGCTGAAGGGCCCCGTGGCGCTCGCGCTTCTGCGGACGACATAGGACGTCGCGCCGACGCTTCCCCACCAGGACAGCACGACCTGGCCTTCGCGCACGCTCGCGGTGAGTCCGGATGGCGGCTTCATCGGCCCGGAATAGTCCGCACGGCGGTGCGTCAGGGTGGGAAACACCATGTCGTCGCCATTGCCGGACCAGTAGTTCGGTTCGCACTGGACCACCATGCGCGCGACGTTGGGCGCGGCCAGGCCCAGGCGGTTCACGTAGTGGTTGTAGATCGGCTCCCAGGCGTTGCGGCCGTGCTGGAACGACTGGTTCACCTGCGTCCAGAGGTTCGTGTGGGGCTGCGACGGATCCTGCTCGCGCGCATACGGCATCGGATAGGTCTTGCCGTTCTCGTCCAGCAGGTTGGAGCGTGCGACGTACTCGGCCGCCGCGAGGAAGCGGTTGTTGTGCAGCCCGTAGAGGTCGTCGCCCTGGTTCCAGGCCATCTCGAGCAGGTCGCCGCCGAGCGACATGCCCAGCGTCGAGTGCCCCTGGTCGCGGCCGCTCTCTTCCCACTGGCCGAAATGGCCCGGGTGCATGTAGTAGACGGAGTGCACGATGGAGCCGTTGCCGAACATCTGCAGCTTGCCGCGGTTGTTGCCCGCGTAGTAGTCGCATGCCTGTCGGTACAGGTCGGGCTTGTCGCAGAACACGCCGATCGCCAGCGCCCCGCAGAGCGACGACATGTCCCAGTTGGCGTGGGACCCCATGGCCGGCGTGGTGAGCCGGTTCTGGCAGATGCTGGCGAAGACGCGCAGCAGCATGTCCTGGAAGCGCGCCAGGCTCGCCGGCGCCCAGCCTGCATAGCCGCGCATGAGCTCGCCGGACTGGGCCCACTGGTGGCCCTGCATGCCGGCGAGCAGGATGAAGGTGTGGTCGTCGTGGGCCGTCGATCCCGGGGGAACCGTGCCGATGACCTGCAGCGTGGTCGCCCAGGCATCCAGCGTCTCCACCGCCTTGTCGGCGTAGCGGGTGTCGCCCGACAGCCGCCAGCGCAGTGCCAGGCACCAGGCGCGCTGGATGTCGCGATACATCGCGAACTTGGTGCTGTCCGCGCGATACACGGCCACCTGCGGGTTCGGCTTGGCATCCAGGCTCGTGGCGCCGTGCGCGCACAGCTTGTTCCACCAGGTCGTCCAGGGCTGCTGGCCCGCGTCGATGCATGCGCGGATGCGCGTGAAGTCATCGCCGGTGACCAGCAGTCCCGGGTGCCGGAAGACACCGCTGACGGAAGCCGGCGTGGCCTCGGGCGTCGCGGGGGCCGACGCTGCCGGCGCAGGTGCGGAGGCTGCCGGGGCAGGCGCCGCGCCCGACGCCGGGGGCGCAGGCGTGGTGGCCGTGCCGTCCGGCCCGCCGCCCTGCGCGGGCTGGCCCGCGGTCGGCGATGGCTGGTCCCCTTCTCCCATGCCCGCGCTGCAGCCAGGCAGCATGGGAAACATCGGCAGCAGGCCCAGGCCCAGCGACAACGCCCGCCGGCCGGCATCCGGAACGTCCGCGCGCGCATTCTTCTCGACCAATGACCTGGACACGTTGTTTTCGCCTCTGCATGTGGAAGGACGGCAACTTAGCGTTGATGTCCATCGTTGTCATGACCAACTCGCCCTGCATCAACCACTGCACGCAGGATTCACCAGCCGTTACGCCGGCGAACCACCTGGCGTCCAGGACGCGAAGCGTCGAAGGCCATCCGCTCGCCCGGGGACGGGGCGCAGGAAGCACGCGGCCGCGGATGCGGCCCCGCCGTCATGCGTCCTGGAAATCGATGGTCGTCGGCGCCACGAAGCGATAGCCGAACTTGGCGTAGGTGCGGATCATGGAGCCGCGACCGTGGCTCTCCTCGCGCAGGGCGCGGCGCACGCGCATGATCGCGGCGGCCAGCGAGCCCAGCTGCACTTCCTCGGTGCGCCAGACGTTGTCGAGCAATTCGTCGGCAGAGACGACGCGGTCGCGATGCTCGATGAGGTAGGTCAGGAGCTCGAACGCCCGCGGCTGCAGCGCGCTCGCCTCCCCGTCGACGAAGACCTCCCGGCACGCCGTCCGGACGACGCATTGCCCGAAGCGGGCCGTCCAGAGCGGGCGTGCCTTGCGGGGCGCGGGGTACGCCGCCGCGGGGCCTTCGAGGTTCCTGGCGGCTGTCGCGCTCACGTGGTACGAGGAGTGCAGCATAGGATCTTTCGCGGGTGTAGGGTTGAGCGAGTGAATGTAGTATAAACTCTACAAGCCGCCAATCAAGCACGCAGACGGTGCTTCTTCGAGAACTTGTTTGCAAACCGTATCCACGAGAACAGGCCGGGATGGCCTTGATGATGGCGAGAGCATGACAGTCTGTAGTTGCATATCTACAATCATGCATCCCGCAGCTGCCGGGGCCTCGCTCGCCGGCCCGCTGCCGCGAGGGGACGAGCCAACGAATGACACGCACCCAGACTTCACCCCCGCCGGTCAGGCACCGGATCTTCGTCGCTGACGACCATGGGCTCGTGCGCGCCGGCATCCGCCGGGTGCTCGCGCTCGACGACAGCCTGGAGGTGGTCGGCGAGGCCGGATCGGCCGCGGAAGTCCTTGCCTGGCTGGCGCGCTCGGTTCCGGACCTGGCGCTGCTGGACCTGTCGATGCCCGGCTGCACCGGCATCGACCTGGTGACGCGCGTCGTGGCGGCCCATCCTGCCGTCCCGATCCTGGTGATCACGATGAGCGCCGACGATGGCCTGGCGCGCAGCCTCCTGGACGAAGGCGCCCGCGGGTTCATCTCCAAGGATTGCGGGCCCCGCCAGCTCCTCGAGGCGGTGCGCCACGTGCTCGCCGGGAAGATCCATGTCGACCCGCGGATCGATCGGGCCGTCGCCGAACCCGCTCCGGTAGCGCTGGCTGGCCAGCCGGTGCCGCGACTGTCCGCGCGCGAGCGGCAGGTCCTCGCCGAGCTCGCCCACGGCAAGCCGCTGATCGACATCGGCGCCGAGATGAAGCTGGCATCCAGCACGGTCAGCACCTACAAGACCCGCCTGATGGAAAAGCTCGGGCAACCCTCCCTCAGCGCGCTCGTGCGCTACGCGGTCCGCCATGGCCTCGTGGATTAGCCGGGCGTTCGTCGCCCGGCTCCTGGATGTCCGCGCCCCGGCGGTCGTCGCGCTGGAGGCGGCGATCACCGAGCGCACGGCCGAGCTCGAACGATCGCAGCGCGCATTGCGGGAATTGGGCGACCACAACGCGCGGGCGCTCGAGGAGGAGCGCACGCAGGTCTCGCGCGAGCTGCACGACGAACTGGGGCAGCAGCTGGCAGCCCTGCGGATGGAACTGTCCATCCTGGCGGTGCGGGCGGATGACGGCGGCAGGATCGAGCGCGCCGATGTCGACGAACTTCTCGGGCGCACCGATGCGCTGGTGGCGAGCGTCAGGCGCCTCGTGTCCGGCCTGCGGCCGCCGGCGCTCGATGGCGGGCTGCCCGCCGCGCTCCAGTGGCTCGCTTCCGAGATCCGCCGGGACGCCTCGGCACTGTGCACGGTGGACTGCGACCGGGCATCCGCCGCGCTGCCGGGCGACGTGGCGAGCATGGTGTTCCGGGTCGCGCAGGAGTCGCTGACCAACGTGCGCAAGCACGCGCGGGCACGGCATGTGGCCATCTCCTTTGCGCGCGTCTCGGGCTCCTGGGAACTGCGGGTGCTGGACGATGGCGTCGGATTCGACCTGGCCGCGCCGATCGAGGGCTATGGATTGATGGGCATGCGCGAGCGCGCACTGGCGTTCGGCGCAACGCTGTCGATAGAAAGCGGTCCGACGCAAGGAACGTCGGTGAGCCTGCGGCTCTAGTGTCGCGGTCGGGGTCCATCACGACCCTGGGGGCGGTGCGAGCCGCCGCGACATCGCGCATCGTCGATGCGCCGGCCACCGCTATTCCAGGATGCCCAGTTTCAACGCGTAGCGCACGAGGTCGCTGAGGGACTCCTGCCCCAGCTTCTCCATCAGCCTGCCCTTGTAGGTGCTGACGGTATTGGCGGCCAGCCGGAGGTCGGCGGCGATGTCCGCGATCGAGCGACCTCGCACGAGCGCCATGAGGACCTGCCGTTCGCGCGCGGAGAGCTGGTCGAGCGGACCCTCCGCCGCGCTGCGCGGCTTGAGCAGCGCGCCGGCCAGGGACGGGTCGACGTAGCTCCTGCCCGTCGACACATGGTGGATGGCGTCGATGACGAGCTCCGGGGAACTGTCCTTCGTGAGGTAGCCCATCGCCCCGACCTCCAGCGATCGCCTGGCGAGGTGCGGATCCGCGTGCATCGTGAGCACCAGGACCGGAAGTTCCCGATGCGCCGCAACGACGCGCTCGATCAGGTCGACCCCGGACGCGCCGGGCATCAGCAGGTCGAGCAGGAGCACGTCCACGTCGCCCTCGGAGAGGCGCCCGATCACTTCGGCCGCCGACGCGACTTCGCCGACGATCTCGAGGCTCTTGTCGAGGTCGAGTATCTTCCGCAGCCCTTCGCGCACCAGCGCGTGGTCGTCGGCGATGAGGACGCGGACGCGGGAGGTCTTGCTGGCGCTGGAGGGGTACATGGGCCTGACGGTAGATCGGTTGGACTGGATTGTCCGCGATCCGGGGATGCATGGCCGCGCTCGGCGCCCGCGCACGTGCGCCCCGCGCTCCAGGCCGTGCATCGAAAGGCGACGCCGGTCGCGCGCGGGCGGGTGAGTGTTCGGTCAAGACTTCGCCCGCCGTCGCTGGCACTCTTGCACCCGGATCCTGCCTTGACGGCCCAGGAACCGATCAATCATGGCAATCCGATCCCCTGTCCGGCATCGTCCGGCCCTCCTGTCCCGCCTCGGGCGCCTGATGCGCCTGATGCGATCGCATGTCCGCGTCCGGCCTTCCGGCACGCCGCGGGATCCGGTCGAACCGGCGGGCGCGACGCCGCCGCCGCCCGCGCCGGAACCGGCGCTTTCGGCGGGCTGGCTGGAGCAACGCGTGCTCGGTGTGGAATTGACCCGGACGCTGGACCGGCACGAGATGTCACGCGCCGTCATGCCCGCGCTCGCGCTGCTCGAGCGCGCCCTGTCGGCGCCGACGGGCCGCGGCGAGGCCCGCCTGGCCGCGCCCGTGCTGTGGGATGCCATCAATCACATCAACATGCTCTCCGACACCTGGCAAGGCAACGGATTGCCTGCCCTTCGTCGACGCCTCAGCGCCGCGCTCGGACTGGACGAGGCGGATGTCGATGTCCTGTGCGCATCGAACCAGCCGTGCCACGTGGCAGAGGCCCGACTGAGCGATTTCATGCAGGTCATGGACGAATGGACCCAGCTGTCCGACAGCGGGCAGGGCAGGTTGGCCGGCCCGCTCGCCCACTGAGCTGCGCAGCTCTGCCGATCCCGGCCCCGCTGCCCCGCGGCTAGGGCCAGGGAAAGCGCAGCCGCACGCTCGTTCCATGGCCCGGAGCGCTGTCCAGGACCAGCGTGCCGCCGAGCGCACGGGCGCGCTCCTCCATGCCGAGGATGCCGTATCCGGAGCGCGCCGCGCCGACGTCGAAGCCGCCCCCGTCGTCCTCCACCGACAGTTCGCACTGGCCTTCGTGCGCGAGCAGTTCGAGGTGGACGCGGGTGGCGCCGGCATGCCTGCGAATGTTGCTCAGGGATTCCTGGGCGATCCGGAATATCAGCGTTGCCGCGTCAGGCGCGATCCGGCGCAGGTCTTCGTCGACGTGGATGTCGCAGGGCACCTGCGCATGGCGCTCGAATTCGGAGGCGAGCCAGGCCAGGGCGACCTCCAGGCCGCCGTCCAGTGCCGGTGGCCGCAACTGGCCGACGACAGCACGCATGCTCGCGACGAGCCCGTCGACGCGATGGGTCAGCGCGGCCAGCGCCTTCTCGCGCGCGGACGTGTCGGCGTGGGCACTGCTTCGCTGCGCCACCGAGAGCTCCATCCGGAGCGCCGCCAGCTGCTGGCCCATTTCGTCGTGGAGTTCGCGCGCCACGCGCTTGCGCTCTTCTTCCAGCGACTTCGCGTTGTGGACACCCAGGCTGCGCACGAGTTCCCGCGAGCGCTCGAGATCCGCGGTGCGGTCGTCGATCGCGCGCTCGAGCCGCTGGCGCGTCGCCGATGCGCGCGCGCGCAGGCCCAGGATCGACAGCGCCCAGGCCGCCGCGAGGGCCAGAAGGTAGGCGACGCGTGCAGGCAGGGAGCGCCACCATGGCGGCTCGATGCGAAAGCCGATCGCCATCGCCGGCCCGGCTTCGGCCAGGTCGCCATGCGCCGCGGCCCGGACCTGCAGGTGATGGTCGCCGGCCTCCAGCGACTCGACCTGCAGGACATTGCCCTCCAGGCCTTGCCACGACTCGTGCGCGTCGAGGCGGTACTCCAGGCGCGTGGATCGTCCTCTCGCGACCTGCGGCGTGCGAAGCGTGAGCCGCATTCGCCGGTCGCTCCACGGCACGCGTGCGGGAACGACGTTGCTCGCGGGCCGGTCGCCGAACTGGATCTCCTCCAGGCCCAAGGTCGTCGCGCCGGGCGGGCGAAGGCCCGGTGCCACGCGGGTGGCACCCATGCTCGATCCGAGCCATATCGCACCGTCCGTGTCCTCGAAGACGGCGTCGTCGTCCAGGTCGTTCCAGAGCAGGCCGTTGCTCCGGTCGATCGATGTCCAGCGGCCCTTCGAACGCAGCAGCACGCCCTGGCTCGTGCCGACCCAGGTTCGTCCCGCGCGGTCGACGTGCAGGAAGGTGATCCTGGCCGCGCCGAACCGCGTCGAATCGATGCGTTCCTTCAGGCGCGCCGTCGTTCCGGCCACCTGGTAGATCGCGATCCCGTGCGTATCGGCCGCCCAGAACTCCGATGGGCCGGAGAAGGCGCCTGCCAGCACGTCGATGATCGCGCCCGCCGGGCTCCTGAGGGCGTCCCAGCGCCCGGCGTCGATCCGATAGGCGCCCTTGCCGATCAGATACCAGTCGTGTTCCCCGTCATTGATCACGGTGATCAGGGAGGACGGGTCCGGCATGCCGGGCGGCAGCGGCTCGCGTCGCGGGCCCCCCGCGCGGGACGCGACGCGATAGGCCGTCGTCGGCCCGGACAGCACGATGGCATGGGTGGCCTGGAGCGCCTCCTCCAGGGCGGGGTCGTGCATCGCTTCGCTCGCGTTTCGAGCGCCCGGGGACAGCGTGAGCACATGCCCGCTGTCCACCCACCAGACCTTGCCCTTGTCGTCGAGTGCCAGGCCGCTGCCGACGGACGGCGCGTGCCGCGGACCGATCGCGAAGAACCGCCGGGTGCGGTCATCGAGCCCGGCCACGCCTTTCGACGTGGCGACGCGCAGTTGCCCCGCACCGTCGCGCCGGAAACCCCAGACGACGGGCGACGGCAGGCCGGCCGCCGGCGTCCAGTGCTCGAAGCGCCCATACCCGATCCAGCGATTCAGGGCGCGACCGGCCGAGCCGATCCACAGTTCGTCGTCGGCGTCGACGAGCAATGCACGAACGGCCGTCTCGGGGATGCCCTCCCGGGGTGTCCAGTGCACGAACGCGTGGCCGTCCCAGCGAGCGAGGCCGTCGTCCGTCGCCGTGAGGATGCGTCCCGCGGCATCCTGGGCCATGGCGATGGTGGCCGGCCACAGCCTGGCCACCGGCGCGTCGACGGTCTCGAAGCGATCGCCGCCCGGCGCCAGCCGTGCCAGGTGCCTCGTACCCCGGGCCCAGAGGCTGCCGCCCTTCGAAGGCAGGAGCGCCGCCCAGGTATCCGGAGGCAGGCCCTCGGGCGCGCCCCATGGCTGCAGGCGTCCGGCCCGCCAGCGGCACAGCCCCGTGCCGCAACCGAACCACAACGCGGAGCCGACGGCGCGGATGGGGCCGCCCGCGGCGTCGTAGCTGCCATGGAATGGCTCGAACGCGGGTGTCGCGAGCAGCGTCGCCACCAACCGGGGCCCGGCCTCCGCGCCCGCCGGGATCGTCCAGATCCTGCTCCTGCGATCCATCGCGAAGACCTGGCCGTCCGCGTCGACCGTGAGCCGTTGCTTGCCCTCCACCCCGAGCGCGGCGCCATCGGGGCGCACCACCGTGCTCCAGTGCGCCTGGCCTGCGACCACGCGGCGCATGTAGAGCCCGGCATCCGTGGCGACCCAGAGCCGGTTGCTCCGGTCTGCCTGGATATCCGTGATCGCCGGTCCGTCGCCATCCGGCATCGGTTCCCGACGCGCCCGGAAGCCGTCGAAGCTGAACACGCCGTTGTCGGTGCCGATCCACAGCGTGCCGTCCGGCGCCTGGCTCAGGCTGGACACCGACAGGTTGGTCAGCCCGGCGTCCTGCTGGTAGGCCTCCATCACCGCCACCTGGGCCACGCAGCGGCAGGCGGCCAGCGCCAGCACCAGGGCGAACGCGGCGGCGCGAGCCGCGCTATTGCACCAGGCCATGGCGCAGCGCGTAGCGGACGAGATCGCTCAAGGTCGCCTGGCCGAGCTTTTCCATCAGGCGACTCTTGTACGTGCTCACCGTGTTCGACGCCAATTGCAGTTCCTCCGCGATCTCCAGCACCGATCGGCCGGAGACCAGGGCCACGAGCACCTGCCGCTCGCGGGCGGACAACTGCGCAAGCTCGGCGCTCGGCGCAGCGCGCTCGCCGCGGATGAGGGCGCCGGTGAGGGACGGGTCGACATAGCTGCGCCCGGCCAGCACGTGGCGGACGGCATCGACGAGCAGTTCGGGCGACGAGTCCTTGGTCAGGTAGCCGAGGGCCCCCGCCTCGAGCGCCCGGCGCGCCACATGGGGGTCGGCATGCATCGTCAGCACCAGGATCGGCAATGTCGGATGCGCCGCCGCGAGGCGCCTGATCAGGTCGACGTCCCTGGCGCCGGGCATCAGCAGATCGAGCAGGACGAGGTCGATCTCGCCGCGTTCGAGGGTCGTCATCACCTCCGCGGCGGTGGTGGCCTCGGCGGCGACGACGAGGTCGCCGCCCAGCGCCAGCACCTTGCCGACACCCTCGCGCACCAGCGCGTGGTCATCCGCCACCAGGATGCGGTGCTTCCGGTCACGGCTGTTGGCGGGCGGGGTCATGGGGGCAACTCGGTCGGAGGGAAGAGGGAAGGCTATCACCTTGCAACCTACAAGGCTCGACTTTCCACTACAAGTGTCGATCAACAGCTTCAGCTGCGCAGCCTGCCGCGCAGGGTGGGTGCGTGGCCGGCTTGTCCGGCACCGGAGAACATCATCCGATCCAGGTCGATGTAGTCGGTGAGGGTGTCGGCAGCGGCCATGCGCCGACGGGCCCCCGCCAGGCCGGGGGTGCGAGCCCAATGCGTCGGCTCGTCGAGGTGCTTGCGGCGCAGGACGAGTTCGATGCGCCTGCGCAGGACGACGAGACCCGGGCTCAGGTACAGGTCTCCGACCATGTCCAGCGATTGCGCCGCGTGGCGCAGGACGCAGGCGTCCACGCGATGGATGCCGTCGAACCCGCCCGTGCCGAGCACGCGCTCCAGCAGCGCGAGGGAAGGCCAGATCCGGCGCGCGGCCGGCGCGCGGTCCAGGTGCGCGCGCAGGTCCAGATGCGCCGCGACGACCTGCCGGCCGGGCATGGGAGGAAGCGGATGGACGCGCTTCTGCGGCCCCTGGCGCGCCACCGACTTCGCGGCCGGTTCCTTCACGAGGCGCAGGCTCCAGCCGCGCAGTTGCAGCGTGAAGCGGGTCTTCAGCAACGCCTTCAGCGCAGGGATGAGGCCGGATGCGTTGGCGTGGGAGCTCTTGCGATTTGTCTGCATGGCGGCACTCCAGGCTCAACAGGACGGATGGTGCGGAGGAAGTCACATCCCGACGCTGCAGCGTGTTGCATGTGGGATCTACGTGCTGTAGATTTAAACCTACAAAGTAGATATCTGTCCAGGCCACCCCCATGCATCAACTCCCGTTCACCACGACATATTCCACGGTCGCCGCCGGCACCGCGTCGGCGGTCTCCCCGCGGGTCCGGTCGACGCGCCGAATCGACCTTCGACGCGGCAACGCGCAGGGCGGCTTCACGTTGATCGAGGTGATGATCACCATCGCGATCATCGCGATCCTGACGGCCATCGCGCTCCCGGCCTACCGGAACTACATCATTCGCGGCAAGCTGGTGGCGGGCACGAATGCGCTGGCCAACATGCGCGCCCAGATGGAGCAGTACTACCAGGACAACCGCACGTACGCGACGGTGTCCGCGCCGCGCATCGTGAGCCCCTGCGTGGCCAATGCGGTCACGGCCTCCAGCAGCAATCCGTTCGACGTGGGGTGCTCGGCGGCGGCCGACGCGCCCACGTCGACGACCTATACGCTGCGCGCCACGGGCACCGGCGTCGTCGCCGGTTCGGTCTACACGATCGACCAGGGCAACAACATGACCACCGCCGGCTTCCCGACACCCTGGGGCAGCGTCCCGTCGAACAACGGCTGCTGGATCATGCGAAAGGGCGACTCATGCTGAAGCGTCCGATGGTCCCGGAGCGCGGCTTCTCCATCATCGAGCTGATGGTGACCGTGGCCCTGATCGCGATCCTCCTGGTGATGACGATACCGGCCTACGGCACGTGGACGGCCGATGCGCGCGTGCGAGCGGTGGCGGAGTCGCTGGCGAACGCCATTCGCCAATCGCAGTCGACCGCCGTCGCCAAAGGGCGCACGAGCCTGTTCGCGCTGACCGCGGACCCGCGCCCCGCGGTCGGCTCGGTGCCCAGCGCCAACGCCTCGAACTGGCTGGCGGCGCTCAACGTCCTCGGCGGCTCGGACGAGACCCGTGCGTCGCTGGGCCTCATCCTGCAGTCGACCGAAGGCTCGCAGCACCAGGTGACGATCACCGGCCCCGCCCTGGTCTGCTTCAACGCCCTGGGGCGCCAGACGAGCCTGTCCGCCTCGGCCAACAGCTTTCCGGCCAGTTGCACGGCCGCGGATCCGGCCGTCTACCAGGTGTCGCGCGCCTCGGGAGCATCGCGCTCGTTCAACGTGCTGGTCTACGCCGGCGGCCGCGTGCGCATGTGCGACGCCGCCAAGGCGATCTCCGCCACTAACCCGGACGGATGCTGACCATGCGGCGCAATTCCGGTATCGGACGGTCGCCGCGCGCGATCCGGGGCTTCACGCTGATCGAGGTCCTGATCTCGATCCTCGTGTTCTCGTTCGGCCTGCTCGGGGCTGCGGCGATGCAGGCCATGGCGGTGCAGGCGGCCACGCAGAACGGCGATCGCTCGCGTGCTGCCATGCTGGCCAACGAGATGGTCAGCACGCTGTGGGCGACCCGGTCGTCGACGCCCGCCTCCGGCGACCTGGCCGCCTGGAAGGCGAAGGTCGCCACCCCGACGGTGTCCGGCCTGCCGGACGGCACCGGCGTCGTCGCGCCTTGCACGGGCGTCGCCAACTGCGCCGTCGTCACCATCACCTGGAAGGCGCCCTCGGCCAAGGTCGCCGCGGCCGCCAGCCGCTACATCACCACGGTGGTCATCCAATGAACGCGCGTCGCCATTCGCAAGCGGGCGTGACCCTCATCGAGATGATGGTGGCGCTGGCGGTCAGCCTGGTGCTGTCCATCGCCGTGATGCTGGTGCTGTCGACGTTCGAGGGACGTCGGCGCACCCTGGGATCGACGTCGGAGCTCGACCAGACGGGCGCGCTGGCGATGTTCCAGCTCGATCGATGGATCCGCAGTGCGGGCAGCGGCCTCGGGCAGGGCAGCTCATATGCCTACGGATGCAAGCTGTTCGCCGCCCGGTCGGGCCGCCAGATCCTGCCGGCGGCCGGCCCCCTGCCGTCGCCGTTCGCGGCGGTCAACGCCGGGGAAGCCGGCGTCTTCCGCCTGGCGCCCATCCTCATCCTGCCGGGCCAGACGACGCCCGCTGTCAGCGGCAAGCCGTCCGACGTGCTCGTCGTCATGTCCTCGGGCAACGATGCGTCGCAGGCACCGTCCGTGCTCACGGCGCCGCCGACGGGCACGCAGCTCACGGCCGCCAACGTCACCGAGTTCTCGCCGGGCGATCTGCTGCTCGTCGCGGACCACCACAAGGGCGCCGCGGGGGGGCCTGCGGACTGCATCGTGTCGCAGGTATCGGCGTCGCTCTCGTCCGCGGGCACGGGTACCGCGATCCCGCTCGGTGGATCTGGCAGCACGTATGACGGTGCCAGCGTCAGCGGTGCCGGCATCGCGAACCTGACCGATGACCCGGTGGCGTTCGACCTGGGCGCGCCGACGGTGTCCGGCAGCGGCCAGCCCCCGGCCTTCACCCTGATCGGGGTCGGCGACCACGACAGCCTGTACGGCTACGACCTGCTGCAGGTCGCGGGTGCGACGGCCCAGGGCCAGGCGGAGGGCGTCTTCGAGATGCACGCCATCTACGGCATCGATTCCACGGGGAACGCCAACAACAAGATCGACCAATGGGTCGGAGCCGGTGCCGCCAGCCCCTATTCGGTGGCGGCGCTGTCCGACGGCAGCGCCGGCGCGATGAAGCTGCTCAAGAACATCCGCGCCGTGCGCGTGGGGTTGATCCTGCGCACCTCCCTGCCCGAGAAGGACGTGGTCGCGCCCGGCGCCCTCACGCTGTTCTCGGACCTGCCCGGGCTCGCGTTCACGCGAACGCTGGCGCCTTCGGAACAGCACTTCCGCTACCGCGTGCTCGAGACGACCGTCCCGGTGCGCAACAACAGCTTCTGATGAACTCGCCGATCCGCCCCCGCCGAGCGCGCCGTGTCCGCACCGGCCCCCGCCGCCGCGCCCAGCGCGGTGTCGTCATGGTGTTCACCTTGATCGCACTGGTCCTGATGCTCATTGCCGTCACGGCCGTGGTGCGCAGCGTCGACACGTCGACCGGCATCGTGGGCAACCTGGCCTTCCGCCGCGACCTGACCAACCGTGCCGAGCTGGCGATCGCGCAAGCCAAGGCGGCGCTCAATGCGGGGGGCAGCGTGTACACGGAGACCGCCCGCCGCAGCGACCTCGGGACGGCCCACTATTCGGCCACGCGTCTTGCGGCGCCCCCCGGCGGCATGGGCGTACCAGCCGTGCTGGTCAGCAATTCCGCCTACGACACGGCCGGCTACGCGTGCATGGATGGCGCCGGCAAGGCCTTGGCCAACTGCACGGCGCCCGCCGCCGACGGGATCGTGATCCGCTGGGTCATCGACCGGCAGTGCGTCGCCGGGACCACCGATTTCTCGACGGACCGTTGCGGCTACATGAGCAGCAGCAAGGACGCCGGGGGCAGCATGCACCTGGCCACGCGCAAGCCCAGCGGCGCCGCGCGCGGCCTCTTCCGCATCAGCGTGCGCGTGACCGGTCCGCGCAACACCGAAGCCTATATCCAGACCACCGCAGGCTGAGCACATGAAATCCCTCCCGTCCTCCCTCGCCTGCGTGCGGCGGCTCGTCTCGCTGGCACCTGTCGTCGCGCTGCTGTGCATCCGCACCGCGGCGGCACAGGGCATCGACCTCGCCGACAAGCCGCTGTTCTCCACGACCAGCGTTCCGGGCAACATGCTCCTGTCGCTGTCGGTGGAATATCCGACCGCGAACACGTCCGCCTACTTCAGCACGTCGGCCTATGCGCCGGGCACCCTGTATGTCGGCTATCTCGATGGCGCGAAGTGCTACCGGTACGTCTATGACAGCGTCACGCCGTCGAAGAGCTACTTCCAGCCGTCCGGCGCGGCCTCGTCGACCCACCAGTGCGCAGGCGGCGGCGCGGCTCCGCTGTGGAGCGGCAACTACCTGAACTACGCGGCGATGCAGTCGCTCGACATCTTCCGCTGGGTCATGACCGGCGGCAACCGCGTCGTCGACCTGGGCGGCAACGGTGGCATGACCATTCTCCAGAAGGCGACGCACTCGGGGCAGGGCGGCGCCGGCGATGCGCCCAACAAGAGCGTCCCCTTCGCGGCGGCGACCGGCACGACGCCGTTCAACTGGGCCAGCGGCCTGAAGTCCCGCATCTGGGGCGCCGGCATCCAGCTGTGGGTGACCGCGGGCGGCAATCTCGATTCGAACAGCGTCACTACCGTGGACTACCAGGACGCGCTGGTGGCCAGCGGCTCGCTGGACGCGAGCAAGGTGTACGCGCTCTACATGAACGTGCGCGTCTGCGACAGCGCGGCGGGGCTCGAGTCCAATTGCGTGGGCTACGAGGGCGCCGCGAAGCCGGAAGGGCTCATGCAGCAGTACGCGGGTTCGCTGCGGTACTCGGCTTTCGGCTATCTCAACGACAGCTCGCCGACGCGCGACGGTGGGGTGCTGCGGGCGCGGATGGCCTACATCGGCCCGAAGATTCCGCAGCCCGGCGCCGCCGCGCTCGTCAATCCGAATCCCGAGTGGGACCCGCGGACGGGCGTGATGGTCGTCAATCCTGCACCCGACGATGCCGATGCGACGAACGTGCTCACCCACAACAGGACGACCGTCAGGCAGAGCGGCGTGCTCAATTACCTGAACAAGTTCGGCTACTCGTCCGGCCAGTATAAGACGATCGATCCGGTCGGCGAGCTGTACTACGCATCGCTGCGCTACTTCAAGGGGCAGTCGAACGTCGCCGCGTACACGGACATGTCGCTCGGATCGCCCGACACGGCGACCGTCAACAACTGGGTGGACGGATTCCCGGTCATCAGCGACTGGTCCGCCGACCCCATCGTCTACTCGTGCCAGAAGAACTTCATCCTCGGCATCGGCGACGTCAACACGCACCGCGACGGCAACCTGCCGGGCGCCACGCCAAGCGACCGCGAGCCGCCGCAGCCGCCGGAGGTGAGCGCCGACGCCTCCGCGACGGCGCCGGTCAACGTCCTGGCCTCGACGAGGCTCGTCGGCTCCATGGAGGGCGACACGAACCTGGCCTCGCGCTGGGCAACCAGCGACGAGGGGACGTACTACATCGCCGGCCTGGCCTACGACGCGCATCTGCCCCTCCCGGGCAAGGGCGTGCGCCAGTTCACGGATCCGGCCACCAGTCTCTCCACGGTCAGCACCGTCAGCACGTATTGGCTGGACGTGCAGGAGTACCAGACCTACGTCAACAACAACCAGTACTACTACGCCACCAAGTACGGCGGCTTCAAGGTGCCTTCGACCTATGCCTACGGCGCACCGCTCGTGCAGGACAGCTGGTACAACAGCACCAATACCCAGGGTCGCAACAAGCAGCCGGACAACTATTTCACCGCGAGCAATGCGCCGCAGATGCAGAGCGGCCTGACGAACGCGTTCGCCAAGATCGTCGCGGAGAACGACGCGGCCAACGGCACGGCGCTGTCGCTGCCCACGCCGAACATCTCGTCCAGCGGGACGGTGAGCTACTCCGCGACGTACGACCCGACCTCCTGGACGGGACAGCTCATCGGGTCCACCGCGACGTTCGACGGCGACGGCACCCCGACGATCACGCAGCAATGGGATGCCCGCGCGCTCCTGGGCTCGGCCTCGGTGACCGCCGCGACGCGCAGGATCGTCACCTGTTGCACGCAGAGCCCCACGGCGCCCGGCCTGCCGTTCACCCTGGCGACCCTGCGGGACGGCTCGCTGGATGCGCGCACCAACTACACGACGTTCGCGAACGTGCCGGGCGTGCCCTCTGCGCGGCAGTCGATCGGCAACTACATCGCCTACCTGCGTGGCGACACGAGCCAGGAACTCGCCAACGGCGGTGCGTATCGCAACCGCAAATTCCGGCTGGGCGACATCGTCAATGCCAAGCCGGTGACGGTCGGGCCGCCGAACTACCCGTTCTACGACACCTACAACCCGGGCTACGCGACCTTCAAGTCGCAGTTCGCCAACCGCAGGAACGTGGTGTACGCCGGCGCCAACGACGGCATGCTGCACGCCTTCGACGGCACCGTCGGCAACGCCAGCCCGCCTTCGGGCAGCGAACTGTTCGCCTACATCCCCAGCTTCGTCTACGGCAGCACGTCGAGCGCCGGCGTCAATGGCCTGGCCTCGCTCGGCAACCCGGGCTTCGCGCATCATTACCTGGTCGATGCGACCCCCGGTGCGTTCGACATCGACCTGAACCGGACCAGCGGCGCTTCCGGCGATCCGAAGTGGCGCACGCTGCTGATCGGCGGCCTGGGCAAGGGCGGCAAGGGCTACTACGCCCTGGACGTGACCGATCCGACGGCCTGGACCGACGAAGCGAGCGTCGCCGCCAAGGTGATGTGGGAATTCACCGATCCGCGCATGGGCTACAGCTACGGCGTGCCCACGGTGGCCAAGACAAGGAAGTACGGCTGGGTCGTCATCTTCACCTCCGGATACGCCAATGCCGACGGCCGCGGCTACTTCTTCATCGTGAACCCGGCCAACGGCGTGCTGCTCGAAGCGGTGGCGACTCCGGCGGGGACCAGCGGCGCCCTCGACATGGGCCACGCGACGGCCTACATCGAGACCTACGCCGACATGACGGCCGACGCCATCTACGCGGGCGACCTGAAGGGCAACGTCTGGCGCCTCGACGTGAGCGCGCGCGACGTGACGCTGCCCTATCCGGCGCCCACGCGGATCGCGAGCCTGACCGACGACCGCGGGAGCCCGCAGCCGATCACCACCCGTCCGCTGGTGGAGATCGCACCCAATTCCGCGATCCGCTATGTGCTCGTGGGCACGGGCAAGCTGCTGGCGGACAGCGACATCGGCGGCAATGCGCAGCAGAGCTTCTACGCCATCGCCGACGGCATCGCCGATTTCGGTGCGTTCTACGGCTCGCCGTCGCAGCCGCTGCCCGTCGGCGCATCGTTTCCCATCACCCGGCGCCAGCTGGTCGCGAACACCTCGCTGCTGACGGGCATCGGCAGCGCGCCCGCTTCGGCACTGGGCTGGTACTTCGACCTGCCGGTCATCGGCAACATCGCGCAACGGGTCAACGTCGATCCGACGGCCAACCAGGGCGTCGTCGCGTTCATCGCCAACCTGCCCAACGGCTCTGCCTGCAGCCCCAGCGGCACGGGCGCCGTGTATGCAGTCAACTTCTCCAACGGGCAGACGGTGCTGCTGAACAACGACCTCACGACGGCGGCGATATCGATTCCGACAGCGGGGCTGGGCACCGACGTGGCCATCGTCAACGTGGGCGGCAAGCTGGAGTTGTACAGCGGCGGAAGCAAGGGCAGCGTCGCGAAGGATCCCGCATCGTTGTCGACCGCCGGCGGTGTCAAGCAGATCAATTGGCACGACGTGCCGAGCACGAACTGACATCGTCCGATGAAACGCCGCAGCCTGGTTGCCTGTACCGCGCTGGTGCTGATGGCCCATGCCGGCGTGATCGTCGGCGTCGGCCATGGGCACGCCGCCGTGCCCGGCCAGCCGGCAGCCCCGCCCGCGCGCAGCGTGTTGAGCCTGGTGCGGGCTCTCGCGCCGCAGGCGCCGATGGCCGTGCCGGCCGGGGCCGGGACGCCGCCCCCTCGATCGGCATCGCGCCAGATCGACGCTCCGCCGCGAGAGGCACGTCGGATCACCAGCGCATCGACCCAAGGCGCCGGCATTCCTTCGATGGCGGGTGCGGCCGGTGCCGCCGTCTATCGCCCTGGAACGGACCTCGATGTCCCCGCACGGCCGCGTTCCTCGCCGGACCTGGCCATGCTGTCCGGCCTGCCCTGGTCCGGCCTCCCGCTGCGCATGCGCCTCTACATCGACAGCGACGGCCTCGTGGTCGACACGCAGGTGCTGCAGAGCGCCGAGTCGCCCGACGTGACCGAGCGCGTGCGGCAGATGTTCCTCGCCACGTCCTTCACCGCCGGCATGGAGGGCGGCAGGGCGGTTCCGTGCTTCAAGGACATCGAGCTGAACGTCGGCGCCTCGTGAGGGCCCTTGCGAGCAGTTGCCGATGGACGTGCGAGAACTTTTGCAGAGCTCGCAGAAGAGCTTCAAGCTGAGGACTGCGAATCGGATCTTCGCCGCGTTTGGATACGGCTTTCTCGCGTTGGCCGATCCACGACGGGCATCCCGAGCGTCGTCGCGCCGGGGAGACGCTGATCAACCTGATGGCGCCGCGCGCCGCCTGAGGCGCCTCAGCAGGCTTCCCAGCCGTGGGCGCCGCGCTTCACGCAGAGCCGTTCGCCCTGGGTGCCGCGGTATTTGCCGCCCGGCATCAGCGAGATGTCGATCGTGACGTCGCACTCCCAGGCGCCCGCCGGCCAGCTCGGCTTGCACGAGTTCTTGTGCAGCGACCAGAGCTTGGGGTGCATCGGCACGCTCTGGCCGGTCTGCGGCACCGTCAGCACCAGGCCGCCCGCTTTCTCGATGGCCTCGTAGTGCGCCGTGTCGGCGGCGAACAGGTCGGCCTCGTCGGGTTCGGTCCCGACGTCCGGTGACACCGCGACGGCCGCTGTCGCGGTCGACGCGCGCGCTGCGAGCCCGGCCGCCGCGGCCGAAGGTGCCGGCGCCACGTCCTTTGCGCGGTGCGCATGCGAGCGAGCGAGGATCAGCGCGCAGGTGGCGACGACGACGGCGAGCAGGAAGGCGATCAGGCGCATGGGGGCAGGGGCGCGGGGTGCGGGGCGCGAGACGAGGATGCCCATGTTAGGGCAGTCCGGTCCTCGCGGCCACCGTCCTCGGGGTCCGTCCTCGGGGTCAGGTCTTGCCCATGGCAACTGCAGTCCAGACTTGCCGAGGCAAGACCTGACCCGGCTCCGACCCGGCTCCCGCGGCTCCCGGATCCCGGCTCAACCAGCGACGGACGCGGCATCGGATGCCCCTCGCCGCACTGGCCAATCGACAAAGAAGACGGGCTCAGGCGCGACGCGCCGGAGATCGCCATAGAAGATGACATTGACCTGCCTCACGCGGCCTTGGGAGCGGAAGGTTGCGATCTCGTACCACCGGGTTCGGTACCACGTGGAATTCTTGTACTCCACGGTCTGCGCATGCGCGGGCGGTTGGCCCTTCGAGATCAGGGCGAGGTCCTCGTTCAGCTCCAGGAGGGTCCTCTGGTCGGCCGCGGACAATGCCTGCCATTGCTCCGGCGTGATGGCCACCTGCAACGGCGCGCCATTGCGGTGGAACAGCGCGCCAGACAACGCGCTGCGCTGCAGGGCCGGCCAGATCGTCACGTGGACCGCGGCTGCGACAATGCCGGCCCAAACCACGGAGCGCTCCCAACGGGCCGGTGGCGTTCTTGCAGCCTCCTGCGGTTGTCGCTGCTGGCCTGCTGGCGGCCACGGCGGGGCGAGCAGCGCGATGGCCCAGAGCGCGATCAGGGCCATCAACGCGTAGTGCATTGGCGCGGCCACCGCGGCCGTTGCAGGCGTGCTGGAACCGACAATTCCGGGCGGCGATGGCAACATCAGCAGGCTCATCAGGCCCAGCGGCGACATCGCGACCCAGGCGGGGACCGCCACCGTCCAGCCAATGGCGCACCATCGCAGGACTTTCGCGACCCAGGGTCGGCGCCGGAACGAGCCCACGACGCAGGCCAGAAGAATGATCTGGACGACTCCGAACAGCGCGTAAAGCGGGATCGCAGCCAGCTGTTGCAACGATTGCGTCGGCGACCAAAGCCTCGCCACAACCGGCGCACCCAGCCACGCGCACCCGATCGTGGCGAGCACTCGTCTCCAAGTGCGCCACGACATCATGGCGCATGCGGATGGCGAACTTGCTCGCCAATCGCAACAACTGAACACGGCAACGTAGATGAGGGTAGGAAGATCGCTTCTCTCATGGTGGATCCGTTCCGGAGGTGGCCGGATGCGAGCTGCTCTCAGGCCTCCTGCCCGAAGCCCATTGTGACTCCTGGCCTGCAGCGGCCGGGATCGTGGCGATCTGCGGAGTCGAACCGAAGCTTGAGGCACCCGCCCCGACTCTGCCGGTCTCAACGCGCGATTGGATACGCCCGGACGACGTGCGCCAGTTCGTCCTCGCGTCCCCGGTGGTCGATCGCGTCCAGCACGATCCAGCCACTGTCGGCCAACACGTGCACGGCACTCAGCGTCTCGTCGACGCGCAGCCAAAGGCGGCCGAGCTCCACGTGATGGGGAAGGTCGAACACTCTCAGCTCGCGTCCCGATTGCACGACCGCGAATCGCACCCGACGAGCCTGCCGCGGTCCGCCGGTGCGCGCCGGGCAGCACGTCGCCGGGGGAGAGGTCACCAGGCCACCGAGTGCGAACGGGGCGTTGACCGGCGGCGTACCGTGGGCGCTCGCGGAATTGCAGAGGATGAGGGTGGCGGCGGCGAGGAGACAGGAACGCATGCTGGCGCGTGGCGAGGGCAGGCCGCGAGTCCAGGGCACCGGAAAGCGCCTGCCGGTTTCGAGGGGCAGGGATTCGTCCATTCCTGCACGGCATGCCAGACGCAGGCGCTGCGGCAGCAATGGGAACGACAGCCGCCCAGCGAGATCCCACCCACCATCACCCCTTCCAATGACGACAGGCGATGGCTACGGCGGCCGGCATCACGACGGATGGCCGGCGGTGCCCGGGGCTTCGTCGAGGACGGCCGGCGCGGCCAGGGTCACCCGCACGACGGTGCCTTGCCCTGGGGCACTCGTGATCGACAGGCGGCCGCCGAGCGCGGTCACGCGCTCCTGCATTCCGAGCAGGCCGTAGCCGGTCTGCTGGCGTCCAGGCTCGAACCCCACGCCGTCGTCGATGATCTCGAGGCTGGCAACGCCCCCTTGAGCCTTCAGGGCGATGCGCACGGCCGTGGCGCCGGCATGGCGCCGCACGTTCGTGAGGGATTCCTGCACCACCCGGAACGCCATGGTCGCCGCATCCTGGTCCGCGAACGCAGCGCATTCCTGCAGCTCGAGCTGGCAGCGGATGCCGCCTTGCTGCTCGAACCTGGCGGACATCCATTCGATGGCGGCGCACAGCCCGCCATCCAGGGCCGGTGGCCTCAGCTGCGTGACCAGCTCCCGGATGCTCCGGATGATGGCGTCGACCCGGGCGACGAGGGCCTGGACGGGCAGTTCCGCACTCGGCGACGTCGCGTCGGCGGGGCGGCGCAGCAAGGAGACCTCCATGCGCAGGGCGGCCAGCTGCTGGGCCATCTCGTCGTGGAGTTCGCGCGAAACTCGGGTGCGTTCCTGTTCCAGCGAGCGTGCGTTGTGGATGCTCAGGAGCTGGATCTGCGCGCGGGACTGTTCGAGCTCCGCCGTGCGCTGGCTCACCTGTCGTTCCAGCATGGCCTGGCGCCGGGCGGCGTGCCGAAGGCGCCAGAGGTGCAACATCCACGCCAGGGCCAGCGCCGCGACGACTGCAGCGACGCGCACCTCGGGACGTTCGAACCAGCGTGGCTCGACGCGCAGTGCGACCTCGCGCGCCTGCGACCACGTGCCGTCCGGCCTGCCGACGCGCAGTTGCAAGCGATAGTGGCCCGGCGGCAGCTTCGTGTAGCTGGCCAGGCGGCTGTGCGACGGGGCCTCGTTCCAGGCGTTGTCGAAACCCTGCAGTCGATACGCGTAGCGCAGCACGTCCTGCTCGCCGTAGGCCAGCGAGGCGAATTCGACCTGGACACGCGGCGACATGGCCGGCACGGGCAGTTCGCCGGAATCGGCCGCCAGGCTCGCCGGCGCGACGGCCTTGTCACCGATGCGCGCCGAGGTCACGAGCGGTGGCGCCAACGGGCCCACCGAGCGGGGGAGCAGCCGTGGCGCCACGACCAGCAGGCCGCCTTCGCCGCCGAACATCAGGCTGCCGTCCGGAGACACCGTCGCCGAGCCTGTCCAGAACGTCGTGATGCCCGCGCCCTGGGCCGCCCGCAGCGACGTGATCGCGAGCGTGGACGCATCGATGCGGGCCAGGCCGTCGTCGGTGCTCGCCCAGACATGTCCGTCGGCGTCGCGCACCAGCGCGTCGACCCCGCTGTTCGGCAAGCCGTCCCGCACCGTGATCCGGCGGAACAGCGGCAGGCCGTCCGGGGTGTTGCCCGTCTGCACCTGCAGGCCCTGGCCCAGCGTGCCGACCCACAGGCGCCCCTGTCCGTCGACCAGGAGGCTGCTGGTCAGGCCACCCGGCAACGCCTTGGGGTCGTGCGGATCGACGTGCAATGCCTCGAGCGCGGCGCCCGGTCGTCCGAGGCGAAAGACACGGCCATTCGTCCCCACCCACAGCGCGCGATCCGGTCCCATCGCCAACGCGCGGACCTGGGTCTGTCCCAGTTCGTGGTCGAGGTGGCGCCGCGCCGTCAGTCCGGACGCTCCGGAGGCGTCCAGTTCCCACAGGCCGTCAGTTCCCCCCAGCCAGAGGGTGGACCCGTCGACCAGCAGCGCCCAGGTGTCGGCGGTCGGCGCCCGTCCGGGAACGGAGACGCGTTCCACGCGGCTTCCGTCCGGCGAGCAGCGGTACAGCCCGCCCTGGGTGCCCGTCCAGATGTCGCCATTCGACGCCGGCGCCATCGCCAGCACGCGTGCGCGAGGCAACGAGGTCAGGGGGTGGGCCGGATCCGGGCGCAGCAGCTTCGCCGAGCCGTCGTCGACGTCGATGATCTCGAGGCCCTGGGCTCCGGTGGCCACGAAGACCCGGCGCCCGGCAGTCGCCATGACGGAGGGCACGTTCGCGTCGCGAATGAGCTGCCCCGGGCCGCCGTGGAGCGTCGTGATGCCGTCATAGCGGGTGTCGTAGCGGGAGAGGCCGTAAGCGGTCGCGACCCAGGCGGTGCCTGCGCGGTCCCGCAGGACGGCGGCGACGTCGTCGTCCAGGAGGCTCGTCGAGCGCGCGGGATAGTGGCGTTCGCGCACATGCTCGTGCAGGTCGATGTCGAACCGCACCAGGCCTCCTCCGTAGGTGCCGATCCAGACCTCCCCGTTGCCGGCGTCGGCCAGCGCATACACCGTATCGCCGGCGAGCTCGCTGTCGCCCGCGTCGCGAAGCGGCGTGCCCGTCGACTCGCCGCGCCCGATGGTGAAGGTGCCATGGAGGTGCGTTCCGATCCAGATCCTGCCGGTGTGATCTTCGAGCAGGCGCAGCACGCTGAGGGCAGCCACCCCGGACGGCAGCTCGAGCGGGACGCGGACGAAGTCCGGCCGCGTGCCTCGACGGACCCAGAGCCCGCGGTCGCTGCCGAGCCAGAGGGCGCCATCGCGCGCGACCACGATGGACTGGATCGCGCCGACGCCTTGCGGCAAGGGCTCGACGGAGAGGCGTCGCGCGGCGGGATCGAACCTGGCCAGGCCGCGGTTGGAGCCGATCCACAGCTCCGAGGCACCCTGCACCAGGGCCGCGATGTCCTGTCCCACGATGCCCGTCGGGTCCGCCGGCGCATCGAACGAGTCGGTGCGAGGGTCGTAGCGTGCCAGGCCTGCCGACTTCGTGCCGACCCACAAGGTGCCGGCCCGATCGACCAGCAGGGCCCGAACGTAGGAGTCGGGCAGGCTGCCCGCCGTGGTGAGGTCGGCGAGGTACTCGTGCGCGCCCTGGCCGTCCCAGCGCACCAGGCCTGACTGGGTGCCGAGCCAGATGAATCCGTCCTGATCCTGGGCCAGCGCATAGCCCGATTCGAGCGCGGGTCCGACGGCATGGCGAAACACGCGCCCCGCCCCACGCGTCCACGCCGCCTGCGCGGGCGCGCTCCACGACGGCGCGCTGCATGCGCACAGCAGCAACAGGAGGACGAGACGTTGCAGGAAGGACATGCCGCTCACTCGCAGGCGCTCCGGAGGTACGGACTGCGGGATTCTGACGCCGGATCGAGTCTCGCGCCGATCGACGCGAACCTCAATCGAACAATCGTTCGAGACGCCGCAGCCACCTGCGCAATCGCCACGGCAATGCCAGGTCGGGCAGCACGTGGCGAGGTCGAAGCCGCCGGACGGGCTGCTTGCCGGCGCTCCGTGTGGAACACATCGGCAGGCACCGTCGGGGACGAAGGGAATCGGAAGACACGACTTTTCTTGGAATGCTGCGCGAGCCGTCGACAGGACGCGGCTCGCGCCTCGGCGGGCGGCCAGGGTCGAGCATCAAGGCGTCGCGACCGCTGGCAAGTGGGAATTCAGGAGTGACCGGCGTCGGGGGGCAGATCGCTCGTGCCCGATTTCGCAGGCGGCTGCTCGGGCAGCGCGTGCGCAGCGTCCCGCAGGAACGCGTCTGCCTTCGCCTGGGCCGCTGCGACGGCCGACGCGACATTGTTCGACGGCGCGGGGCTGCGGGCGGAGGGGCTGCGTTGCGAGGCCGGTTCCAGGGCCGGCTCCAGGCGAGGCCCGCCCGTTGCATCCCGCAGGTTCCTCGTTCGCGACGGGACGGCGGACGTCCGGCGCACGCTCGCCAGGTGGACATCGGGCGCATGGGTCGACGGTGGCGTGACGTCGGCGTCGGACTCCATCTCCGACGCGGTGGCTGCAGGCGCCTGTTGCGCCGGGGCCAGGCCCTCCGGACGTTGCGGCGACGCCGCCGCTTGGGCGGCACCTGGCGCTGGCGCGTCTCGACGTGCGAAGTACGCGATCGCGCCGATCATCGCGGTGGCCGCCGTCCCCACGGAGATCGCCAGCAACGTCGCACGGACGAACGACGTGGCGCCGGCTCCGCGGCGCGTTTCTTCGCGAAGAGCGGTTCGGGCGGACGATGGGCGACTCCCTGCGGTCCAGCCCGGCGACCGGGTGCCTTCATCCGATCGGGGAACGGGAGAGAGGGTCGCCACGTGGGTCCTGCTGCCCTTGGCGGCCCAGTCCTCGCGAAGCCGCCGAGCGCCGTCCCCCTTGGTCGACACCGCGACGGCCGGTGGCGTGGTTCGCGCAGCGCGCATGGGCGACGGCGGCGCATCGGGCCGCGGGCCGCCCTGGTGTCCGGCGTCCGCCTTCGCGACCGGATCGATCGGCAACCGTGCTGGCGGCGCCGGCGGGGAACTGCGGGGTCGTTGCGAACCCTCGTCCCGATGCGCGACGACCCTGGCGGACGGTGCGACGGACACGCTTTCATGGCGCGCCTTGGCGCGCTCGACGGCTTGGCGCGTCACCGAAGGAGCCGCGGCTGGGGACGCCGCCATCTCGTCCCGGAGCATGGGCAGGGTGTCGACGAAATCGGGCGCCTCGTCGCCTGCATGGCCTTCGGACGGCCTGGTTGATTCTCGATTGCTCACGTCATCCTCGTCGATGCACATCCATCGCTTGCGGGACGCTGATGAACACTCGTGCACCAGCCTGCGCGCGGAAGCGCAATGGTCGCCCAAGCACGCGGGCGATGGCGCGTCGACCTCACGCGATCGCGAATGCCGCGAAAGAGTTAACGCCCGAGGGGCCGTGGCGATGACCGCCTCATGACGGGACGATTACCCATGCAGGACGCTGGCACGCGAAGGCGGCCGATGGGTCATGGCATGGCGAGGAAGACGGGCTTGAAAGAGGTTCATCGCCGAAGTGCGGGGGAGCGCGTCCGTCCAGACCTGGTGTGGGACGCTGCCCGGAACGTCGATTCTTTGCCCCGTCATCCTGCGCGCAGTCGCAGGATCCACCCCTGCCAAGATGTCTCGTAGGGTTTGTGCGGGAGCCGCGAGCAGCCGGGTCCATGACGCACGCGGCGGCCGGCAGCGGTGGATCCTGCGACTGCGCGCAGGATGACGGTGTGAAGAGATGAGCCTGTGCGGGAGGCGGTGCCCCGGTCCCGCAAGCCACGTCGCCGGCGCCTCCCCGCACTTCGGCGGAGAACCAAGAAAAAAGGGGTCGCGCCCACGGGCGCGACCCCTTCCATGAAACACTGGCGAAGGCGGGTGCCTACAGGCCCAGGTCCGAGATGAACCGGTTCGTGAAGCCCCAGGTGCCGGCCGTGCCGTAGCTGTTGCACGTGGCCGATGCACTGCCGAGTGCGCAATCCACGTCGCGGTCGAGCGACCAGAAGTGGACGCCGGCGATGCCGTTGGCCTTGACCCATGACGACAGCGTGTCGACGTTGGCGATCGAGAAGATCTCGTCGGTGGCGTCGTTGCCGCCGATCATCGGCGTGATCTCGATCTGGTTGTACGGCACGCCCCAGTAGTTGTGCAGGTTCACCGCCGAGTTGATCGCCGACTGCGCCATGTCGCAGCGGCCGTTGCCGCCCAGGGTGCAGTTCGACGCGATCGCGCTGCCGTAGTCCATCGCCATCAGGTTGATGTAGTAACCCGTCAGGCCTTGCGACTTGATCGAGTTCATCACGTTGACGCCGATCTGGCCCAGGCTCTGCGGCGAGTTGCCGCCGAGCGTGGCCAGCGTGAAGCTGAAGCGCAGGTTCGGGTGGTTGGCCTTGGCGACCTTGACCCGGGCGACGAGCGCGTCGATCACGCCTTGCGACTGGCCGCCTTCGATGTCGAAGTCGATGCCTTGCAGGCTGGACGAGTTGTAGCGCTGGATGAAGGACTCGAAGCCGGCGTCCGACCCACAGCTGAACACGCCATTGGCGCCGCCCGTGGAGATGATGTACTTCTTGCCGGCGCTGACCCACTGGTTCACGTTCTGCGCGACGAGCGCGGCAGGCGCGACGCCCGCCCAGTTCTCGGAGCCGCATTCGCCGGACGCGAACGCCCAGGTCATGGAGCCCTGGCGCGCAGGCATGGCGTTGAGCACCGGCTGGCGCGCACCCGTGACGGACGTCGAGATCTGGCTGACGTTCCAGTCCATGTTGATGGTGATGTCCTTGTACGAGCCGAACACGAAGCCCGAGGCGGGCGGCGGGGTGGGGCTCGGCGGCGGCGGCACGGGGGTGGGCGGCGGCGGCGTGGGCGTGGGCGGGGGCGGCGTGGTGCAGCCCGAGATCAGCGTCCAGGGCTGGCCGGTGCCGACGGCGCCGTTGTGCGTCGCCGGGTCGTCGCCCTGCGTCCACCAGTTGGCGCGGTAGCTCTTGCCGTTCTCGCTCACCGTGGCGCCGCCGTTGTACGCGGTGGACGCGTTCCAGGGCGTGCACGTGGCCGGCGGCGGCGTGGGGCTCGGGGGCGGCGGCGTCGGCGTGGGGGGCGGCGGCGTGGGCGTGGGCGGCGGCGGGGTCGCGCAGCCGGTGGTCAGCGTCCAGGGCTGGCCGCTGCCGGCCGCGCCGCTGCTGGTCGCGGGGTCGTTGCCCTGCGTCCACCAGTTGGCCTTGTAGGTCTTGCCGGCCTCGGTGACGGTGTCGCCGCCGACGTAGGCCGTGGAGGCGTTCCAGGGCTGGCAGCTGGTGGCGGCGTGGGCGCCGGCGGACGCCAGCGCGGTGCCGGCGACCGCGGCCGACAGCAGGGCCAGTCGTTCGAGTCTCTTGCGCCGATCGGCGCTGGGGGCATGGGTCATGTCGGGCTCTCCTCGTTGTAGGGTGCCGGCCTGCCCTTCGGCGGCCGGTTTTCACAGTCTCGGTCGCCGCGCGGGTCTGCCCCGATAGGTGAAACCAGTACATGACCAGTAACGATCCACCATTTTGTTCTGAGAATGTAAGAGACGCCGAACACCCTCCCGTTTCCGATGACTTAGGGGGATGGTTTTCGCAGGAGATGCGCTAGCGCGCTCGACCGTGAAAGCGCTACCGAATTTTCCAATACCACATTGGTACCAATATGGTGAATTGGAATGCTTCCAGACCCCAGGGGCCATACCACGGCGGCGTGGCGCCGATCCGCATGGCCCAGCGCGGACATGGGAAAATGGACAGTGAATGACATACACGGTCGCCGTCCGCACCCTGTGCGAGTTCACCGCCAAGCAGGGGGATCTCGACCTGCGCTTCACGCCCTCGGCCACCGCGCTGGAGGGCATGGCGGGCCACGCCATGGTCGCGGCGCGGCGCGGCGAGCACTACGAGACGGAAGTCTGGCTGACGGGCCGGTACCGCGACCTGGTGGTGCGCGGCCGCGCCGACGGCTTCGACCCCGACGCCGGCCGCCTGGAAGAGGTCAAGACCTACCGCGGCGACCTGCACGCGATGCCGCAGAACCGGCGCTCGCTGCACTGGGCGCAGGCCCGGTGCTACGGGGCGCTGCTGTGCGCGGAGCGCGGCCTCGACAAGCTGGACGTGGCGCTCGTCTACTACGACGTCAACTCCCAGGACGAGACGCTGCTGGTGGAGACCTGCACCGCCGCCGACCTGCGCGGCTTCCTCGAACAGCAGTGCGAGCGCTTCCTCGCCTGGTCCGCGCAGGAGACGGCCCACCGCGTGGCGCGCGACGCGGCGCTCGCCGCGCTGCCGTTCCCGCATGCGCACTTCCGCACCGGCCAGCGCGAGCTTGCGGAGAACGTCTGGAAGGCCGCGATCCTGGGCCGCACGCTGATGGCGCAGGCACCCACGGGCATCGGCAAGACCGTGGGCACGCTGTTCCCGCAACTCAAGGCGATGCCGCGCCAGAAGCTGGACAAGCTGTATTTCCTGGCCGCCAAGACGCCCGGCCGCGCGCTGGCCATCGACGCGCTGCGCACCATCACGGCGCCGCATCGGGCGCAGCCCGACACCGCGGACGCGTTGAACGACGGCGCGGTCGTCGACCCGGCGCCGCGCCGCACGCCGCTGCGGGTCGTCGAACTGGTGGCGCGCGAGAAGGCCTGCGAGCATCCCGCCAAGGCCTGCCACGGCGATTCGTGCCCGCTCGCCAAGGGCTTCTACGACCGCCTGCCCGCCGCGCGCCAGGCGGCGGTCGGCGCGACGACCGCCGATGCGCCGCCGCTCGATCGCGCGAGCCTGCGCGCGCTTGCGCTCGCGCACGAGGTCTGCCCCTACTACCTGGCGCAGGAGCTGGTGCGCTGGGCCGACGTCGTGGTGGGCGACTACAACTACTACTTCGACCTCGGCGGCATGCTGCACTTCCACGCGCAGGCCGAGGAATGGCGCGTCGGCGTGCTGGTGGACGAGGCGCACAACCTGGTGCCGCGGGCGCGCGAGATGTACTCGGCGACCCTGTCGCGCGCCGCGCTCGACGGCGCGCGCCCGCGCGCTCCTGCCACGGTGGCGCCGGCCCTGAAGCGTCTCGCGCGCACCTGCAACGAGATCGTCGGCAGGCAGCTGGAGCCGTATGCGGTGCATGACGAACTGCCGCAGGGCCTGCTCGCCGCGCTGCAGAACCTGAATTCGGCGATCGGCGACCACGCTGCCGCGCATCCCGAGGACGTGCCGCCCGAGCTGCTGCAGTTCTGGTTCGACACGCTGCACTTCACGCGCCTGGCCGAATCCTTCGGCACGCATTCGCTGTTCGACGTGACGATCGCCGACGACGCGCAGCGCGACGTCACGCTGTGCCTGCGCAACCTGGTGCCCGCGTCCTTCCTCAAGCAGCGCTTCCTTGGTGCACGCACGACGACGCTGTTCTCGGCCACGCTGACGCCGATGCACTTCCATGCGGACCTGCTGGGCCTGCCGCCCGACACGGCGTGGGTGGACGTCGTCTCGCCGTTCGACGCCGCGCAGCTGCGCGTGCAGGTCGCGCCGCTGTCCACGCGCTACGCGCACCGGCCGGCGTCACTGGCGCCCATCGTGGACCTGATGGCGCGCCAGTTCACGGAGGCGCCCGGCAACTACCTGGCGTTCTTCAGCAGCTTCGACTACCTGGACCAGGTGGCCGACCTGTTCCAGGCGCTGCACCCGCAGGTGCCGGTGTGGACGCAGGCGCGGCAGATGACCGAGGGCGCGCGCGCCGACTTCCTCGAGCGCTTCCACGTCGGGGGCCGCGGCATCGGCTTCGCGGTGCTGGGCGGCGCGTTCGCCGAGGCCGTCGACCTGCCCGGCCGGCGCCTGATCGGCGCGTTCATCGCCACGCTGGGCCTGCCGCAGGTCAACCCGGTCAACGAGCAGATGAAGGCGCGGCTGCAGACGCTGTTCGGCGCCGGCCACGACTACACCTACCTGTTCCCCGGCCTGCAGAAGGTGGTGCAGGCCGCGGGCCGCGTGATCCGCACGACGACGGACCAGGGCGTCGTCTACCTCATCGACGACCGCTTCCGGCGCGCGGAGGTCAGGCGGCTGCTGCCGTCGTGGTGGCATGTCCCGGTCGCCTGAGGCGTGTGATTGAAGGAAGACGTGCGCTGGCGATGAGCCATCCCTTTCCGCTCCGGCGCAACAACCGGCACGGCCAAGACGGGCGGGGACGAGGTCCACCTTGCACTTCGTCGTGTGCCATGTGTATGAGTCGTACTCGCCAAGAGCGTTCCCACCCTGGCGGCGAACGACCGCTTTCACAGTTTGTCTGGATACCACCCGAAGCGGTCCCTCGCCGAAGCGATCCAAACGCCCGGAAGCAGTCGTTCTCTGAAAAAGTGACCGTCCTCAGAAAGGGTGCGTTGGTGACCGGAGATTGAATGCAAGGTCCGATTCGCGTCGATGGATATCGGCGCGACGGGTCGATCCGTACCTATGGCATGCGCGCGCAGGACGAGATCGGGATAGCGGAGGGCGACTACAACGAGACATCGAACTGACGGCGGAATTCGCCTGGCGTGCATCCTTCGATGCTGCGAAAAAACTTGATGAAGTTGGTCGCCTCGTCGAAGCCAAGCCGCTGCGCAATGGCGGAAATCGGCATCTCCGTGTGCACGAGCAGGCGCTTGGCTTCCAGTGCAAGGCGCGACGCGATGCAGGCCTTCGTGCCGACGCCCGTCACCGCACTGCAGATGCGCGTGAGCGTCTTCTCGGAACAACCCATGGCCTGTGCGTAGCGCGATACGTGATGCCATCGATGCACGTTCTCGTCCAGGAGTCGTTTGAAGAGACGGAAGCGCTCCGGCGCCTCGGACGCCGTTCCGGCGGATCGCTGTTGCTCGGCATGAAGGATGTGCAGCCGCGTCACCAGCGTTGCCAGTTCACTCTGGAACAGCCAGTTCAGCAGCGGTTGCCGGGCGTCGAGCGCGCACTCCTCCTCCAACCGCGCGAGCGTGGCGGCCAGGAACCGACCCGTCGGCCGGTCGAGGCTCAGATGGCCAGGAAGCGCGTCGACCAGCTCAGGCATCCGAAGGCGCCCCCCGCCTTGCGAAGCCTGCAGCAGCTCGGGCCGGAACAGCAGGAGGTTTGCATCCCAACGGCTTCCCGGGCCGAAGCGGTGAACCTGTCCGGGCCGAATGGTCAGCAGCGATCCGCCGCCGCACTCGAGGTGGCTGAAGTCCACCACGGCACGGCATGTTCCGCGTCTGACGTGCACGAACATGTGGAAGTCGTAGCGGTGGTAGCGCTGCAGGTGGGCTCGGGGCACCCGTCGTCTCAGGTTTGACATCGAGAAGACCTCGAGATCCAGCGCCCTTTCGGCCGATGGCCGATATTGGACTTGCTCGATATCGACGGGTCTCGTTCCGCGCGGCATCGCTCCATTGTCCGATATTCACCATTTGTAAGCCGACTTTGATCGTGTCGAAAGGGCGGGCAACGCGAACAATACGGGAACGCCGGGGGGCCGGGCGAGCGCCATGCCCTTGGCCCCATCCCGATAGACAGTCCGAGGCGACCGATGCAAGACACAAACCGACAGTTCATGGCTCGCTTCGTCGAGTTCATCAACTTCGCGGACCCGCGGCTCGCAACAGAGTTGGTTTCTGCGGACGCCGTGTTTCAAGTTCCGGGGCGCGCCGAACCCGTGCGCGGGCCGCGAGGCTACCTGGAGATCATTGGAATGATGCGCGGCGGATTCCCCGACATTGCCTGGAGCCTTGAGGAAACCGTCATCGAGGGCGATGTCATCGCGGCGCGATTCACGATGCGCGGGACGCACCGCGGAGCCTTCTTCGGCGTGCCTCCCACCGGCAGGACGATTGCCGTG
>JBJMWE010000173.1:0-37914 GCA_045810285.1 Vitreoscilla sp. | reverse complement strand
GGTGTTGGCCACCCGCGCCTCCGACCACTTGCGGAACGACTGCGGCGTGTAGCGCAGCGCGTAGTCCTCGAGCGATTCCTGCGCGACCCAGCTGTTGTAGTCGCGCCGCAGCTTCACCACGCGCTGGGGCGCGGGGGGCGAGGCGGTGGGCGGGTCGAGGGCGGCATCGGTCATCTGGAACAAGCCCTATCAAGACCCGTGCCGCCACGGCCGCCCGCAGGGCCAGCCCCACCTCGGGAAGCGAGGATCACATCCGAGCCGAACCGAGCTCCTCCTCGGGGGCAGCGACCAGCGGGTGCGTGGGGGCACCAATTCCCTTGGCATCAAAGCTGCAATACCCTGCGCGCCATGAACCTGACACCGCGCGAAAAGGACAAGCTCCTGGTCTTCACGGCCGCCCTGCTCGCCGAGCGGCGCAAGGCCCGCGGCCTGAAGCTCAACCACCCCGAGGCGATCGCCCTCATCAGCGCCGCCATCATGGAAGGCGCGCGCGACGGCCGCAGCGTGGCCGAACTCATGAGCGACGGCCGCCGCGTGCTGACGCGCGCCGACGTGATGGACGGCATCGCCGAGATGATCCCCGAGATCCAGGTCGAGGCCACCTTCCCGGATGGCACCAAATTGGTGACGGTGCACCAGCCGATCACCTGATGCACCCCTGCAGTGCAGGCCAACCCCTCGATCGGCTCGGACGCGATGCGCGCTTCCCGGGCAACTTCCCCAAGGACACGATGATTCCCGGCGAACTGCTCATCGACGACGGCGACCTCGAACTCAATCCCGGCCGGCGCCGCCTGGCGCTGGTGGTGGAGAACGCCGGCGACCGGCCGATCCAGGTCGGCTCGCACTACCATTTCGCCGAGACCAACGGCGCCCTGCGCTTCGACCGCGCCGCGGCGCGCGGCATGCGGCTCGACATCGCCTCCGGCACCGCCGTGCGCTTCGAGCCGGGGCAGCAGCGCACCGTGCAACTGGTCGACCTGGCCGGCACCCGCACGGTCTTCGGCTTCCGCGCCCAGGTTCAAGGAAAGCTCTGATGCCCACGATCGGCAAGCGCGCCTACGCCGAGATGTTCGGCCCCACCACCGGCGACCGCGTGCGGCTGGCCGACACCAACCTGGTCATCGAGGTCGAGCGCGATCTCACGCTCAGCGCCGGCGGCTACGGCGAGGAGGTGAAGTTCGGCGGCGGCAAGACGATCCGCGACGGCATGGGCCAGGGCCAGGCGGTGAACGGCCCGGGCCCGGGCGACGCGGTCGACTGCGTCATCACGAACGCGCTGATCGTCGACCACTGGGGCATCGTCAAGGCGGACATCGGCCTGCGCGGGTGCCGCATCGCGGCCATCGGCAAGGCCGGCAACCCGGACGTGCAGCCGGGCGTGGACATCGTCATCGGCCCGGGCACCGAGGTCATCGCGGCCGAGGGGATGATCGTCACGCCCGGCGGCGTCGACACCCACATCCACTTCATCTGCCCGCAGCAGCTCGAGGAGGCGCTCGCGTCGGGCATCACCACGATGATGGGCGGCGGCACGGGCCCGGCCACGGGCACCTTCGCCACGACCTGCACGCCGGGCCCGGCCAACATCGAGCGCATGCTGCAGGCCGCCGACGCGTTCCCGATGAACCTCGGATTCATGGGCAAGGGCAATGCGAGCCGGCCCGAGGCGCTGCGCCAGCAGGTCGAGGCGGGCGCGGTCGGCCTGAAGCTGCACGAGGACTGGGGCACCACGCCGGCCGCCATCGACTGCTGCCTGGCGGTGGCCGAGGAGACGGACATCCAGGTCGCGATCCACTCCGACACGCTCAACGAGAGCGGCTTCGTGGAAGACACCATCGCCGCCTTCAAGGGCCGCACGATCCACAGCTTCCACACCGAGGGCGCCGGCGGCGGCCACGCGCCCGACATCATGAAGGTCGTGGGCGAGGCCAACGTGCTGCCGTCGTCCACCAACCCGACGCGCCCGTTCACCGTCAACACGCTGGACGAGCACCTCGACATGCTGATGGTGTGCCACCACCTGGACGCCGGCATCGCGGAGGATCTCGCGTTCGCCGAGAGCCGCATCCGCCGCGAGACGATCGCCGCCGAGGACATCCTGCACGACCTCGGCGCGATCAGCATGTTCTCGTCCGACTCGCAGGCCATGGGCCGCGTCGGCGAGGTGATCCTGCGCTGCTGGCAGACGGCGCACAAGATGAAGGCCCAGCGCGGCGCGCTGCCCGGCGACACGGAACGCAACGACAACGCCCGCGTCAAGCGCTACGCCGCCAAGCTGGGCATCAACCCGGCGCTGACGCACGGCATCGCGCACGAGGTCGGTTCCGTCGAGGTGGGCAAGTGGGCCGATCTCGTGCTGTGGCAGCCGGCGTTCTTCGGCGTCAAGCCGGCGCTGGTGCTCAAGGGCGGCTTCATCGCGCTGGCCGCGATGGGCGACCCGAACGCCTCGATCCCGACCCCGCAGCCGGTGCACTACCGCCCGATGTTCGGCAGCTTCGGCGGCGCCACCGCCCGCGGCTCGCTCACGTTCCTGTCCCAGGCCGGCGTCGCGGCCGGCGTGCCCGCCCGCGCGGGGCTCGCGAAGACGATCGCCACCGTCCGGGGCTGCCGCAGCGTCACCAAGCGCGACATGGTGCACAACGACTGGCTGCCGAAGATGGAGATCGACGCGCAGACCTATGAAGTGCGCGCCGACGGCCAACTGCTGACCTGCGAGCCGGCCACCGAGCTGCCGATGGCGCAGCGGTATTTCCTGTTCTGAGAGGCACCCACGACACGTGTCCGGGTGGTCAGCTCGCCCCCCCGCCCAGTCCTTCGTGGAAGACCCCGCCCTCGGAGTCGACCGCCAGGAAATCGATCGCCTGCTCGCGCAAGAAGGGAAGCGCGGCGGATCCCTTGAGCATCGCGACGGTGCTGATCGCCCCCGCGGCGAGACAAGCCGGCGCGGCCACGCTGACTGAGCGCCAGCCCTGTGCCGGCCAGCCGGTGCGGGGATCGAGGATGTGACAGTAGCGGCGGCCGTCGAGTTCGAAGAAGCGCTCGTAGTCGCCACTGGTCGCCAGGCCGCCGGCGCGCAGCACGATGCTGGCGAACACCGCGTCCGGCTGGCGCGGATGCGCGATGCCCAGCACCCAGCCACGACCGCCTGTACGCCGGCCGACCACGCGCAGGTCGCCCCCCAGGTTGACCAGGCCGCTCGCGATGCCCGCCGCTTCCAGGACGGCCGCCGCGCGGTCAGCCGCGTACTCCTTGCCGAAGCCGCCGAAATCCAGCTCCATGCCGGGCAACGTGAGCGCGATGCGGGGACGTTGCCACACCACGCGATGCCAGCCGACGCGGCCAAGGACGTCCTGCACTTCGGCCTGGGCGGGCAGGCACGCCAGCGAGAAGTCCCAGACGGAGCGCAGCACCCCGGTGGTGGGGTCGAACAGGCCGTCGCTCACGGCGTGCAGATCGCTGGCGAAGGCTAGCAGTCCCGCCGTTTCGTCATCGACTTCGATGAGATCGCCCTTCCCCGCCGCCGCGTTGATGCGCGACACGATGCTGTCAGGTCGGTAGCGCGAATACTTGGCCTCGATCCGCCGCACCTCGTCGATCGCTGCCGCCACCGCGTGCTGCGCCACCTCGCAGGGCGTGTCCTCCACGGCAATCCGGCACGGCGAGCCCATCGCAGAGAACTCGAACGAGCGCTCGCCGGGGGCTGCCTCGTCTGCCGAGCGCTGGCTCATGGCAACCAGGGGGTGCCGACGGCCCCCGCGCCATGCGGCCTGGCGCGGGCCGGGAGAGGGTCAGCAGCCGATGCGACGTGTTCCGAGTGCGACATCGTCGATCCACACCGTGTTCGAGGTGCCGCCATAGGATTCCCAGCCGATCTTGAGGTCCGTGACCTTGGGCACCCAGGTCGGCATCGAGCCGAGCCAGCTCGCATCGATGTCGGGCGTCTGCACCGTGTCCAGCATGAGGCCGGGAACCGCGGTGCCGTTGATCCAGGTCTGCAGCGTGCCCATCGAGGAGTCCATGCCGAACTCGACGCACGTCCATGTCGCCGCCGGCAGCTTGACGCTGGCTGCGATGCCGGTGGGGCTGAGCGACGGCAGCGTGGCGTCGTCCTTGGAACGGTTCCACATCACGATGCCGCTCTGCCCGCCCATGCGCAGCTCCTGCGCGTTGGAGTCGGTCGATTCGATCGCGTCGTGCATCGAGACGAGCGTCACATGCTGGTCGCCGAGCGCCTGCGCCAGGCGGACGTAGAACCGGCCGTAGACGACCGGGCCCATGGACGCGACCGCGCTGTTGATGATGAAGGCGTGGCCGCAATAGCTGCTGCCCGGGTCGATGCGTACGGACTGCTTTCCGCCGTGTGCCTGCGTATCGTCGATGACCGCCTTGCCGCTGTTGTCGAAGCAGTTCGGGCCCCCGACGCTCCACGTCGCGGCGTCAGGAAGCGCGCCCCTGGCAGCGGACTCGAAGCCGTCGCACAGCGTCAGCATCGTGCAGTCCACGGGCGCCGGGGCGGGCGTGGGGGCCGGCGCCGGACTCGGCGCTGGCGCCGGAACGGGTGCGGGCGTCGGCGTGGGCGCAGGCGCGGGTGTCGGCGCTGGAACCGGCGCAGGTGTTGGTGCTGGCGTCGGCGCAGGAGAAGGGGTCGGTGCCGGCGCAGGCGCGGGCGTCGGCGTGGGTGCTGGCGCCGGCGCAGGGGACGGTGCCGGGGCCGGGGTCGTGCCGGGCACGGTGCCCAACGCAGACCCACCGCCGGAATTGTTCCAGCTCACCTCTTGCGAGCCGCCTCCGCAGCCAGCGACCGTCGCGGCCGCCACCGCCATGAACAGGGATGCCAGCCGGCTCGGAGAGGATGGCGCCCTCGCCTCGGCCACGCGGGAGCACGCGATCTGGGTTTGATCGATCATCAGGTCCTCATCTTCGTGCCGGCTTCCGGGTCGCGGGAAGCCGTCTTCATCGCCGTGTCGAGGCCGCCGCGGCCTTCGGGTGCCCCGGACCGTCCCAACCGTTGCGGCCGGTGTCCGCGCTGAAGCCGCGTCAGGAACAGCGCGCGGGGCGCCTTGGTCTTGTCCATGGTCTTGCCTGTCTTCCTGTGCGGGACCGGACGGCCGCGAGATCGGGTCATTCGAGGAACGGCGCCAGTGTGGTCATCTGCGGCTTGTCGAGCCCGCCGGCCGGTTCGATCGAAAACATGTAGTTGCCCCACCAGGGCCCGGCGGACCACCAGGCCCATCCGGCCCAGACGTCGCTGTTGTTCCTGACGAAGGTCAGCATGTTGGCGACCGCCTGGTCGCAGGTCGCATTCGAAGCGCCCGCGAACTCGCCGAGGAACCCGCGGTAGCCGTTGCTGCGCAACCAGGCCGTGAAGGCCTGCAGCCGTTCGACGCCGATCGTCGGGCTGACGCAATCGGGGGAGGTCCCGGAGGAATCGGCGTCGAGGTATTGATGCGCCTCGAAGACCATGTTGTGCCCCGGATCCACGACGCCCTTCATGACGACGGCGTTCGACGTGCCGTAACCGCTCTCGGTCCAGCTGTGCGCGCCGCTCCATGCGTTGCCGGGAACGAAGACGACATTGCCCGCCCCGGTGGCGCGAATCGCCGCCAACGCTGCATTGGCGCCGCTCAGCCACTGCTCCGTGGGCATGGTGTTGGGCTCGTTCATGAGTCCGAACACGACCTTGCCGTTGCCCTTGAACTGCGTGGCCAGGCGCGACCAGAAGTCGGCGAACGCGGCGTAGGGAACGGCGGCCGAGCCGATCAGGTTGCCGCGATAGCGCGCGTAGTTGTGCGGGTCCAGCAGCACCGTGCTTCCGCCGGCGGTGGCCTGTGCGACGAAGTCGGTCAGGCGCGCGAGTTCGGCGGCATCGAAAGGCTGGTCGAGCGAAGGCTGGAGCCGCTCCCACAGGAACGGCAGTCGCATGATGTTCATGCCCTTGCTCCTGAAGTAGGCGACGCTGCTCGTGCCGGGGTAGATGTAGTCGCTGCCATGGTTGCCCGGCAGGCTGCCTGCGCCGAACTCCGCACCCGACAGGCTCACGCCGCGCCAGTCGAGGCCGGGCGTTGCAGGGGCGGGGGCGGGCGCGGGCGGAGGAGGTGGCGTGGGTGCGGGCGCAGGCACCGGTACAGGAGTCGGCGCAGGGCCGGGACCAGGCACCGGGCCCGGGCTCGGCGCAGGAACGGGCGCCGGGCCTGGCGCCGGAGCGGGCACCGGCGCTGCGGTCTCCGTCCCGCCGGAGCCTCCGCCACACGCGGACAGGCACACGAGCGCCACCAGCACACCGGCGACCTGCAACCGTCCGGTCGCCCATGCTGCTGGCCGCGCGATCACGGTCGTCATCGATTCAGGCTGCATGTCAGAGGCCCTTCAGAACCGCGTCGCGACGCCAAGTTGAATGATGCTGGCGTAGAACGGATCGATGTCCGGGGAACCCTTGCCGCCGATGCGCCAGTCGTTGCGCTGCTCGTAGCGTTCCACCTTGAGGTCCATGCTCCAGCTTCCCAGCCGAACCTCCCCCTTCAGCCCGAGGGTGACCGCGCCGAACGCCGACAGCCGCTGGTCCGTCGAGCTGTAGCGCGGCGAGCCGACCGGGGCGGGATAGACGTTGATGTCCGCCACGGGGTCGTAGTAGAACGACGCGGCCTGCTGGGTGTAGTAGCGCAGCGACGGCGTGAGCTCGAACCGGGAGCCGATCTGCTGCACCCACGCGACATCGACGGTGTGCCCGCGGATGTGGAAGCTGTCGCCGTAGAAGCGGTAGCTGCTGCGCAAGGTGGCATCCAGGCCTTCGAACTGGTGGTTCCAGCGCAGCAGTGCGATGGTCGCGTTTCGGACGCGCGGGCGCACGTCGTAGAGCTTGTAGGGATCGCTGAAATAGCCGCGACCGGCGGAATACGTGAAGATCAGCTGCGCGAGGTCGCTCGGCGACAACGCCTGCGTCACGCCGAAGGTGCCTTCTGCCGTGCGCTTGTGCTCGTCGACCACCTTGCCGTTGACGGGATTGATCCTGTCCACGGTGCCCGCCACGCCGACGTTCCACGTCGTGTTGTTGTCTTCGCTGGCGAAGCGATCCTCCAGCGACAGCGCGGTGGACTGGTAGTCGTTCTCGGTGGAGTACGCCGCTCCCACCGCGACCGCGCCGCGCTCGAGGTGGCGCGTGACCTTCAGGTCGCCGGCCTTGCGTTCGTCCTTCATGCCCGGCGACCTGCTCGCGCCGGAGACGTCGGAGTAGAAGCGCGGCGTAGCCCCCGAGACGTGGTCGACCACGCCGGACGCATCGAGCGACCACCGGCCCAGCGGGACGATCACGAAGGCCGACGGTGCGCTCACCGTGATGCGATCCAGCGACTTTCCCTCGCTGCCGTCGTAGAAGGGGTACTTCGTGTGGTTGTCCTGCCGGTCCTGGTAGTGCAGGTACCCGAGGCCGACCTGCGCCTGCTGGGGCGGTTCCTCCGCGCGCGCCGACATGACGCCCGGCAGCGTCAAGGCCATCAGCGTGATGGTGCCGGGCGCGCGGCGGCCGGTCTTGACGTCGTCAGTTGCAGCCACAGCCACCTCCGCCCACGCCTGCGCCGCCCGAGGCCGCTTCCTTGCTGGCGTAGATGTGCTGGTCGAAGCGCTGTTCCTGCGCGTCGCCACCCATGGTCATCGAGGGCTTGGCCAACAGGCCCTTCTCCCATGGCTGCGGCGGATGAAAGGCGCTGCAACCGGCCAGCAGGGCGGCAACCAGGCCGGCGCAGGCGACGGGGGCCGCGCGCCTCATGAGGGGATATCGAATGGCGGGCATCGTCGGTTCAGTGCGTTGCAGAGAGGGCGCCGGCGATCGCATCCTCGAGCGCCCTGCGGTCTTCCTGGCGGAAGCCGCTGTGCATCTGGATGACACGACCATCCGGTCCGATCAGCACGGATGTCGGCATGCCCTTGATCGCGTAGCGCTTCGGGGTCTCGCCCTGGGCGTCGAACGCGACGCTGAAGTTGGCCGGGACTTCCGCGAGGAACGTGTCCGCATCGGAGCGCCTGGCGTCGAGGTTGACGCCGACGATCTGCAGGCCCTTGCCCGCGTACTTGGCCTGCATGGCGTTCATCCACGGGAACGACTGCCGGCACGGTCCGCACCAGGAGGCCCAGAAGTCGACATAGACGACCTTGCCCTTGAGCGACTGCAGGTTCACGGGAGCGGGCGATCCGGCCAGCGCGATGTCCGGCGCCGGCATGCCCGGTTCGATGGCGTGCGCCGGGTGCAGCGCGAGCAGGAGGCAGGCGGCAGCCAGCCCCAGGGTTGATTTCACGTTCATGCAGTTCCTCGGTCGGCAAGATCAGGGGCACCGCAGCGCGCTCGGCCAAGGCCTGCGCACGCTCCGGCGAGAAGCAGCAGGAGCCACGGATCGATCGCGCCGCCCCCCTGGTTGGTCATGACGGTCTGCGCCTCGGCCGACAGCTGGATGTCGCTCGCCTGGCCGCCGGCGGAGAGCACGTGCAGCGTGCCGCTGGTGGTGCCGCCAGTGGACGGCACGAAGGTGATGGCCACCGTGCACGAAGCGCCGGGCGCCAGCGTCCACGGGACGCCGGGACAGGCATCGGTGGCATTGGCCGATTGCACGACGAAGCTGTCGGTCGTGGTGACCGAAGCGATCGTGGCGTCGGTCGCCGACGTGTTGGAGATGCGAACGGTCAGCGGATCGCTGCGACCGCCGGATCGAACGACTGCCGTGCGGAAGTCCAGGACGCCGGGCATGGCCGAGAGCGTGCCGCCACCGGCTCCGGTTCCACCGCTTCCGCCCCCGCCGGGAGCGTCGCCGCCGCCACCCGTGGAGCCGCTGGCACCGCCCCCCGTCAGCGGGATGTCCGGCGGATTGCTGCCCGTGGACGCCACCAGCAACACCGCGTTGCGCATGCCGGTCGCATCCGGCGTGAAGGTAGCGACCACGGTGCAGCTGTCGCCGACGGCCAGGACGATGCCGCCGATGCATGTCCCTCCGCCGACAGAGAACGCGTCGGCGTCGGCGCCGGCCGTGCCGATGGCCGACACCGTGACGCTGCCGGGCCCGTTGTTGACGAGCGTCAAGGGCTTGGCGTCGACGGACTCGCCGACGTCGACGGTGGCGAAGGCGATCGAGCTCGGCGCGTCGCGCCAGGCCAGCACGGGCAGTACCGTCGTCGTGCCCAGGCCCGTCACGACGATGCTGTTGGGCGAGCTGAAGGCGTTCGACGTGATCACCACGCTCTCGGCCGAATTGGCGGAGACCGGCGTGTAGGTCACCGAGACGGTGCACGAAGCGCCTGGCGCCAGGCCGGCGGGACAATCGTGTGTCAGCTTGAACTCGCCCGAGCTGCTCTGGATGGCGCTGATCGTCAGGTTGGCGCTGCCGCTGTTGCCGACGGTGATCTTGCGTGCGACGGAGGTCGTGCCGATCGTGACCATGCCGAAGCCGAGCGAGGGCTGGGACAGCGTGAGCGCCGGAGCCGGCGACGCGATGCCTTCGCCCGTCAGCGACACGTCGACCGTGCCGACGGGCGCATTGGTCGCGAGCGCGAGCGTCGCACTGCGCGCGCCGAGCGCCCCCGGATGCAAGGCAGCGGTCACGCTGCAGCTGGCCTTCGGAGCGACGGGCACCGCCACCGCACAGGTGCCGCCCAATACGATGTCGGCGGCGTCGGCGCCGCCGGCCGCGATGCTGGTGAAGCGCAGGTCGGCCTGGCCGTTGTTGGCCACCGTGAGCGTGCGAGCACCGCCCGTCGTGCCGAGTCCCTGGGCGCCCAGATCGAGCAACGTCGTGTCCAGCACCACGCCCGGCTGGGCGGTGGCATTGCCCTGCCCGCTCAGCGACACGTTGCTCGAGCCCGTGCCGGCGTTGTGCTGGATCACGAGGCTGGCCGTGCGCACGCCCGCGGCGGACGGCGTGAATCGCAGTTCCACGAAGCAGTTGCTGGCGCTCATCACGCTGGCCCCGGTACTGCACGTCGAGGCGGCGCTGATGGAATAGTCCGCCGCATTGGCGCCGCTCAGCGCGATCGACGACAGCACCAGCGCCGCAGTGCCGTTGTTGCCGATCGTCACTCGCAGCGGATCGGAGGCGGAGCCGACCGTCTGCGTGAATGAGAGCTGGCTGGGCGAAACGGAGATGGCGGGGGAATTGTCCACACCCGTGCCGGTGAGCGAGACCGTGCTCGCGCCACCGCTGCCGTTGTGCGCCACGGTCAAGGTGCCCGAGCGCGTCCCCACGACCGTGGCCTTGAACGCGACGCCGATGGTGCAGCTTGCCCCGGCAGCGAGCGACGCCCCCGCCACGCAGGTTCCGCCGCTGATCGCGAAGTCGCCGCCGGCGGTCACGCTCGGCGTTCCGAGCACCAGGGGCGCCGTGGCGCCGGCCGCGTTGCTCACCGTCACGCTCTGGGCCGCACCGGTCGCCTGGAGCGATTGCGCGGCAAACGTCAGCGCAGCGGGCATCACCTGCGGATTCGGCGCGGCGGTCACCTGCAGGTACGTGGGCGTGCCGCCGAGCGAGGCGGCGATGTAGGACGCCAGGTCGTTGAGCTGGGAGTTGCTCAGGTGACCCGACAGGAAGTTCATCTGGCTCGTGCTGCCCAAGGCGCTCTTGATCGTGCCGGCCGCGATGCCGTTGCCGATCCGGTTCTGGGCATTGGCCGGCAACGAGCCGTGGCAGGCGCTGTTGGAGCAGCTCTGCTTGCCCGTGACCACGGCACCCGTGTAGAGCGACTTGCCATTGGCCGCGTTCTGCGCGTGCGCGTTGGCCGCGGCCAGCGCCAGGCCGACGGCGAGGATCAGGAATCGCATCGGGTCAGGCCTTCAGCCAGGGAAGATCCTGGCCCGCGACGGCCCAGATCGCGTCCGTGTGGTCGCCATTGGCGCCCCGCACGTTCGGATAGCCGTGGGCCGTCGTGTCGTAGTCGCTCGCCGGGACGCCCATCGCGCGCAGCACCATGCCCATCCACTGGGTGTAGAGCAGGCCCGAATACCAGTGCGGATCGGAGGACCAGCTGAACGACGTGAGGTCCCGGTAGTCGAGCGACTGGCCGGTGGAGAAGAAGCCCCCGGCGTCGCCCAGGCTGATGATCGGAATGCAGCGGTTGTGGTGATGACCGGGATTGCCCCCGGAGCCCAGTTCGAAGCCGCTGGCGATCAACGACTTGTCGAAGAGCGTGTGGCCATCGGCCGTGGTGATCTGGTCGAGCTTGTTGGCGATGTCGAGCATCGCCCCTTCGAACTGCAGCTGGACGGCGGCGTTGAACCCGGCCCGCTTCGCGGGGTCGTCGAGCGCATGCGCGTAGTCGTTGTGCCAGGCGAACTCGGGCTCGGGTCCGAACGTGTAGGTGTTGGGGCCCGAGACATAGACGCGGCTGATCCCGCCCGCGAACGCAGCGACGACGATGTCGTTCCAGAGCTGCTCGCATTGGGCCTGCGCGTTCGGCAAGCCGTAGAAGCCGCTGGACGCCTCGAGAGACGACGTGTCGACCGTGGGTCGCGGGAAGTTGCTGTTGACGCTGGTCTGCACCTTGGTCTGGACCTGGCTCAGCAAGTCCAGGTAGTTGCTCAGGCGCACCTTGCAGTCCGCGGAGCAGGCGGGATCGGCCATCACCAGGTCGGCGTGCTCCTTGACGCGATCCACCAGCACGGTCTGGTCGGCACCGGTGTCGCCGCTGCCGGGCGTCGTGGTCGTCTTGAACAAGCGGTCGAACAGCTTGACGTTGCTCTCGGCGGTCGCGGTCGTCGTGACGGTCGACGTGCCGGACATCGACAGCGAGACGAGATTGCGCACGATCGCAGGCTGCGCGACGCTGCTGGGGTAGAAGCTCCGGGACGTCGCCAGCACCTGGTCGATCGTCGCGTTGGTCGCATCGCCGCCCAGCGTGCCACCGCGGTTGTGTCCGACGCCGGTGGCGAAGTCGAGCCCGTTGATGACGTTCATCCGCGAAAGCATCTTCGCGCCCAGCGCCGAGGACCTGGCTTGCAGGATCTCGCTGATCCTGGTCACGCCGCCCGAGGTCGCCGCGGCCGCGGCCAGGGACGCGCCGCGGATGGCGACGCCGCCGTAGGTCTGCGTCTTCGCCGGCGCCTGGTCCAGGAGCGGTCCGAAGAACTGGCTGGCGAACGCCCCGTGCCACGTCGTCATGTGCACGAAGTAGCGCTCCGCCGAGGCCGCGCTGATGGCGGCGGCCCGGGCTTCCCTCGGCAACAGCGACGGCAGCAGCGGCAACGCGAGCGCGGTGCCGCCGGCGCCGAGCAGGAACTGGCGGCGGGAGAGGCGATCGAACGCTGGCTTCATTGGGGCCTCTGGATGGTCGTGAACTCGGAGCGAAGCGCGACCGCCGCGAACAGGCTGCGCAGGTTGGCGCCGTTGGAGGCCTGCTGGCGCAGGCTCTCGATCAGCGCGCTGTCGGCGGGGGTGTCGGCGCGGCCGAAGCTGTAGCGCACGTAGTTGCGCGCGAAGCAGCGCTCGAACTGGCCGCTGTCCAGGATGTACTGCTGGGCCTCGGACGGTGATCCGATGGCGCGCGACGTGGTGCCGGCGATGCTCGCGATCGATGCGGTGACGATGGGCTTCTCGCCGAGCAGCTTGCCGGTGGCGTCGAGCACGCGCTCCGTCTGGCGCATGCGCCCGAGCGAATCGACACCTTCGAGTGCGAAGCCCCAGGGGTTCATCAGCGGCTTGTGGCAATTCACGCAGGACGTGCCGCCCATCTCCGTCACCCGCTCGACGCGCTGGCGAGTCGTCAGCACGCCGCCGAGGTCGGCCTTCGCGTTGGATTGGTCCATCGCAGGCGTGGGCATCCGTTGGCAGGTCAGGCCGAACAGGATGCGGCTGCCGCGCGAGATCGGCAGCGTCGTCTCGGTCGATCCCTGCGCGATGAAGCCGATGCGCGTGAGCAGGCCCACGCGCGACGACTCGCTGAAAACGGGCGGCGCCGAGGCCCCGTCCCAGATCGCCGTCTTGTACAGCGACGCGATGTCCGACGTGCGCGCGAACGAGTGGCGGTCGGTCAGCACCTGCTGCAGCGAGCCGTTGTGCGCCGCGAGGTAGCTGACCATGTCGAGCACCTCGTTGACGGCCGCGTCGCGCGATGTCGGCAGCGGCTTGAAGTCGCCGGCGAAGGCATCGAAGGCGGGATCGCCGACCTTGCCGTTCAGCGCGACCAGCTCGTTCAGGCGGAACCAGCCGGCAAAGAATTCGCGCATCGCGCGGTCCGAGCGCGGATCGGCCAGCATGCGGCGCACCTGCGCGGCATAGGCATCGGGTTGCAGCAAGGCGCCGCTGTCGGCGTCCGCATCGAGCGAGGCATCGGGGATCGAGTTCCAGAAGTGCAGCGACAGGCGCGTCGCGAGCTCGTGCGACGTCAGCGGCGCGCAGACGGAAGCAGGCGCGCCCGCCGCGGGCGCCTGGCCGTGCTCGACGACGAAGTAGAACTTCGGCGAAGCGATCATCGTCGCCAGCACCCTGGCAATGGACGCCGCGCTGTTCGTGTTGTTGGCCGCCGCGCGATAGACGTTCACCTCGGCATCGGTCATCGGCTGCCGGAAGATCAGGCGGCCGGCCTTGCGGATGAAGGCCGTCACGCAGGCATCGCCGGTGCCGGTGCAGGTGCCCGTCACCGCCTGCAGGCGCGTCGCGTCCGATGTCAACGACGCCGCGAGCGCCTGCGCTGTGCCGCTCAGGGCCGAGACCTGCCGGATGTTGACGTTGGCGTCGAGCCGCTCATAGCCCAGGTGCCGGGGCGTGTCCGGGTTGAAGGCGGTATCGGGCGGGAATTGCTGCGCGTCCTTGACCAGGGCACCGACGCCGGCGGCCAGCGTCGCGTCGCCGGACAGCGTTGTCACCACGTCCGTCAAAGCATTGACCACTTGCGTCCTGGTCAATCTCCGGGGCGTGCCGGGCGTGTAGCACCCGGGGGACGTGGTGGTCGTGGCGGAGACACCGGCAGGAACCGCCGCGACCTGCGCATGCGGATCGACCAGCGCGGTGGTCGTGGAGACCCCCACGCCGGGGCCCGATGCCGGCGCCCCGTTCGTCGTGCCGTTCTTGCCATCGGTTGCGTCATCGGCGCCGCCGCTGCAACCCGCGGCGGATACGGCCACGCACAGTGAAAGTAGGAGCGTTCGCACGCGGGCAGTCCCTTGAAGTTGAGGTGGGCGGCCGGTTGGCGCGACGCAGGGATCGACGAGTCGAGTCCCGCGCCTGTGACGACCGATCCAACGAAATCCGCATGTCCCTGTCGTTGTGGAAGATGTCGATGCCGACTTCAGGACGGTCGGATTCTCAATTGACGCGATTCGTTTTCCAGCTCAATAGGAAACGGGATGTGAAGCTCGCACCGTCGGTCGTTGCGACTGGCGGCGCGGTGGGTCGCAGCGCGTCCGCATATGCAAAGAGGCGACCGCTGTCGCGCACCGTCACCGCTTCGCAGCCAAACGGCGGTTACCCACGCTGACAAACGTCTAACTTCACGATGCGTGCGAAAAGAACCAATGTGCGAACTCCACTTTTACTTCGCACCGATTCATGACCGGACTCTGACCAAACGATGATCGAGGACTCGCGCACGATTCAAGTGGCGTGCGTGCCATGGTCACGAGATTCGCAGGCGCGACCCGTCGCGAAGCGGTCCGGACGGAAGCGGCCGTCGCCGGATTCGACGACGATTGCGGCATCGATACCGTGATCCATGGCGACGGCGCCAGCCGCCTTGCCGTTTCGAGCGGATCCCGACGCAGCAATGCCGCAGCGTCCACGACGGCGAGTCGAGTGGAAGGCCAGCGCGTTGGTCACCATCAACCAACCGTGATGCACTCCTTCCATCCCCACGAGCCAGCATGCACCAGCCGGGTGGGCAAACGACCACGCCAAGTTCGTGCGAGTGCACAAGAGTTGACGTCGGTGGCCGTGCATGCACCAAACCGGCAACACACGGCACCAAAGTAGACAGATAGTCGATTGGTTTGGGTGCGTTTCGCCTCTGCTGGTCACACGCCCGTGCAGCATTCGTCTTTCGCTCGCCTTGCTGCGCAAGCGCAGGGACGTGCGGCGGCGGTTGGCGGAAGCCGGATGCCAGCGGCAGGAAATGCAGCCCGACCATGGCCATCGCCCCAGCCGGCTGGCACTGCGCCAGCCGCGCCCCGGTGAGGATGCCGCTGCCACGGCGGCGTTGCGCGACCGCGTGGTCGCGCAGCGGCGCGTCGACGACGGGGCGCGGGTCCGCAACACGACCAGGGTGTGCACGCCGAATGCCGGGGCAGCGAGCGCGATCCACGTCCACGCGGCGGCGCTCGCGCGTGCGAGGCCGTACGCCGCCCACGCCGCGGCGAATCCGCTCATCACCAGCGCGCCGATGGCGCGCGGACGTGCGCGCGCTCACGGACGCACCGTCCGCGGCGGCTGGGGATGTTCAACGTTTTGGGGATGGCCGTCGAGGTCATGCAGGACTCCAGTAGAGATGTCGATGCACGGCAGTCTCCACGCCGGCCAGGCGCCGGTCTGCCGCGCAGCGATGAATGGCGAGCGCGGAGACGAATCGACTTTACGCACGTGTAAATGCAATCCCCGATGTGCACCGCCGCGCACGCTGCTACGTTGTAGAGAACAGGCACCGCAACGGTGTCGCCGAGAGGGCCTCCACGTTCGCACCGAGAGGCGTTTCCTGGCGCGCCGATTGCTAGTACCTGATGACAGATGAAAGCCTAGGAGGGCAACATCATGAAAGTCGCAGGCGAAACGGAACCTGAACCTTGGCGACCGCTGGGCGAACGCATCACGCGCACGCCGCCGGCCAAGCCCGAATGGCAGCCACTGCCCCATGCCCCGTGCATCGAGGTGAACCGCCAGGGCCAACTCAGGACGAACCTGCCGCTGCCGAAGTAGTTCGCGCACGGCGACCCAAGGCGCGGCCTGATCGACCCGCCTGAGATCCCGGCCGGCATTGCCCGGTCGACCCGCCGGCTCCGCCAAGACGGAGCGCTCCAACGGCGACACGGCGTCCCTCGCGGACGTCAAGGCGGAGTTTCCTCCCCTATACAACATGCCCGGCGCGGGAAGCCCCGAGGCATCGTCCCCTCCCCGACCTGCGAAACTACGCCTCCTGCACGCGCGCGACCGCGCCGCGGCACACGGGAGAATTCGCATGAAAGCCACCTGGAACGGCGCCGTCCTGGCCGAGAGCGACGACATCGTCACGGTCGAAGGCAACCACTACTTTCCCGAGTCCAGCCTGAACCGGGACTACATCACCTTCAGCAACCACCGCACGAGCTGCCCCTGGAAGGGCCAGGCGTACTACTACACGCTGTTCGTCAACGGCGAGATGAATCCCGAAGCGGTGTGGTACTACCCCGAACCCACCGACGCCGCGGCCAACATCAAGGGCCGTGTCGCGTTCTGGAAGGGCGTGAAGGTCGAGTGACCTTCCGCGCGCACGCGTCCACGAGACAAACCCTGCCACCACCCACCATGCAACCCATCCACAAGAAGTTGTTCGCCGCGCTCGCGGCTGCCGGCCTGCTGGCCGCCTCGGCCTTCGCCCAGGACGCCGCGCCGCCCAAGGTGGGCGACGCGCCCGCATCGTCGGCCGCCGCCGCGGTGACGGCAGCGCCCGCACCCGCCGCCGCCACCCCGCTGACCCGGCTGCCCTACACGCCGGTGCTGGACGTGGGCTCGATGGACCGGACGGCCGACCCGTGCGTCGACTTCTTCCAGTACGCCTGCGGCGGCTGGCAGAAGAACAACCCGATCCCGGCCGACCAGTCGCGCTGGGACGTCTATTCCAAGATGGAGCAGGACAACCGCCGCGTGCTGTGGGGCATCCTCGACAAGCTGGCCACGCAGACGACCGGCCGCACCGTGTCGCAACAGAAGATCGGCGACGCGTTCGCCGCCTGCACGAACGAGGCGCTCACGCAGCGCCTCGGCGCGCGCCCGATGAAGCCCGAGCTCGATCTCATCGACGGCATGAAGTCCAGGAAGGACCTGCCGGCCCTGCTGGCTCGCCTGCAGCTCAATTCCGGCGACGACGGCCTGTTCTTCGGCTTCGGGTCGGCGCAGGACTACGCCGATTCGTCGCGCGTGATCGCCTTCGCCAACCAGGGCGGCCTGGGGCTGCCCGAGCGCGACTACTACTTCAAGACGGACGCCAAGTCCAGGGAACTGCGCGAGAAGTACGTCGCGCACGTCGCCCGCATGTTCCAGCTGATGGGCGACAGCGAGGCCGACGCGAAGGCGCACGCCGACGTCGTCATGTCGATGGAGACGGCGCTCGCCAAGGGCTCGATGACGGCCGTGGAACTGCGCGATCCACGCAAGCAGTTCCACCCGGCCGACCTGCGCAAGCTGCAGGCGCTGACGCCGGCGTTCGACTGGAAGTCCTTCCTGGCGGGCATGGGCGTGGCCGGCAACGACCGCTTCAACGTCAGCCAGCCCCGGTTCTTCCAGACGCTCGACTTCCAGCTGCGCATGCGCAAGCTCGACGACATCAAGACCTACCTGCGCTGGCACGTGGCGCACGTGTCCGCACCGTTCCTGTCCCGGCCGTTCCTGGAGGAGAACTTCAACTTCTACCGCCGCACGCTGCGCGGCGTGACCGAGCTGGCGCCGACGTGGCAGCGCTGCGTGGTGCTGGTGGACAACCAGATCGGCGAGGCGCTCGGCCAGGAGTTCGTCAAGGAGAACTTCGGCCCCGAGCTCAAGGCCAAGACGCTGCACATGACGCAGCAGATCCAGGCCGCGATGGAAAACGAGATCAGGAACCTCGACTGGATGGGCCCGCAGACCAAGGCCAAGGCGCTGGAGAAGCTGCACGGCATGGTCAACAAGATCGGCTACCCCGACAACTGGCGCGACTACTCGGCGCTCGAGATCAAGCGCGACGACCTGCTGGGCAACGTGCAGCGCGGCGACGCGTTCGAGGCGCGCCGCCAGCTCGCCAAGATCGGCAAGCCGGTGGACCACAGCGAGTGGGGCATGACGCCGCCGACCGTCAACGCGTACTACGACGCGCAGATGAACGACATCAACTTCCCGGCCGGCGTGCTGCAGCCGCCGCTGTTCGACGCCAGGCTGGACGACGCGCCGAACTACGGCAACACCGGCGGCACCATCGGCCACGAGCTGACGCACGGCTTCGACGACGAGGGCCGCCAGTTCGATGCCAAGGGCAACCTGAAGAACTGGTGGACCAGGAAGGACGCCGCCGAGTTCGAGAAGCGCACGACCTGCCTGACCGACCAGTACGGCAAGTACATCGTGGTCGACGACATCCACATCAACTCCAAGCTGACCCTCGGCGAGGACCTGGCCGACTTCGGCGGCCTGGTGCTGGCCATCGCCGCCTGGAAGATGGAGATGGCCGCGCACCCGGCGCCGCAGGCGGTCGACGGCTTCTCGCCCGACCAGCGCTTCTTCATCGGCATGGCGCAATGGGCCTGCTCCAACGACCGCCCCGAGCAGCTGCGCCTGAACGCCGCGACCAACCCGCACTCGCCGAACAAATACCGCGTCAACGGCCTCGTCGCGAACTTCAAGGAATTCGAACAGGCGTTCTCGTGCAAGCCGGGGCAGCCGATGGCCCCGGTCAAGCGCTGCCAGGTGTGGTGATGTAAGGTCATGGCCGCGGTGCGCCGCGGCCAGGCAGGCGTGGATCCTGCGACTTCGCGCAGGATGACGGCTCGGTGGGCCATCGGATCAGTGGGCCATCGGATCAGTAGCCCATCGAATCAGTAGCCCATCAGATCAGTAAGCCATCGGATCAGTGGGCCATCGGACCAGTGGGCCCATCGGATCAGTGGGGCATCGGACCAGTGGGCCATTGGAACAGTGGGCTATTGGAACAGTAGGCCATCGGACCAGTCAGTCATCCTGCGCGCAGTCGCAGGATCCACCTGCCTCGACGGGCCGCCATTCGAGCGGCCCGATTTCGTTCTAGCCCGAGGATTTCAAACATGACCGACAAACAGCCCCCCCTCCAGGTCGGCAAGCGCATCGCCGGCGGCAAGGGCCTCAGCCAGGTGCTGCTGCGCCGCGCCGGCGAAGTGGAGCTGGACTGGGACGTGCGCCAGAAGAGCCGCCTCCTGGCCACCGATTCCCTGGGCCGCACGCTCAACGTGTTCCTGCCGCGTGGCAGCGTGCTGCGCGGCGGCGACGTGCTGGTGGCCGAGGACGGATCGCTGGTTCGCGTGAAGTCGGCGCCGCAACCGGTGCTGGTGGTCACGCACTGCCCCGACCACGGCACGCCGTTCGACCTGCTGCGCGCGGCCTACCACCTGGGCAACCGCCACGTGCCGCTGGAGCTGCAGCCCGATCGCCTGCTGCTGGAGCCCGACCACGTGCTGGCCGACATGCTCCGGGCGCAGCACCTGATCGTCACCGAGGCGAGCAGCGCGTTCGAGCCCGAGGGCGGCGCGTACGAGCCGGGCGCGCACGCGGGTCACGCGCACGCGCACGGGGACGCGCACGGGCACGACGCGCACGACCATGCGCATCACGATCACGATCACGCGCACCGCGAGCCCGGCCACGCACACGATCATGGCCACGGACATTCGCACGATCACGGCCATGCACCTGCCGAGCCCCAGGCGAAGGGCAAGTCGGTCGGCATCCCGGTGGTCGGCCAGGCCGCGCCGCACGTCCATGGCCCGGACTGCGACCATGACCACGGCCACGCGCATGGCCACGACCATGCACACGGCCACGGTCACAAGAATCACGAGCACTGATGGCGGACGCGCCCGTCGCCGGCGACGCCGTGCTGCTGCAGCTGATGTGGCTCGCTTCCCCGGCGCTGCCGGTCGGCGGCTTCAGCTATTCGGAAGGGCTCGAGGCCGCCGTCGATGACGGCCGCGTCAGCGGCGAGGCCAGCGCGGCCGACTGGCTCGCCAGCCAGATGACGCTGGCGCCGGCGCGTGCCGACCTGCCGGTGCTGGCGCAGGCGCACCTGGCCTGGCAGCGCCACGACCTGGCGCGCGTGACCTGGCTCAACGACTTCGCCGGCCGCACCCGCGAGACGCGCGAGCTGCGCCTGCAGTCCGAGCAGATGGGCCGCTCGCTGGTGGAGTGGCTGCGCAACCAGGGCGACGGCGACGCCGCGCGCCTGGCGCACCTCGCCGCGCTGGCGCCCTCGCCCACCTGGCCCGTCGCCTTCGCGCTGGCGACGGCGCGCGCGAACGCCACGGCGGCACAGGCCTTGCATGCGTCGCTGTTCGGCTGGGCGGAGAACATGGTGCAGGCGGCGCTGAAGGCGGTGCCCCTGGGCCAGTTGGCCGGCCAGCGCATCCTGCAGGCGCTCGTCGCGCGCATGCCGCCGCTCGTCGAACAGGCCCTCGCGATGGGCGACGACGACATGCAGTCGTTCTCGCCGATGCTGGGCATCGCCAGCGCGCGCCACGAGACGCAGTACTCGCGCCTGTTCCGCTCCTGACCCCTGCCGCCACGAGACCCGCCATGACAGCCTTCGCCTCCACGCCCCCGGCGCGCCCCACGCCGCTGCACCACATCGCCAACCGCAGCAAGCGCCTGCCGCCGCTGCGCGTGGGCGTCGGCGGCCCGGTGGGCTCGGGCAAGACGACGCTGGTCGAGATGCTGTGCAAGGCGATGCGCGACAAGTGGGACCTGGTGGTCGTCACCAACGACATCTACACCAAGGAAGACCAGCGCCTGCTGACCGTGGCCGGCGCGCTGGCGCCCGAGCGCATCATGGGCGTGGAGACGGGCGGCTGCCCGCACACCGCCATCCGCGAGGACGCGTCGGTCAATCTCGAGGCCATCGACCGCATGCTCGAGAAGTTCCCGGAGGCCGACATCGTCTTCATCGAGTCCGGCGGCGACAACCTGGCCGCCACCTTCAGCCCGGAGCTGAGCGACCTCACGATCTACGTGATCGACGTGGCCGCCGGCGAGAAGATCCCGCGCAAGGGCGGCCCCGGCATCACCAAGAGCGACCTGTTCGTCATCAACAAGACCGACCTCGCGCCGCACGTGGGCGCGAACCTCGACGTGATGGAGGCCGACACGCGCCGCATGCGCCCGACCCGGCCGCACGTGATGACCAACCTCAAGACGAAGGCCGGCCTGGACGAGGTGATCGCGTTCATCGAGCGGCAGGGGCTGCTGGTGGCGGGCTGAAGGTCGGAACCCGCCCATGGAACCGGGGTCGCCGGTTCCTCGGGCCCGCAACGCCTCAGCCGGACGCAGGCGCACGCGGCGTCGAGATGCAGCCGCCGATGCTCCCGCGGATGGCCGACGGCGGCCAGCTGGAGCAGGCCTGCAGGACCTGCTGGACAACGCCACCCATGGACGCTCGTTCCGGGCCGGGTCCGCGGGTTTGCACTGACGCGCGGCCGCGCCGGGGGCAGACCTAGCACAACGGCAGAAAGGACGTCATCGGCCCACGGCTGCAAGAGTCACGAAATTCCAGTACCTTTCGCGCCAGACAAGCACCAGGAGAAACCGCATGCGCGGTCTACAAGAACGCCTGAAGGCACTGAGCGCGGCTCGCCTGCACGGCATCGGGCGCGGCGTGGAGAAGGAAAGCCTGCGCGTGACGCAGGCCGGGGCGCTCGCCGTCACGCCGCACCCGCGCGCGCTCGGCTCTGCCCTCACGCACCCGCACATCACCACCGACTTCAGCGAATCGCAGCTGGAGCTGATCACGGGCGTGCACCGCAGCGCCGAATCGGTCGAGGCCGAGCTGACGCAGGTGCACCAGGCCGTCTACCGCGCCCTCGGCGACGAGATGATGTGGGTGGGCAGCATGCCCTGCACGCTGCCGCCCGACGAGGACCGGATCCCGCTGGGCCAGTACGGCACGTCCAACGTGGGCCTGTCCAAGACGGTCTACCGGGCGGGCCTGGGCCACCGCTACGGCCGCCGCATGCAGACGATCTCGGGCATCCACTACAACTGGTCGCTGCCCGACGTGACGACCGCCGAGTACTTCGGCCTCATCCGCAACTTCCGCCGCCGCTCGTTCCTGCTGCTGTACCTGTTCGGCGCGTCGCCCGCGATCCCGCGCGGCTTCGCCGACGCGGCGCCCGACCTGCAGCCCATGGGCATCGACACGCTGTACATGCCGCACGCCACGTCGCTGCGCATGGGCCGTCTCGGCTACCAGAGCGACGCGCAGAACTCGCTGTGCGTCAGCTACAACAGCCTGGACAGCTACGCCGCGTCGCTGTCGGACGCGCTGGTGCGGCCCTACCCCGCGTACCAGAAGCTGGGCATCCAGGCCGAGGACGGCTCGTACCTGCAGCTCAACGACAGCCTGCTGCAGATCGAGAACGAGTTCTACAGCACCATCCGGCCCAAGCGCGTGATCTTCCCGGGCGAGCGTCCGCTGCACGCGCTGCGCGAGCGCGGCGTCGAGTACATCGAGGTGCGCTGCATGGACCTCGACCCGTTCGTGCCGGCCGGCATCGCGCCCGCGACGATGCGCATGATCGACATCTTCCTGCTGCACTGCCTGCTGGACGACAGCCCGCTCGATTCGCCCAACGAGATCGCCGAGCTCGGACGCAACCAGCAGCGCGTGGCGTCGCGCGGCCGCGAGCCCGGCCTGAAGCTGGAGCGCGGCGGCGTCGAGGTGTTGATGACCGACTGGCTGCGCGAGATCCTCACCGAGTGCGCGCCGATCGCGGCCTGGCTCGACGCCAACGAAGGTACCGACGCCCACGTGCAGGCCCTGGCGGCCGCCCGCGCCGCGGTGCTGGCGCCCGAGACCCTGCCGTCCGCCCGCGTGCTGGCCCAGATGCAGTCGCAATTCGGCGGCTCGCACGACGCGTTCGTGCGCGCGCACTCGCTGCGCACGCGCGCCGACATGCTCGAGCGCGAGCTGCCGGCCGACGTCGCCGCCCACATGGCCGAACTCGCCACCGAGTCGCTGGCCGAGCAGGCCCGCATCGAGGCCGCAGACACGATGCCCTTCGAGGTCTACCGGCAGCAGTACCTGGCGCCGGAACGCCTGCGGCTGCCGCGCGGCGCGCCGGTTCCGGCGGCCTGAGCGCCCCCTGGACGACGGCCGTCAGGCGAGGCGGCCCACGGGCAGCGCGGTCGGCTCGCCGGCCATGCGGTGCCAGCGCCACGCGCAGTACAGCAGCGCGGCGGCCCCGAAGGCGACGCCGACCGTCAGGTAGCCGAAGCCCGCCACCAGGTGCAACACCAGCGCCACGAGGCCCAGCAGCACCGGCGCGATGCCGGGCATCGACATCTCCAGGCCCGTCACGCCGCGCAGGCGCGCCCACTGCCGCCATTGCCAGGCCACCTGCGGCAGCAGGGCGGGGAACAGCGCCAGCGCCATGCCGCCGGTCGACCGATCCACCACCCCCGGCTGGATCGCCTCCGCGAACGCGTTCAGCACGGCTGCCAGCGCGAAGCCGAACAGCGCCGCCACGACGAAGACGAGGCTCATGCGCCACGCCAGCCAGCGATTGAGTCGCGCGCCGCGCGGCACGCCCGGCAACAGCACCAGCAGCGCCTGCTCGCGCCGCGTCTGGTGCAGCCGAGCCACGGCCTGCAGCGCCGGCGTGCAGGCGCCCGTCAACAGGCTGAACGACAGCCACGGCGCGACCAGAGCCCCGAATTCGCGGCCCGCCAACATGGCCACGATGGCGCACACGCCGCCGCCGACCAGCACGAACAGGACACCGTCGCGGATGCGCGTCGTCCAGTGCGTGGCCGGGCCGAGACCGACCAGCAGGCGGGCCATGACGGGGCTGTCGCGGCGCGCGAGCAGGCGATCCGTCCACCAGGCGTAAGGCCGCCGCGCGATGGCGCGCAGGCGAGGCGGCATCGGCAGGTCGGCCGCCGCGGCGGCGGAGTCGGTGTTGCACAAGCCGAAGCCGCGCGCGAGGGCCCGGGCCGTCACATAGCCGGCCCGGTGGCCGCTGCCGCCGCTGCGCAGCACGGCCACCATCACCAGCGCGCCCGCGGTGAGGACGACGGCCGTGACGAGCCAGTCCTCGCGCAACCAGGTCGAGTGCAACGCGTCGTAGAACCGGTCGGCGTCGTGCGTCGCGAGCAGCCGGGGCGCCAGGAACGGCCCGACGAGCCTGATCGCCCACAGCACCGGCCAGCGCAATGCCGCCGTCAACACCGCGAGCGCCAGGGCCGTCTCGCACGCCCACACCAGCGGCGCGTCGAACGCATAGCCGGGCCCCGCAGCGGCGGCCAGCACCACGACGGCCCACGCCGCCAGCAGCGCAGCGCGCAGCCGCGCGACATGGCCCGGCACCAGCCGCGCCATCGTCGGATGGTTCTGCTGCAACACGTTGCCCACCAGCACCGCCCAGCCCGCGACCACCAGCGCGCCGGCCCCGACCAGGCTGCTGGCCACGATGCCCTGGCGCACGCGATCGAGGCTGGCCGGATCGCAGAACAGGCTCCAGACGGCCAGGCCGACGGGTGCAGCGAAGCAGAGCGCGACGACGATGACCGCGCCACGCAGCCCGCCGCCGGCGTTGCGGCGCTGCTGCCAGGGCGACGCCAGGATATGCGCGAGCGAGGACGAATCGGCGCGATGCATGGCCGTCCCCCTCACGCCGTCAGCGCGAGGAACAAGTCCTCGAGCGTGGCCGGATCGACACTCACCGTGGGCGTGGCTGGAGGGATCGCGGCGGCGGCGCGGCCGCGCGCGATCACGGGCCCGCGCGCGTCACGCGAGAGCGCCTGCAGGCGATGCTCGCGCACGAACCGCTCGATGTCGGCTGGCACGCCGCCGAGCCGCACGCTCGATTCCAGCAGCTCGTCGAGCGGCGCGTGCAGCGCGATACGGCCTCCCGTGAGGAAGGCGACGTCCACTGCCACGCGCTCGAGGTCGGACAGGATGTGCGTGGAGAACACGATCGTCGTGCCGCGGTCGGCCATCTGGTCGACCAACTCGCCGAGAAAGTCGCGGCGCGCGGCCGGGTCGAGGCTGGCGACGGGCTCGTCGAGCACCAGCAGCTCGGGCTCGTGGGCCAGCGCGCGCACGATGGACAGCCGCTGCTGCTGCCCGCCGGAGAGCTGGCGGATCGGCTTGTCGCGCGCGATGTCCCAGCGCGACATCAGCGCGTCGACACGGTTCTGGTTCCAGCGCGGATAGAAGCTGCGGAAGTAGGCCAGCAACTGGTCCGCGGTGAACCAACCGAACAGGTCCGAGTGCTGCGGCACGTAGCCGATGCCCGCGCGCACGGCGTCGGGCAGCGCCTGCGATGCATGGCCGAACAGCAGCGCCTGGCCGGCATCGGTCTCGCGCAGCCCCAGCAACGCCTCGATCAGCGTGGTCTTGCCGGCGCCGTTGCGACCCAGCAGGCCGACGACCTGGCCCGACGGCAGTTGCCAGTCGAGGCCGTCCAGCACGCGCTGGGTGCCGAAGGACACGGACAGGCCCTGCAGGGACAGGCAGGGCGGTGCGGCCTCGTTGCGGGGAGCGCTCATGACAGGTCACCTTCTCGTTCGTTCAGGATCGTCTTGAAGAGAGCCAGCGCGTGAGCAGCCGGCAGCTGCAGCTCGCGCACCTCCTGCGCGGCCCGTTCCAGCGTGGGCCGCAGCAGGTCGACGCGGTCGGCGGCGGGCTGCGCGCGCCGGTGCTGCTCGGCGATCACCATCGCGAGGCCGCGCCGCCGCGTCACCAGTCCCTCGGCCTCGAGCAGGCCGAAGGCCTTGGACACCGTCATCGGATTGACGGCCAGTGACTGCGCCAGGTCGCGCACCGACGGCAGCTCGTCCCCTGCCTTCAGCTGGCCGCCGGCCACGCAGCGGCGCACCTGCGCCACGAGCTGCCGGTAGATCGGCTCGGCGGAGCCGGCGACGACGGAGAAGAGGGACGGATCGGGCACGAGGCGGCGCTTCGCTGTGTTTGTGTATTAGTAATGTAATACACCAGAGCACTTGCGTGCAAGTGATCTTGCGATTGCCTGCGGCCGGCGGGCGCTTCACTGGATGGCGCAGTGTGCGTGCGAGTGGCCATTGCGCGTGCTTTCCAGGCGGGCCCTGTGCGCGCCGAGGTGTCTCGCGGCGCGACCGGCCCGCACGCCGTGACCGGCGGTCCCGCTCGCCTTCGCGTGCGCATTCTTCTGTCTCTACCTCAACCAAGCGAGGAGTCACTGAGCGGGGTGGGTGGGGGTTCCTGTCTGGCGATCTGGGAAGCGGCGAGGCGCGCAGGTGGCCAGGGTCGCCCCGCGCAGCGGGGCCGAGGAGGCTGAGCGGCGCTGTGCGGTGGGCCATCAGTACAGGCCTGCTACGCCGCGACCTTCCGACGAAGCCCCGGGCGCCGAGCACCGCGGCGAAGTCGCGCGAAGGCCGCAGGCCGCAGCCGACCGCGGACGCGTGAGCGAGACAGGAACCGCCCCGCGACACGCGGACTCCGAGCGCCGGCCTCTCCGCACCGCGCTTCGCCCCCGGTGGCTCGAGCGCCACGAGCGACTTCAGGAGAGCGTCACCCGCTCGATCTCGTCCGCCGGCTCGAATCCGAACACCTGCCCGTAGAACGACAACTCCGCCTCCAGCGTCCGCTGCACCGTCTCCTTGCGACGGAACCCGTGGCCCTCCCCTTCGAATGCCAGGTACGCCACCGGGATGTGCCGGGCCCGCATCGCCGCGACCATGCGCTCGGCCTGCGCCGGCAGCACCACCTTGTCGTCCAGGCCCTGGAAGAAGATCACCGGGCACGACAGCCGGTCGGCCGCGTTGATCGGCGAGCGTTCGTCGTACAGCCGCTCGCGCTCGGGGAACGGCGCCAGCAGGTCGTTGTTGTAGCGGGACTCGAACTTGTGCGTCTCGGCATCCAGTGCGCGCAGGTCGCCGACGCCGTAGTAGCTGGCGCCCGCCTTGAACACGTCGTGGAAGGCGAGTGCCGCCAGCGTCGTGTAGCCGCCCGCGCTGCCGCCGCGGATGGCCAGGCGGTCGGCGTCGGCCAGGCCCTGCGCGACGAGCCACCGGGCGCCGGCCACGCAATCCTCGACGTCGACCACGCCCCACTGCCCGCTGAGCAGCTCGCGGTACTTGCGGCCGAAGCCGGTGCTGCCGCCGTAGTTGACGTCCAGCACCGCGAAGCCGCGGCTCGTCCAGAATTGCGTCGCGAGCTTGAGCGTGTTGCTGGCCATGCCGGTCGGGCCGCCGTGGCCGATGACGATCAGCGGAGGCCGCTCGTCGTCGGGCACGCGAAAGCCGGCATTGCGCGGAGGGTAGTGGAACGCATGCGCGGTGCGGCCGCTGGCGCTCGGGTAGCTGACCGCGCGCGGCACCGACAGGTCGGCGCCGTCCGGCAGTTCCTCCGCGCTGCGGGCCAGCACCGTCACCGCGCCGTCGGCCAGCGAGACTTGCGCGATGCACGTGGGCATCGTCGGCGTCCCTGCCTCCACCACGGCCACGCCGCCGGCCACCCGCAGCTCGACGATGTCCTCGAACGGGGTCGGGATGGTCGTGGCGATACCGCTGCGCGTATCGATGCGCAGCAGCCGGCTGATCGCGTTCTCCCGGCAGGTGGCGATGATCTCGTCGGGCCCCGCGAAGCCGTAGGACGACTGGCCGAATACCCATTGGGGCATGCCGAACTCGGCGGGCATCGGGCACACCGGCACGAGGCCGTCCACTTCCAGCCGGTAGAGGTTCCACCATCCGCTGCGGTCGGAGACGACGTAGAGCTTGCCGTCCGGCGCCCACACGGGCTGGCACAGCGACTCCGCCGGGCCGCCGGCGCGCCGGCTCGCGTGGATCAGCGAGCCGTCGTCGGCGAACGCCGCGAGCCACAGCTCGGTGCCCTGCCACGGCATCTGCGGGTGGTTCCAGCTGAGCCAGGCGACGCGCCGGCCCTCGGGCGAGACGCGTGCGGATGCGTAGAAGTCCGCCCCCTCCGCCAGCGTCGTGGCCCCACTGCCATCGAGCGCCAGCGCCACCAGCGTGTTGCGCGGCTCGCCCGGCACGCCGTGGTCCTCGCGCACCGCGATCAGGCGCCGGTGGCGCGCGTCCAGCTCGAAGTCGGCGTGGCGCTGGCGGCTGTCGGATGTCAACGCGACCGGTTCGGCGTCACCGGTGATCGACAGGACGAGGTTGTCGGCGTGGTTGGAGAACCAGATCGTGTCGCCGGCGGCCGCGTAGGCGCCGCCGCCGTACTCGTGCACGCGCGACCGCGCATTGAACGGCGCCGCCGTGAGGATGCGGCGCCCGCCGCCGGCGCCGGTGGTGGCGATGGCCAGCCGGCCGCCCTCCTCGGGCAATCCCTGCAGCCACAGCACGCGGCCGTCGACGATGCGCGGCGTGGACACGGGGCGGACGCCCGCGGCGACGCGGGCGGCGGTGATGGGCGAGAGCCAGGAGCCACAAGGGGCGGCGACGGGTTCGGTCATGGCGTGTCGTCTCGGAGTTGCGAAGTGCAGTGTGCGCGCGATTGTCGCCAAGGTCTGCATGCACGCTCGGGCGCATCCGCAGGGGTCTGGCTCCGCCCCGGTGCGCCGGTCAGTCGCCGCCGCGATGCTGCTCCAGCACCGCATGCACCAGCCCCGCCAGCCGCTCGAGTGTGTATTCCTTCTGCAGCAGCGCGCCGACATGGAGGTCCGTCGCCCGCTGGCGCATGTCGTCGGAGATGAAGCCCGACGTGATGATGATCGGCAGCTGCGGCGCCGCGCGCAGCACCTCGGTCGCGAGCTCCATGCCGTTCATCTCGGGCATGTTGTAGTCGGTCACGAGGATGTCGAACGCGCCCGGATCGGCCTTCACGCGCGCGAGCGCCGCGGCCGGGTCCTCGTAGGCCGTCACCTTGTACCCGTTGCGGCGCAGCAGGCCGTCGACCATCAGGACCATCGCCGGATCGTCGTCGACGCACAGCACGTGCTGCCCCGTGCCCGGCGGCGCCACCAGCACGCCGAACTGCGAGTCGACCGCCTGCTCCGGCGCGTCTTCCAGCGGGAACCAGAGGTCGAAGCGGCTGCCCGCGCCGGGCGCGCTGTCGACGTGGATGGCCCCGCCGTGCACGCTGACGATGCCGTGCACCACCGCCAGGCCCAGGCCCGTGCCGCGGCCCACCTGCTTGGTGGTGAAGAACGGTTCGAACACGCGCGCCTTCGTCGCGTCGTCCATGCCGCAGCCGTCGTCCGCGATCCACAGGTGCGCACGCCGGCCGCGCCGCAGCGTCTCGGGCCAGCTGGTGGCCGCATCGGCCTGCGCAGGCGCGATCCGGTCCTCGGCCGCCAGGCCCACCTCGATGCGGCCGCGGCCGGCCGGCAGCGCGTGCCAGGCGTTCGTGCACAGGTTCATCACGATCTGCTGGATCTGCGTGGCGTCGGCGCGCACGTGCACCGGCTCCGGCGGCATCTCCACGTGCAGCTCGACCTGCGCCGGCACCTGCGCGCGCAGCATGTCCAGCGTCTCGTCGATCACCGGCTGCAGGGCCTGGGTGTGCAGCTCCTGCACCTGCATGCGGCTGAAGGTGAGGATCTGCTGAACGAGGCTGCGCGCGCGCACCGCGGCACGCTCGATCTGCAGCAGGCTCGGGTCGCACGACAGGCCGACCGCCGCGTCCTGGCGCGCCGCCGCGACGTTGCCGATGATGGCGGCCAGGATGTTGTTGAAGTCATGCGCGATGCCGCCCGCCAGCGTGCCGATGGCCTCCATCTTCTGCGCGTCGCGCAGCTGCCGCTCGAGCGCGGCGCGGCGCTCCTCGGCCTGGCGGCGCTCGTTGATGTCGGTGAGCATGCCCAGCGCCCCGGTGGGCTTGCCGACGTCGTCACGGATGGGGCGCGTCGACAGCGACACCCACATCGGCGAGCCGTCGGCGCGCCGCAGTCGCAGCTCCAGCGGACCGCTGTCGTCGGCCGCGTGCGCGGCGAGCGCGGCGCGGCAGCGCCGGGCCTCGTCGGCGTCCATGAAGTCGTCCAGCGGCCGCCCGCGCATGGCGTCCTCGCCGTAGCCCAGCCACTGCGCGATGCGCGGGTTGACGAACGCGATGCGGTCGGCCTCGTCGAGCAGCCAGATGCCCTCGCTGGCCGTCTCGACGATGCGGCGATAGCGCTCCTCGCTCGCGCGCAGCTCGCGCGTCATGCGATGCGCCGCCGCGTACGCGCGCGTGCGGCCGGTGACGAGCTGGTGCGTGATCACGCCCAGCAGCAGGCTCAGCAGCGCGCCGGCCACCAGGATCACGGTCGACGCGTTGCGCTCGTGCACGCGCTCGAACTCGGGCAGCGAGTTCAGCTGCACCGTCCACGTGTGGCCCGCCAGCGTGACGTACTCCTGCGCCTGGAAGCGGGCGTGGGAGATCACGTCGTCGCTGCCCGTGCCGCCGTCGCCGGGGCTGTCGGAGCGGTACATCAGCGAGGCGCTGCTCGTGTCGGCGCCATCGTGCACGCGCACCACCAGGCCGGGGCTCTGCTCGCCGTACAGCGTGGACATCAGGTCGCCCACGCGGAACGCCGCGCGCACCCAGCCGATCGCGTTGGCGCGCCGCTCCGCCACCGAATTGACCGAGGCGCCCTTGCGATAGACGGGCAGGTAGATCAGGCAGCCCGGCTTGAGCTCGTCGCCCGAGTCCACGCGCAGTTGCACCAGCGCCGTCAGCGCGGCGTTGCCCGAATCGCGCGCCTGCAGCATCGCCGTCCGGCGCGTGGTGTTGGACAACGAATCGAAGCCGATCACCTTGCGATTGGCCACGCTGTCGGGCGCCACCAGCACGATGGGGGCGTACAGGTCGCGCACGCCCTCGGGCCGCACGGCGAACTCGGAATGACCCGTCATGCGCTGGTGGCCGACGAAGTCCGCCAGCTCCTGCGGGCCCACCAGCATCGAGAAGGCCACGCTCTGCAGGCCCGCGGCGTCGGGGCCGGCCATCACCGTGTCGACGTAGGCCTCGAAGCCGATGCGGTCGATGCCCACGTCGGCCGACAGCAGCCCCTGCACGCCGCGCAGCATCTGCTCGTAGTTGGAGATGCGCTGCTCGATGCGGCCCGCGGCCTGGCGCGCGTTGGCGTCGAACACGGCGCGCAGCCGCGCCTGCTCGTTGTCGCGCTCGTGCACGCACAACCCGACCGTGAAGGCGAGCATGATCGCGCCGACGAACAGCGCGATCATGGGAGGCAGGGCGCGTTTCACGTCGGCGACCGCCCGGCCTAGAACTGGGTCATCTGGCGCGCCAGGTCGGCGGGGAAGTACTTCTCGAAGATGCGGCGCATCGTGCCGTCGTTGCGCATCGACTGGATGATGTCGCGCCAGGCCTGCTGCTGCGCGGCGCTCAGCGACTTGCGCGACATCACGAGCCCGTGCGGCACCGGCGGATCGCCGAAGTCGAGGATGGCGGTCTGCGCCTTCAGCTGCGCACCGGCGATCACGGGGAAGTCGAACGGCTCGATGATCATCGCCTGGATGCCGTCGTCCAGCAGGATCGTGTACAGCGGATCGAGGCTGCCGGCGTAGGTGATGCGCTCCTGGGACTCCAGCGCGTCGACGAACTCGTTGGCCTGCTCGCCGTAGCGAAAGCTCCGGATCAGGCCGACGCGCAGGCCGCGCTTGCGGCGGAACTCGGCCACGCTGCGCACCTCGGCGTCGCGCCGGACGAGCAGGTAGTACTTGTTGGAGACGTACCAGGCGAACGCGGCGAACCGGTCGCGCTGGGGATTGGCGATGCCCGAGAGCGTGAAATCGAGCGCGCCCGACTCGACCAGTTGCCAGATGCGCGAGCGCGGCAGCATCGTCAGCGCCAGGTGGCAGCCGCTGCGCCGCGACATCTCGTCGGCAATGTCCTTGTCGATGCCCTCGCCCGTCTGGCTCGCGTACAGCAGCCCGTGCTCGTGCAGGCCCAGCGTGAGCGGGCGCGAGCAGTCCGGCCCGTGCTGCGCGGCAGGCGGCGGCGTCGGCGCGGTGGCCGCCGGCAGGGACGCATCGGGCGCCGGCGGCGCGTCGGGCACCGCCGCGTGCGCACCGGCCGCCAGCGCGAACGCCAGCGCCGCGAGCCGATGGCGCAGGCTGCGTCGCAGCGGGGACGACCGGAAGCGGGCGCGAGGAGGCATGTCGGTGCGGATGAGCGGCCCTGGAAGCAGCGGGGACGCCGGCTTGCCTGCGGCCGGCGCACTGCCGATGTTACAGACGAGGCGCCCGTTGGAACATGCGCTTTCGCCGCGCTTCGTGCTTTGCCCCACACAGGGCGCGGTTGCGCAACGGGACCGTCCAGCGTTCCGGGCTGCGGCGTGCGCGTGCGCGGTCGCCTGGAATCCCCGACCCGCCGCGCGCGCTTCGGCGAGAATTCGAGCGAAGCCACACAGGATTGCAGGACGGGAGGGTCGACGATGATCGACAGGGAGCAAGGCACGGTGGTCGCCGCCGCCGCCCGATCGGACCACGCGCCACGCCAGGGCGACACGCGATGAACGGGCCGGTTCCGCCGTTCCTGCTGGCGCTCGAACTGGGCCCGGACGCCGATGAACGCAGCATCCGGCGGGCCTATGCCAGGCGCCTGAAGCTCATCGACGCCGCGGCCGATCCCGCCGGCTTCCAGGCCCTGCGCGAGACGCTGGAGGCGGCGCTGCGATGGGCCGCATGGCAAGCCCGAACAGCCTCCGACGAGGCGCCGTCGTCCACGCCGGATGCCGCCTGCGCGCCGTCCGTCGACGCCCCGGAAACGCCCGCCCCGTCCCCGCTCCTCGACACGAGCTTGCGGCCCGCCCCGGCGATCGAGCCGGAGCCCGACCCGGTGTCGACCGCGGGCGAACCCGCGTTCGCGGCGTTCCATGCGCGTTTCGAGCGCGGCGTCGAGAGCCCGGAACAGGCCGGCGCCCTGCTCGAGGCCGCGCTGCAGGACGAACGGCTCGTCAACCTGGAGGCGCGCACGTTCTTCGAATGGCGCGTGGCCGGACTGCTCGCCGGCGGCTGGCGCCCCGGTCACGAGATGCTGTTCTGGCCCGCGGCGGTCGCGTTCGGCTGGGACACCGACCGCCGCCGGCTCGCGCTGTTCGGCTCGCTCGGCGCGTTCATGGACGCGGCGATCCGCGAACGGTTCGCGTTCTTTGCCCAGGACACGCCGCAGTTCGACCAGCAGCGCCTGCTGATCCAGCGGCTGCGCGTGGCGGGGCCGCCCGACCGCGCCGAGCTCCTCCAGGCGCCCCTGCTGGGCCAGCTGCTGCAGCGCTATCCCAACTGGATGCGCACGATGACGCGCCAGGAGATCGTCCAGGAATGGATCGCCGCCTGGAACGCGCTGCCTGCGGATGTGCGCGTGAATGAGGGTCCGGCGGCCGCGCCGGTCGCGCCGCCGCCGCCCGCCCGCGAGCCGCCCAAGCCAGGCGGCGGCTTCCGCATGGGGTGGGGGCTGCTCGTCGTCGCCATCGCGCTGGTCCGCGGCCTCTCGGCGCTCGGCGACGGGGAGACGCGCGGCGCGCCGCCGCCGCGGCCGGCGTACCAGCCGCTGCCCGTGTCGGTGCCGCCCCCGCCGCCCGTCTTGACGCTGGACGCCGGTGCGCCCAAGGGCCAGTTCGACATCCCATTGACCGGCAACAGCGATCCGCCTCACTGGACGCCGCCCGGACCGGGCGTGCACGCGCGCGTCGATGCCGACGAGCGCACGCGACGCGCCCTCGAGGCGCTCCGGCACGCCGATGCAGGCCCGGCGCTGCCGGCCATCCCGGCGCCACGGCCTCGCGCACAGGCGGCAGCTAAGCCGGCACCGGAGCCGGCGTTCGAGTCGCTCGCGCCGGGCAACTCGAAGTACCAGCTGCATGCCGAGCCGCAAGAGACCCGCGTGGACCCGACGGCCGTCGAGCCGCCGCCGCGCCGCTGGGGCTCGGGCTACACGCCGCCCGCGGACTTTCGCCTCACGACGCCGGCCGACGGCAAGCGGGTGCCCGGCCTGGCCGACCTGGCGCGGCCGCCGAAGCTGCCGCCGGCCAAGCCGCAGGACGACCCCGCGCAGTAGCCTGCAGCTGCGAGTGGACCTGCTCGCCCGACCGGCGTGCGGCATGCGTTCGCAGGGGCCTACGTCGGGATGTACTCGAGCATCGCCGACGGCGAGAAGTCCACCGCGCCGTCCGGCTTGTTGCCCAGGAACCAGTCGTGCAGCGACTCGGCGGCCATCGGGCGGGCGAAGTAGAAGCCCTGCATCTCGTCGCAGTTCATGGCGATCAGGATGTCGCGCTGGCCGGCCGTCTCCACGCCTTCGGCCACCACCTTCAGGCCCAGTGCGTGCGCCAGGTTCACGACGGCGCTGACGATGGCCAGCGCGTCCTTGCTGGTCTCGATGTCGTTGATGAAGCTGCGGTCGATCTTCAGCTGCGCGGCGGGCAGCTGGCGCAGGTTGATCAGGCACGAGTAGCCGGTGCCGAAGTCGTCGATCGAGATGAACACGCCGATGCGCGCGAGGCCGTCGAACACGCGCTGCAGCGTGTCGGGGTCGCCCATCGCCACCGATTCCGTCACCTCGCACAGCAGTTGCGACGGATCGAGCGCATGGCGCTTGAGCGCGGCCTCGATGCGGTCGACCAGGTCGTCCTGGCGCAGCTGGTGCACCGACAGGTTGATCGCGACGCGCGTTCGCATGCCGTCGTCGGCCCATTCGTGCAGCTGGCGGCAGACCTCGTCGATCACCCAGTCGCCGATCTCGTTGATCAGGCCGAAGCGCTCGGCGATCGGGATGAACACCACGGGACTCACGTTCCCGCGCTCCGGATGGTTCCAGCGCAGCAGCGCCTCGACGCCGCGGATCTGGCCGGTGGTCGAATCGATCTTGGGCTGGTAGTGGAGCTTGAGCTGCCGGCGCTCGATGGCCACGCGCAGTTCGCTGTGCAGGTTCAGGCGCTCGGCGCCGGCCTCGTCCATGCGCGGCTCGAACACGGCGCGCGTGTTGCCGCCGGCACGCTTGGCCGCGTACATGGCGGCGTCGGCGCGGATGACGAGCTGCTCGCGCTGGCCGTGCTCGGGGTACACCACCACGCCGATCGACGCCGACACGTGCACGCGGCGGCCGTCCGCGTCGAAGGCGCGTGCCAGCCGCTTGACGAGGCGGTCGGCCAGCGCCGTGGCGTCCGCGACGCCGCCCAGGCCTTCGGCCAGCAGCAGGAACTCGTCGCCGCCGATACGGGCCACCGTATCGTTGTCCCGGCCCGTCACGCGCAGGCGGCGCGCGGCCTCCTGCAGCACCTGGTCGCCGGCCGCGTGGCCCAGCACGTCGTTGACCGGCTTGAAGCCGTCGAGGTCGACGAACAGCACGGCAAAGCGCGGCACCTCGCCCCCGCCGGTGGACTTGCGCGCCGCCGCGGCCGCGCGGTCGTGGCGCTTGCAGGCCTGCGCCAGGCGATCCTCGAACAGCACGCGATTGGGCAGGCCCGTCAACGGATCCGACAGCGCACGCTGGCGCAGCGCTTCGTTGGCGGCCTGCAGCTCGTCGTTGGCCGTCTTGAGCGATGCGGCCATGCGCAGCGTGCGGCTCTCCATGCGCGCGTCGACGGCCGAGGTGTACAGCGTGAGCGTCAGCAGCAGCATCGACGACACCGACACCAGCATGCCCAGGCTGTCGCCGTGCAGGCCGTTGGCGCTCAGGCAGACCGCGCCGAGCGGGAAGTTCGCCGCGAACATGCCCGTCCAGTGGATGGTGCAGACCGCAGCGCCCAGCACCACCGCGGCGCCCAGCTGCAGCCCGCGCCTGCGCTCCGCGCGGCGGAACCAGTGCATGACGACGAGCGCGACCGCGGACGCCGCCACCGCGACGGCGACCGAGGCGAGCACCAGCGTGCGGTTCCAGACGATGCCCGGCGCCATGTCGAGCGCCGCCATTCCCGCGTAGTGCATGGCGCCGATGCCCACGGCCATCGCGAGCGCACCGCCGGCCACGTGCGGCCAGCGCAGGTCGCGGCGCGACGCCACGCCGAGTGCCACCGCCGCGACCGTCACGCCGGCCAGCCACGAGACGAAGGTCATCGCGGCCGTGTAGCCCAGCGGAATGGCCAGCTTGTAGGCCAGCATGCCGACGAAGTGCATGCTCCAGATGCCCGTGCCCATCGCCAGCGCACCGCCGGCCCACCACCGGCGCGCCACGCGGCGATCGCGCGTGGCCAGGCGCGACGCCAGGTCCAGCGCCACGAACGACGCGAAGCTGGCGATGAAGAACGACGCTGCCACCACGCGCAGGTCGTACGATGGTGTGAGGAAAGTCACGCCCAGATCCCCCGGAGCCGAGAACACGCAGCACCGGTTGGCGCGCTATCGGTAGTTTCGGCGGGATTCAGCTCGGCTGTAAGCCTTCGATAAGCATCGTGCAAGGAGGAAATCACGCCGTCGGGCGGGATTTCTCGCACCGGCGCCGCCGGCGCGCCGCAATGCGCCGTTCGACGTCGCCGGCGCGGCCGGCGCTCATCCCTTCTTGGGCCGGCCCGTCTTGAGCGTGGGCACGGCGCCGACCGCCTTCAGGAACGCGCCGTCGTCCAGGCCGGCCAGCGCCTGGATGCCGGCGCGCAGCAGCTCGGACTTGCGCACGTGCTGCCCGAGGCCCAGCGCGCGCGACTTCAGCGCCGCGAGCACCGCGTATTCGTCCTTCGGGATCGTGAAGCTGTCGCGCACCAGCTTGGCCTTGTGCGCCTTGGCCGGCTTGGCCGGCGCCGGCCCGGCGGGGCCGGCGGTCGGCCGGGTCGACGTCTTCGCCGTGGCTCCCGACGCCGCCTTGGCCTTCTTCGCCGGCACCGCCTTGGCCTTGGCCTTGGCCGGCGGCGCCGCCCCCTTGTTCGCCGGCACCGCCTTCTTCCCGGCGGTGGCAGCCTTCGCCGCGCGCGCCCTGCGCGGCGCCGGCGCCGCGACGGCGGACTCCGCCACGGTCGCGGCCGCCTCGGCGGTGACGGTGGGCTTGCTCACGCGCTTGGGCACGCTCTTGCCATGCAGCGGGCTGGGGATTCTGGCCATCGGTCGTCCTGTCGTTGAAACGGTATATACGGTTTATACACCGTGCGAGACGACAGGCTTCCGCTTCAACCGGGTGTCTTCACCTTGCCGCTGGCCAGCAGCGCGGCCCACTCGGCCTCCTCGTAGAACCGCGAGCGCGTCAGGAAGCGCCGGCCGGTCGGGCCCTCGAGCGAGAACATGCCGCCGCGCCCCGGCACGACGTCGATGATCAGCTGGGTGTGGCACCAGTACTCGTACTGCGACTCGCTGATGTGGAACGGCACGCCGCCGATGTCGCCGAGGTGGACGTCGTTGTCGCCGAGCAGGAAGTCGCCCTGGCGGAAGCACATCGGGGCGCTGCCGTCGCAGCAGCCGCCGGACTGGTGGAACATCAGGGGCCCGTGGCGGGCCTGCAGTTCGCGGATCAACGCCAGCGCCGCCTTGGTCGCGACGACTTGCGCCGGCAGTTCGATCGTGGAGGGGACCATCGCGGAACTCCTGTCTCGTGCGTCGGCAGCGGAAATTCAAGGGAGCGGCGGTACCGGCTCCGCCCGGCCGCTCGCGGCAGGCCCCTTGGCGGGCAGGGGAGCGCCAGCGACCGTGGGGGTCAACCGCCGCCGGCGCCCGTGCGTCGGCAGCGGAAATTCAAGGGAGCGGCGGAGCCGGCTCCGCCGGGCCGCTCGCGGCCGGCCCCTCGGGGGCAGGGAGCGCCAGCGACCGTGGGGCCGTCATTCAACCGTGGGAGTCAAAAGAACCCCAGGGCCTTGTCGCTGTAGCTCACCAGCAGGTTCTTGGTCTGCTGGTAGTGGTCGAGCATCATCTTGTGGTTCTCGCGCCCGATGCCCGACTGCTTGTAGCCGCCGAACGCCGCGTGCGCCGGGTAGGCGTGGTAGCAGTTCGTCCACACGCGGCCCGCCTGGATGCCGCGGCCCATGCGGAAGGCCGTGTTCATGTCGCGCGACCAGACGCCCGCGCCCAGGCCGTACAGCGTGTCGTTGGCGATCGACAGCGCCTCCTCCTCGTCCTTGAACTTCGTCACCGACACGACCGGCCCGAAGATCTCTTCCTGGAAGATGCGCATCTTGTTGTGGCCGGC
>JBJMWE010000172.1:0-31001 GCA_045810285.1 Vitreoscilla sp. | reverse complement strand
GCGGCAGCGCCACGGGCTGGTCGGCCGGCGCCTTCTGGCAGGCGTTCTCCAACCTGACGCTGTACAGCCTGGTCGACGAGATCGACAACAGCTCGACCGCGTCCTTCGGCCTGGCGGGCTCGGCCGGCCTGACCAGGAACTTCTCCGGCACGCACCTGACCGGGCGCAGGATCACCGGCGTGCAGCTGGGCGGCCTGCTGCGCTTCTGAGGCAGGGATGCCCGCATGCGCAGCCATCCGTCCGTGTCCAGCGGCGTGTCCGGAACTGTCCTACCATCGTCCGACCGCCGGCCCCTGGAGTCCTCGATGACGTCTTCCGCACTCGATCGCGAACTCGGCACCGATCCGGCCGACCCGGTGGGGCTCGACGGCATCGAGTTCATCGAATACACCACGCCGCGGCCGCAGGCGCTCGGGCAGGTGCTGGAGACGATGGGCTTCCGGCCCGTAGCCCGCCACCGCTCGCGCGAGGTCACGCTGTACCGGCAGGGCGCGATGAACGTCGTCGTCAACGCGAGCGACCCTGCGCCGGCCGACAGCGAGGGCGGGCACGACGAGGCCCCGCGCATCGCCGCCATCGCGCTGCGGGTGCGCGACGCCGCCGCGGCCTATCGCCACGTGCTCGATCTGGGCGCCTGGGCGGTGCCCACGCAGGTCGAGGTGATGGAGCTCAACATCCCGGCCATCCACGGCGTGGGCGGCTCGCGCATCTACTTCGTCGACCGGCACCGGGAGTTCTCGATCTACGACGTCGATTTCACGGCGATCCCCACGGTCGACCCGCACCCGCCGGCCATCGCGGGCCTGCACTGGTTCGGCATCGTCCAGTACATCGGCAACGACCGCATGCAGGACTGGACGGCGTTCTACTCGATGCTGTTCGGCTTCGCCGTGCTGCCCGACGACCAGCGCTTCGGCGTCATGCCCAAGGGCCGGGTGCTGGTCGGCCCCGGCGGCGCGGCGGGCCGCTTCTACGTGCAGCTGATCGAGCCCGAGCCGGGCATCGTCGACGCCGGGGGCCGCGAGTGGATCGCGCGCATCGGCCTGGGCACGCCCGACCCGCGCGCCTGCGTGGCGCTGCTGCGCGAGCGCGGCGTGCAGTTCACCGAGACGGCGCACGTGCAGTCGGATGACCGCGGCGCCGTCACGCGCACCCAGCTGGGCAGCGTCGTCTTCGAGCTCGTCAGGGATGAGAGGAGCACTTCATGACCCGCCACACCGGCCGCATCGACGACTTCGGCATGGACACCATCTCGCTGGCCGGGCCGCTGCCGGCCAAGCTGCGGGCGATCCGCGAAGCGGGCTTCTCGCAGGTGATGCTGTCCGCGCGCGACCTCGTGGGCCACGCCGAGGGCGTCGAGGCCGCGATCGCCGCGGTGCGCGACAGCGGGCTGCGCGTCACCGGCTTCCAGGTGCTGCGCGACTTCGAGGGGCTGTCCGGCCGGTTGCACGAGTACAAGGTCGACATCGCCAAGTCGATGCTGGAGCTGTGCGCGGCGGTCGGCGCCAAGGTGCTGCTGGTGTGCTCGTCGACCTCCGCCCATGCGAGCGCCGATCGCGACGCGATCGCGCGCGACCTGCGCAAGCTCGCGATGCTCGCGATCCCGCATGGCATCCGCGTCGCGTACGAGGCGCTGTCCTGGGGGCGCAGCATCGAGGAGTTTCCGGCCGCGTGGGACGTCGTGATGCGCGCCGACATGCCCAACCTCGGGCTGGGCCTGGACTCGTTCCACATGTTCGCCACCCGGACCTCGCTGGACGAGCTGCAGTGGCTCGACCCCGAGCGCATCTTCCTCGTCCAGCTCGCCGACTTCATGTGGCAGGAGATCCGCTCGGTGGAGGAGCGCATCGCCACCGCGCGCCACTTCCGCGTCTTCCCCGGCGAGGGTGCGCACTCGGACCAGGTGGCCGAGCTCGTCTCGCGCCTGCACGCGCAGGGCTACCGCGGCGACTACAGCTTCGAGGTCTTCAACGACGACTACCAGCAGATCCCGCTGCCCGACGTCGCGCGCCGCGCGCGCAAGGCCGCCGACTGGCTGGGCGAGGGCATCCTGCGCCGATCGGTGCCGCTGCCCGGGGCGATGCGGCTGCAGGCGGCGGGCTGAGCCGGGACGGCGTCGTCCGACGCAAGTGACGGCGAGGATGCGCGAGGCGCCTGTAACCGGGTGAATACGGCCATCGGTATGTGCGGTCCTTCACGGCGAACGTGGCTCAGGCGCATCGGATCACCCTTCGGTGGGATGCCTTCCGGACCGAAGAGGAGCACATTGACAGCGTGGAATTCCGCCGGGAAGGAGGCCGCCCATGACCGAACTGATGCTGGTAGCGCTGGTGCTCGTCGCACTGGCCATCCGCACGTTCCAGGTGCGCCACCGGACTGCGCGCTGGGAGTGCCTGTGGCGCTTCCGCTCGGGCCCGTGCACGGTCGAGCTGCGCCGCCATGCCGGCCTGGCCCGCCTCGGTGAAGATTCCTGCGAATACCCGCAGCCGCGCGAGTTCCGCGTCATGTCGCTGCGCGTCGGCGGCATCCCGTTGTGGTCGCAGCGCGCGATCGTGAGCCTGCCCACCGACGCCGATTCGCGCATCGGCGAGATCCCCGCCAGCGAGTTCGACCACCTGTTCGACCGCCATTTCCGCATGTCCTGGCCGCGCCAGGCCAAGGCGATGCGCCGGCTGGCGACGCGCGCCCACTGAGGCCGACGGGGCGCCCGCAGGCGCCGGGCTTGCTGCGTCGGGGGTGCCATGCGCACCGTGCTCGACCCCCATCTCGTCGATCCTTCCGGCCGCGAACCGGGGTTGTGGATCGCCGTGCGCGACCAGCGCCGGGCCCTGCTGTTCGACCTCGGCGAGCTGGGCGCACTGTCGCCGCGCACGCTGCTGCGCAGCACCCACGCGGTGGTGACCCACCCGCACATGGATCACTTCGCCGGCTTCGACCACTGGCTGGCCACCGCGCTGGGCCGCATGCCGGGCATGACCGTGTGGGGCGGACCCGGCTTCGTCGACAGGCTGGAGCACAAGCTGCGCGCCTATACCTGGAACGTGGTGCATCGCTATCCCGTGCCGCTGGTCATCGAGGCGCGCTCGCTCGAGGCCGACGGCACGCGGCGCGCCGCCCGCTTCGACAGCCGCGAAGCCTTCGCGCGGCACGACCTCCCGGACGAGCCCGCGCACGGCGACGTGCTGTTCGACGAGCCCCTGCTGCGCGTGCGCGCCCGCATCGTCGACCACGAGATGCCCGTGCTGGCCTGCGCCATCGAGGAGACCGCCCAGGTGCGCGTGGCCGCCGACCGCATCGCCCGGATGGGCCTGGCCACCGGCGCGTGGCTGCAGTCGCTCAAGGCCGCGGTCCTCGCGGGCGTGCCCGACGACGACACCCTCGACGTGCGCTGGCGCGACGCCGCCGGCGACCACGCGCGGCGCTTCCGCGTGGGCGAGCTGCGTCCGCTGGTGCTGGACACCACGCCCGGCCGCCGCATCGGCTACGTCACCGACCTGCGCTTCACCGAGCAGAACCTCGTCGAGCTCGACGCCCTGCTGGCGGGCGTCGACCTCCTCTACATCGAGTGCGTGTTCGCCGACGAGGATCGCGAGCTCGCGCGGCGCCGCAACCACCTCACGGCGCGCCAGGCCGGCAGCGTCGCGCGGCGGCTGGGCGCCCGCCAGCTGCAGCCCTTCCACTTCTCGCCGCGCTACGAAGGCGCGGAGGAGCGCCTGCGCGAGCAGGCCTTCGGCGCCTGGCAGGGCGCGGTCGAGCCGGACGTGCCGCTTGACTACACATCAATGTAGTTACAACACATTGGCAGGGAAAGCCCGAGCTTGGTAATGTAGTTTCACTCCACCAGAATGCCGAGACAACGTGGTGGCCGCCCATCCTGGCGCGGATCCCGCGGGGTACGGGGCAGACCATGAAGACGACTCTCGAGACGGCGTTCCGCGGCATGCGCGGGATCGCGTTCGCCTTGCTCGCGGCAAGCATCGTGGCGGCTTGCGGCGGCGGCGCCGCCGATGGCGCGAGCGTCGCCCGCGACGACACGCTGGAGGCGGCCGACGCGGCGACGGCGCAGACGGTGCTGCATGCGGTGCCGCCGTCCACCGTCGCGGCGGCCGCCGCCGGCCAGGGCCGCAAGAAGGTCGCCGACGTGGTGGCCACCAGCCTGCGCGTGCATTACCACCGCCTGAATTCCGACTACACGGGCTGGCAGATCCACACCTGGAACGCGGCCCGGAGCCCGGACTGGAACGCCGGCTGGAACGCCAGCGGCGCCGACGATTTCGGCGTCTGGTACGACGTGCCGCTCGCGGCGTCCTCGGGCACCGTCGGCTACCTGTTCCACGACGGCGACACCAAGGACGACAACGGTGCCGACCAGGCCTGGGTGCTGGCGAGCGGGGCCAACGAGATCTGGCGCGTCGAGGGCGACCTGACGACCTATGCCGCCAACCCGCTGACCGCGCCGGCGCCCGACATCTCGACGCTGCGCGTGCACTACCTGCGCTTCGCCGGCGACTACGCGAACTGGGGCCTGCACCTGTGGGGCGGCAGCGGCCTGGACGCCTCGCGCATGGGCACGATCGCCTACGGCGACTGGAACAACCCGACGCCGTTCAGCGCCATGCCCGGCCATGCGCCGGGCAGCGGCGAGATCGTGTTCGACATCCCCGTGCTGAACCCGCGCAGCAACCCCGGCACCACCTCGATCGAGTTCCTGATCCACGGCATGCCGCCCAACGTCAACGACAAGGACGGTCGTGCGAACAACATCCACGTCGACTTCGGCGGGCTCACGATCGCCAACCAGGTCGGCCAGGTCTGGCTCGTCGAGCAGGACGCCACCGTCTACGCGAGCCAGCCCGACCTGCGCTCGGTCTCGACGACGGACGCCCGCGCCGTGTGGCTCACCGGCTCGCTGGTGAAGTGGCCGCGCGTGGCGGCCGACGGGCCCGTCAAGCTGTACTGGTCGGCCACCGGCGCCATCGTCGCCGCCAGGGACCGGCCCATCGCCGGCGCCGACGGCTCGATCACGCTCGACCCGGCCACGGCGGCGGTGCCCGCCGCGGCCGCGACGCGCTTCAAGTACGTCGGCAACGGCGGCGTCTTCGCGGTGCGCACCGCCGATGCCCCCCGGCTGAAGCAACTGCTGACCAGCCAGGTCGTGCTGGTGCAGGAGGACGCCACGGGCGCGATCCGCAACGCCACCACGGCGCAACTGGCCGGCGCACTCGACGACCTGTATGCGCCCGCCGCGTCGACGGCGCCGCTGGGCGCGACGGTCGACCACGGCCGCACCACTTTCCGCCTGTGGGCGCCGACGGCGCGCAACGTGTCGCTCTACGCCTACTTCGGCGCGAACGCCAGCGCCAGGTTCGCGATGCCCATGGCCTTCGACGCAGGCACCGGCATCTGGAGCCTGACGATCCCCGGGGACTGGGACGGCCTGTACTACCTGTACGGCGTGCAGGTGTTCGTGCGCGGCACGGGCGTGGTGCGCAACGTCGTCACCGACCCGTACTCGCTGAGCCTGTCGGCCAACAGCCTGCGCAGCCAGGTCACCGACCTGTCGTCGAACCGCCTGAAGCCCGCGGGCTGGGACGCGACGCGCCCGCCGCCGACCGTCGCCGGTTCCACCGACATGGCGATCTACGAGCTGCACGTGCGCGACTTCTCGGACAACGACCCGACAGTGCCCGCCGCCCACCGCGGCAAGTTCATGGCCTTCACCGACATGAACGCCAACGGCATGCGCCACCTGCGCGCGCTTGCGCAGGCCGGCCTGACCGACGTGCACCTGATGCCCGCCTTCGACATCTCGAGCGTCGACGAGACGGGCTGCAGCACGCCGAGCCCGAGCGGCGCGCCCGACGCGACGTCGCAGCAGGCCGCCGTCGCGGCCACCGCGTCGACGGACTGCTACAACTGGGGCTACGACCCGTTCCACTTCACCGCGCCGGAGGGCAGCTACGCCACCTCCGTGGCCGACGGCTCGACGCGCGTGATCGAGTTCCGCCGCATGGTGCAGTCGCTGAACCAGGCCGGGCTGCGCGTGGGCATGGACGTCGTCTTCAACCACACGACGGCCTCGGGCCAGAACGACCACTCGGTGCTCGACCAGGTCGTGCCGGGCTACTACCACCGCCTCGACGCCACCGGCAACGTGCTGCGCGACTCCTGCTGCGACGACACGGCCACCGAGAACCTGATGATGGGCCGCCTGATGACCGACTCGGTCGTCACCTGGGCGCGCGACTACCACGTCAGCTCGTTCCGCTTCGACATCATGGGCCTGCAGCCGCGCGATGCGATGGTCGCGCTGCAGGCCCGGGTCGACGGCGCCGTCGGCCACCACGTCGAGCTGCTGGGCGAGGGCTGGAACTTCGGCGCGGTGGCGGGCGGCGCGCGCTTCGTGCAGGCCGACATGCTCGACCTGAACGGCACGGGCATCGGCACCTTCAATCCCATGATCCGCGATGCGATCCGCGGCGGCGGCTGCTGCGATTCGGGCGCCGCGCTGCAATCCAGCCAGGGCTACGTCAACGGCCTGTTCTACGACCCGAACCCGCAGGCCGGCAGCCACACCGCCGGCGACCTGATGTGGCTGGGTGACGTGATCAAGGCCAGCCTGGCGGGCTCGATCCGCAGCTACACGCTGACCACCAGCTGGGATGCGCAACTGCCGCTGGAGCAGATCAGCTTCGAGGGCTTGCCTGCCGGCTACGTGACGGAGCCGTCGGAGGTGGTGAACTACTTCGAGAACCACGACAACCTGACGATCTTCGACAACAACGTCTACAAGCTGCCGGCGGCCACGTCGCGCGAGGATCGCGCCCGCGTGCAGATGCTGGGCGCCGCGATCAACGCGTTCAGCCAGGGCGTGGCCTACTTCCACGCGGGCGTGGACACGCTGCGCAGCAAGTCCCTCGACGGCAACAGCTACGACTCGGGCGACTGGTTCAACCGGCTCGACTGGAGCTACGCCGACGACAACTTCGGCGTCGGGCTGCCGCCGGCCGGATCGAACCAGTCGAACTGGCCCCTGCAGCAGCCGCTGCTGGCCAACCCGGCGATCAAGCCGACGCCGGTCGAGATCGCCTGGACGCGCGACGAGTTCCGCGACCTGCTCAGGATCCGCCACAGCACGACGCTGCTGCGCATGGCCAGGGCCGACGACATCAAGGCACGCCTGAAGTTCTTCAACACCGGTTCGCGGCAGGTTCCCACGCTGTTGGTGGGCGACCTCGACGGACGCGGCTACGCAGGCGCGAACTTCCAGGAGCTGACGTACTTCGTGAACGTCGACAAGGCGGCGCACGCCGTCACCATCCCGCAGCTGGCCGGCAAGTCGTTCCAGCTGCACCCCGTGCACGCGGCCTTCTCGGCAGCCGACAAGCGCGCGGCGCAGGCGACGTACGACGCGGCTTCAGGCACGTTCGACATCCCCGCACGCACGGCGGTGGTGTTCGTCGTGAAGCACTGACTTTCGCGACGGCAGCGGGCGCCGCGGTCTTCTTGCGCCGCCCCCCGACGGTGTCAGGTCTTGAAAGTTGCGGTGTCAGGTCTTGAATCGTTGCGTGCCGAGGCAGTCGAAGACGGTGTCAGGTCTTGAAAGTTGCGCGATGGGGATTTACCTGAAATGCGAGGTGCCCGAGCGCGCAACTTTCAAGACCTGACACCGTCCGGGACGGAAACGCGAGGTGCCCGAGCGCGCAACTTTCAAGACCTGACACCGTCCGGGACGGGCGCTACAGGAACGCGCGCAGCAGCGCCTCGAACTCGTCGGGCGTCTCCAGCACGCTCAGGTGGGACGCGTCGGCGATGACCTCGAACCGTGCGCCCGGGATGCGCTCGGCGATCGCCTGGCCCATCGGGGGCGGGGCGCCGGCGTCGCGGGCGCCGGAGATCACCAGCGTCGGGCAGCGGATCTCGGCCAGGCGATCCTGCCAGGCGACGCCGGCGACGGCGTTGCAGCTTGCGGCGTAGGCGGCCGGGTCGTTGCGCAGGATGGCGGCGCGGATGGCCTGCGTGGCGGCCGGTTGGTCCGTGCGGAAGCCGGCCTGCAGGTAACGTTCGACGACCATCTCGACCACCGCCGCCATGCCGCCGGCGGCGACGGCGGTGATGCGCTGCGCCCAGGCCGGCTGCGCGGCGTCCGGGTACTGCGCCGTGGTGTTGGCCAGCACGAGCCTGTCGACGAGCTCGGGATGGCGGATGGCCAGCCCCATGCCGACCATCGCGCCCATCGACAGCCCGATCCACGTGACCGGGCCGCTGCCCCATTCGCGCACGAGGCGGGCGGCGTCGTCGACGAGCTCGTCCATCGCATAGGGGCCGGCGGGGGCGGCGGAGCCGCCGTGGCCGCGGTGGTCGAAGCGCAGCACTTCGCGCGGCGCACCGAGCTCGCCGGCCGCCAGGCGTGCGGCGAGCGCGTCCCACATGGCCATGTCCAGGCCCAGCGCGTGGCTGAGGACGACGGGCGCGCCGCGGCCCTGCAGCGCCACCTTCAGTTGCGGGGCGCTGAACGTGTGGTGCGTGGCGACGCGCGCCGCGTCGGTCAGCGGGTCGGGGCCGGGCAGCAGGCCGTGCGCCTTCAGCTGCTCGCCGGCGATCCTGAACGCGGTGTTGGCCGCGGGCACGCCGCAGTAGATCGCGCCCTGCATGAGCGTCTCCTGGAGCATCTCGAGCGGCACGCCGGCGCGGATGGCGGCGCCGCAGTGCAGCTCGAACTCCTCCCAGCGCGCCAGGCCCATCGTCATGCCCAGCACCAGCAGGCGGCGCGTGGTGTGGTCGAGGCCGGGCCGGCCCCAGATGTCGTTCCAGGCATAGCGCGTGATCAGCGACTGGAAGTCCGCGTTGAACGCATCCGCGCTGCCCAGCGACTTGTCCACCCACGCGTCGCCCAGCACGGCGCGGCGGTTCTTCAGTCCGCGTTCGAAGTCGTCCTCGCGTTCATGCATGGCCTGGTTCCCGGAGATGCGTCTGCCACGGCGGGTCGCGCCGCAGTTCGTCGGCGTGCGTGGCGAGCGCGGCCAGCTGCGGCGCGGCCAGCGCGCTCGCGTGGCGCGCGGGCGCGTCGGTGTCGAACAGCGCCGCGAGTTCGTCGGGCGCGATGCGCCCGCGCAGGCGCGCGTCACGCGCGAGCGCGGCGAGCGCGACGTCGCGCAGGTGCGCCGGCCCGGCGACGACCTCCTTCGACAGCCCCTCGACCCAGTGGTGCGCCTCGGACTTGCCGATCTCGCGCGCCACGCGCATGGACAGCGCCTCGGCGAACACGAGGCCCTGCAGCGCGTCGATGTTGGCGCGCATGCGCTGCGGAAACGCCTGCAGCCCGCCGGCCGCGAGCGCGAGCGCGGCAAGCGCGCCGTGCACGCCGGCCAGCAGCGCGCCGAACTCGGCGAGCTCCGCCTGCCAGTTGCCCAGGCCGCGCTCATGTTCCTGCGGCATCGCGGCCAGCAGGGCGGCCACGCGCTGGGGCGCGCGCACGGCGCCGGCCAGCGCATTCATGGCGGCGACGGGGTTGCGCTTGTGCGGCATCGCCGACGAGCCGCCGCGGCCGCCGCCCGAGGGCTCCGCGAGCTCGCCGACCTCGCCCTGCGCCATCAGCGCGATGTCCTTGCCGATCTTGCCGAGCGAGCCGGCCAGCACGCCCAGCTCGCAGCCGAGCGCGACCAGCTCGTCGCGCTGGGTGTGCCACGCCGCGGGCGGCAGCCGCAGGTCCAGCAGCGTGGCCATGCCCGCCGCGACGGCGTCGCCGTGCGTGGCGAGCGCCGCGCGCGTGCCCACCGCGCAGCCCAGCTGCAGCTGCAGCGCCGAATCGCCGGCCAGGCGCAGGCGCTCCTGCGCGCGCACCAGCGGCGCGATCCAGCCGGCCAGCTTGAACCCGAGGCTGATGACCTGCGCCGGCTGCATCAGCGTGCGGCCCAGCAGCGGGGCGTCGCCCTGCGACCTCGCGAGCGCCAGCAGCGCGGCGACGAGCGCCGACAGGTCGCGATCGATCAACGCGAGTGCACGCCGCGTGACGAGCACCTGGGCGGTGTCCAGCACGTCCTGCGTGGTGCCGCCCCAGTGCACGACCAGCGCCGCGTCGGCGTCGACCCGTGCGACGGACGCCGTCAGCGCCTTGACCAGCGGGACGGCGACGGTCCCCACCCGCGCACCCTCGGCGACGATGGCGTCGACGTCGAAGCCGCGCGCGTCGCAGGCCGCGGCGATCACCGCGCCGGCCCGGGCCGGGATCGCGCCCGCGTCCGCCTGCGCCCGCGCGAGCGCGGCCTCGAAGTCCAGCATCGCCTGCACGAAGGCGCGCTCGTCCAGCACCTGCATCACCTCGGCGGAGGCGAGGAAGCGGTCGAAGATCATCCTGGTTTATACGTCGAAGAACAACGTCTCGTCATCGCCCTGCAGGTGGATGTCGAAGCGATAGACCGTCCTGCCGTCGCGCTGCTCGCGCCGGCCCACGAGCGTGCGGCGCCGCACCTCCCACTCGACGAGGCCCAGCACGGGATCGGCGGCGTTGGCCTGCGCCTCGTCGTCGAAGTACATGCGCGTGTGCAGGCCGATGTTGATGCCGCGCGCCACGATCCACAGGTTGACGTGCGGCGCCATCGCGACGCCGTGGCGGCCGGTCACCGCCCCCGGCTTGATCGTCTCGAACGACCACGTGCCCGTCTCGAAGTCGCTGCACGCGCGGCCCCAGCCGCGGAAGGCGGCATCCAGCGCCTTGCCGGGCTGCCTGTCCGCGGCGTGCGCGTAGCGGCCCTGCGCGTTGGCCTGCCAGAGTTCCAGCAGCACGTCGCGCAGCGGGGTGCCGGAGCCGTCGAACACGCGGCCCTCGATGGTGATGCGCTCGCCTTGCGTCTCTGGCGTGACGAGCACGGGGCCGAAGTCGCTCGCGAAGATGTCGAAGCCGGCGGCCTTGGGCGCGAGGCCGATGTGCACGTACGGGCCGGCGGTCTGCGAGGCGGTCTCGCGCAGGAGCGGGGTCATCGGGCGCCTCCCTGGCCGGTCGACTGCAGGACGTTCTCGAACCACGTGGCGCGCTGGCCGCGCAGCACGATGTCGAAGCGGAAGGCGCGGCTGTCCAGCGGCACGGTGGCCGCCATGTCCAGCTGCGCGACCAGGCCGCGCACCTGTGCCTCGTCGGCAACGGTGCGGATGATCGGGCACGTGGCGATCAGCGGGTCGCCCTCGAAGTACATCTGGGTGACGAGGCGCTGCGCCCAGCCGCTGCCGGAGATCGCGAAGTGGATGTGCGAGGGCCGCCAGTCGTTGATGCGATTGCGCCAGGGGTAGGGCCCGGGCTTGATCGTGCGGAACACGTAGTGGCCGTGCCCGTCGGTCAGCACGCGGCCGCAGCCGCCGAAGTTCGGGTCGAGGGCGCCCAGGTACTGGTCCTTCTTGTGGCGGTAGCGCCCGCTGGCGTTGGCCTGCCAGACCTCCACCAGCGCACCCGGCACCGGGCGGCCGAGCTGGTCGCGCACGTAGCCGTGCACGAGGGTGCGCTCGCCGATCGGCAGCCCCGTCTTCGCGTAGTTGCGGATCAGGTCGCCGTCCAGCGGGCCGAGCTCCTCGGCGTGGAAGACGGGCGCGGTGACCTCCGACAAGGTCTGGCCGAGCGAGATGAGCGCGTTGCGCGGGCTGCGCAGCGCGCTCGTCTTGTAGCCGGGGGCGAACGCGGGCGGGTGCGACGCGGGGTCGCGCATCAGGTACTCGTCGTCCGGATGCGCCGGCGGCGGGGCGGTCTCGTGCATGGGGTCTCCTCGAGGCGGGCGCTCAGGCGTGGGCGACGTGCTCGGCGTGCAGTTGCGCCGCCGTGCGCGCCTCGGGTCGCGGCGCCAGATGCAGCAGCGCGCGCGCTTCCTCCGGCGTGGCGACGCGACGCCCGGCCTGCGCGCACAGGCCCGCGACCTGCCTGACGAGCGCGGCGTTGGACGGCGCCAGCGTCCCGCGGTCGAGGCGCACGTTGTCCTCCAGGCCGGTACGGCAGTGGCCACCGAGCTCCAGGGACCACCTCGCGAGCGTGAGCTGGTCGCGGCCGATGCCGGCGCCCGTCCAGGTGGCGTCGGGCGCGAGGCGGTGCAGCGTCTTCACGTAGAACTCCAGGACCTCGCGGTCGACCGGCATCGCGTTCTTCACGCCCATCACGAACTGCACGTGCAGCGGCCCGTCAATGCGGCCGTCCTTGGCCATCGCGGCGGCCTGGAAGATCATCGACAGGTCGAACGCCTCGATCTCCGGCTTGACGCCGAAGGCGCGCATCTCGGCGGCGAGCCAGTCGACCAGGTCGGGCGCGTTGTCGTAGACGCGGTTCGGGAAATTGACCGAGCCCGCGGCCAGCGAGGCCATGTCGGGGCGCAGGTGCAGCATGCCGCCGCGCTCGCGGCCCGCGCCCGAGCGGCCACCCGTGGACACCTGCGTGATGATCGACGGGCAGTGCTTGCGGATGCCGTCGAGCACCTGCGCGAACCGCTCCGGCGCGGACGTGGGCGTCTCGTCGTCGTTGCGCACGTGCAGGTGCACCAGCGTCGCGCCGGCCTCGCAGGCCGCGTGCGTGGACTCGACCTGCTCGGACACCGTCACCGGCACCGCCGGGTTGTCCTTCTTGCGCGGCAGCGAGCCGGTGATCGCGACGGAAATGATGCAGGGCGTCGAGCCGGCCATTCGGTGTCTCCAGCGTTTGTCGGGAATCGTGCTGCGAAGCGTAAGGCGCGACCCGGCGGGCGCCAATGGACAGAATCGGCGATCGATTGAACAATCGGAACATCGGCCCGGCACGCGGAGCCTGGCCACGCGCATCTCCTGCCTGTCCACTGGGCATTTCAGAACCTCCCATGCCGCTGCACCTGCCCACCTACCTGCTGTACGGCGAGGACGCCGGCCTGCCGCCGGCCGACGTCATGCACTCGGAGTCGATCGCCGAGCGCAGCAGCCTGCATTCGTGGGAGATCAAGCCGCACCGCCACGAGGCGCTGCTGCAGGTGTTCTGGTTCGAGAAGGGCCAGGTCGAGATGCTGATCGACGGCCAGGCCCACGCGCTGCGCGGCCCGGGCGTCATCCTCGTGATGCCGCTCGCGGTGCACGGCTTCCGCTGGACGAGCGACGTCAAGGGCATCGTGTTCACGATGCGCGAATCGCACGTGCGCACGCTGCTGGCGCGCGACGAGAGCCTGCGCGAGCGGGTGCTCGCCTCCCGATGCGTGCAGTTCGCGCCTGCGCACCGCAAGGCGGTCAAGACGGCCGTGGAGGCGCTGCACGAGGAGCAGACGCAGCACGCGCCCTGGCGCGCCAGCGCGATCGACGCGGCGATGACCGCGTTGTTCGTCGCGCTCGGGCGCAGCCTGCCCGAGCCCGCGGCGTCGCCCGGCATCGGCGACCGCTCGGTGCTGCACGTGCAGCGCTTCCGCGCGCTGGTCGACGAGCGCTTCCGCGAACAGCCCACGCTGGGCGAATTCGCCGCCGACATCGGCATCACGACGACGCAGCTCAATCGCGTCTGCCGCGCCGTGCTGGGTCATCCGGCGCTGGCGGTGCTGCACGCGCGCCTGTGCCTGGAAGCGCAGCGCGAACTGGCGTACACCACGCTGAGCGTCAAGCACATCGCCTACAAGCTGGGCTTCAGCGACGCGGGCTACTTCACGCGCTTCTTCGAACGCGAGACGGGCCACTCTCCGTCAACGTGGCGTAAAGAGCAGCTTGCTCGACAGTGATGCGGCCATACTGCCTTCATGCAGCTGACACGAATGATCCCCGTCGCCGCCGCCGGCCTGCTGGCCACCGGCTGCATCGTCGTGCCCATCAACCGCGAGTCCTATGACGACGACTGCAAGCTCGTCACGCATCACATGGAGCTGACCACGGTGCAGGTGCAGGGGGTCTACGGCTGCAGTCGCGACATCAGCGTCCTCGGCCCGCTGTGCGTGCTCGGCGCGGTGGGGCTGGCCACGGTCAGCACGGTCGTGTCGGGTTCGGTGGTGGTGGTCGGCAACGTCGCATACTGGACCGAACGCCAGGCGGCCTGCGTCGCACCGTCGCTGGGCATCGCGCGCAATTCCTGATCGGCTCGCCGGCGCGGCGCTGCCATACTGCGGCCCGATGCTGTCGCGTTCCGCCACCCCCGTCATCGCCGCCGGCCTGCTGGCCGCGGGCTGCGTGATCGTGCCCGTGCAGACGGAGGCCTACGACCCGGCGTGCCGGCTCGTCACCCACCACATCGAGCTGCAGCCCGTGGTGCTGGGCCAGCTCAACTCGTGCAGCGGGCAGGGCTGCGAGGCGCTGGTGCTCGCCAGCCTGGGCGTGACGGCGGTCAGCGCGGTGGTCTCGGGCTCGATCGCCATCATCGGCAACGTGGCGTACTGGGCGGAGCATCGGGCCGGCTGCGCCGCGCCGCCGCCCCAGGCGCCCATCGCGCCTCCCCCGCTGACCTGAGAACCTTCGCGCCGGCCGCGGCGCGGGTTCCCGCCTCGCGAAGCGTTTCGCGGGTCTTCCCGGGGGCGCGCGCGTCCGCGCGTCACGCGACGGTCACGCGCCGTTTCGACAATCCTGCCACCTCGCGAGCTCCCCCGAGGCAACGAGAAGAGCAGGATGACCATGACGCACCTCACCGCCAGGAATGCCGCGCTGCTGGCGATCGCCGCCGCCGCGGCGGCCCCAGCCGCCCACGCCCAGGACACGACGCCCGTCGTCCTCACGTTCTCCACGGTGGGCGATTCCCGCCAGGATCCGGTCAAGTACGACCAGGCGAGCGTCGGCCCCGCGCTGTCCGGCCAGGACGCCACCTGGCTGCAGAACACCAAGGCGTTCGCGCGCATCCTGCGCACGATCCAGTCGCAGAAGTCGACGATGCTGTTCTTCAACGGCGACATGATCCACGGCTACGGCTGGGCCAACTACGGCTACACGTCCAACGCGACGCAGTCGGCGATCGCCGGCCCCGTTGCGCCCGCGACGACGGCCGACATCGTCGGCTCCGACCTGGTGAAGGAATACCGCCAGTACGCGTTCTGGCGCGGCATGGTGGCGCCGCTGCCCGAGACCGGCACCTACGTGTTCCCGGTGCCCGGCAACCACGAGACCGAGTGCAAGGCCTGCGGCAAGAACAGCGACGGCCAGACCCAGGCCAAGGTCGAGAACGAGCAGGCCTGGGCCGCCAACATGGGCGACCTGATCCTCGACACCGCGCGCTTCACCAACGTGCTGGGCGTGCCGCCGGCCAACGCGAACTACGGCCCGGCCGCCGGCGTCGGCCCCGATGCGCTGTCGACCGACCAGTCCCGGCTGTCGTACTCCTTCGACTACATGGGCCTGCACTTCGCCGTGATCAACACCGACGCCGTGGGCGCGGAGACCTCGGCGCCGACCGCCTGGCTCGCCGCCGACCTCGCCGCCGCGCAGGGCCGCGGCGCCAGGCGCTTCTTCGTGTTCGGCCACAAGCCGGCGTTCACGTACGCGTACGCCCCGGGCGTCGCCGGTTCGGGCCTGGATGCCACGGCCACCACCACCGCCAGGCGCGACGCGTTCTGGAACGTCATCGAGCAGTACAAGGCCACGTACTTCACCGGCCACATGCACACCTACGACATCTCGCAGCCCCGCGGCGGCGCATACCAGGTGATCGTGGGCGCCGGCGGGTCGCCGTTCGACGCGACCGCCGCGCAGGCCACGGCCGGCGTGCTGGCGCACCCGGCCACCGACCGCGACTACGCCTGGGCCACGGTGAAGGTGCATGCCGACGGCGGCATCGACATCCTGGGCTACGGTTTCAGTTCCACCTTCGGCCCGACGCAGTTGCTGGGCCAGTACCACATCGCCCCGTGAGCCGCGCCATGAACAAGACCGCCATCGCCTCGTTGTCCGCCGCCGCGCTGCTGGCGCTCGCGCCGCTCGCCCGGGCCGCCACCGTCATCGACACCGGCGCCCCGAACGGCGCAGCCACCGGCGCCCTCGCGTTCGACGGCAGCGACTGGGTGGCTGCCCAGGTCAGCTTCGCCGACGCCGCCACCATCGATGCCGTCGCGGGCCACCTCCTCGGCGGCACCGCCGGCGAGACCTTCGACATCGCGCTGTACGAGGGCGGCGCCGCGCCCGGCGCGCCGCTGTTCACGACGACGGCCACCTTCGGCGCCGACGGCTGGAACGGCGCGTCGGGCCTGTACTGGACGGTGGCGCCCGGCAGCTACTGGATCGAGTTCGAGGTGAACTGGAACGACACCCTGGGCAGCACGCCGACGTCGACCGGCGCGCTGTTCGACACCGGCGTCGCGCGTCCCGTGCAGACGGCCACGACGCCCGACTGGGGCTTCAGCTATGCGGGCAGCGCGCAGTCGATCGGGCTGCAGGTGTCGGTGGTGCCCGAGCCGACGGGAGCGCTGCAGGTGCTCGCCGGCATGCTGCTGCTGACGTCGATGGCCTTCGCGCGCCGCCGCCGCTGACGCGATGCCCCGCGGTGCCCCGCTCGCCCCGCGCGTGCCGAACGCACTCGCGATCGCCGTCGCGGCGGTCGCGAGCCTGCTGCTGGTCGCGCGCCTCGCGCAGGCGTGCTCGGGCACCGCGCCCGAGCCGTCCGGCACGGAGACGCACTTCCCGCTGATGTACGGCGACCGGCCCACCATCGCGCAGCTGAGCGACCTCGGCCGGCGCATCTTCATGGATCCGGCGTATTCGGCGTCGGGCAAGCAGTCGTGCGCCAGCTGCCACGACCCGGCCCGGGCCTTCGGCCCGCCGAACGATCGCGCCGTGCAGCCGGGCGGCCCGAACCTCGACCGGACCGGCTTTCGCAACACGCCGTCGCTGCGCTACGCGCACGCGCCGGTCGCGTTCACGCAGCACTTCCTCGAGTCCCAGGTGACGCTGGGCGTCGACGACGAAGGCCCGACCGGCGGCCGCACCTGGGACGGCCGCGTCGACACCGCGCACGACCAGGCGCTGATGCCGCTGATGGATCCGAACGAGATGGCCAACGCGGACGGCGCCGCGGTCGTCGTGCGCCTGAAGACGACGTCGTACGCCGACGAGTTCCGCCAGGTGCTGAGCGCGCCCGGCGAGAACGTGTTCGACGATCCCGATTCCACGCTGGTGTGGGTGACGGTGGCGCTCGAGACCTATGAGCAGTCGGCGCCCGAGTTCCACCCGTTCGACAGCAAGTTCGACGCGTGGCTGGACGACAAGGCGACGCTGAGCCCCGCCGAGGCGCGCGGCATGGCGCTGTTCAACGACATGAAGAAGGGCAACTGCGCGAGCTGCCATCCGAGCACGCGCAAGGCCGCCGCCAACCGCCCGCCGATCTTCACGGACTTCGGCTTCGTCGCCACCGGCGTGCCGCGCAACCGCGCGCTGCCCGCCAACCGCGACCCGGAGTTCTTCGATCTGGGCCTGTGCGGCCCGCTGCGCACCGACCTCGCGGCGCACCCCGGGTACTGCGGCATGTTCCGCACGCCGTCGCTGCGCAACGTGGCGCTGCGCCGGCGCTTCTTCCACAACGGCGCGATCCGGACCCTGCGCGACGCCGTCGCCTTCTACGCCACCCGCGACACCGATCCGGCGCGCTGGTACCCGGAGTCGCACGGCCAGCCGGGCTACGACGACCTGCCCGGGAAGTACTGGGGCAACGTCTCGCACGAGGTGCCGTTCCAGCCGCTGCCCGGAGGCCGCCCGCGCCTGGACGACCGCGAGATCGACGACATCGTCGCGTTCCTGCGCACGCTCACGGACGGCTGGAAGCCGCCGGCCAAGGCCGTCGCTGCGCGCTGACGCCCGCGGGCGACAATGCCCGCATGATGCGGATTCGAACGGCCCTGGCGATGGTCGCGGGTGTCGCGCTTGCGGGCTGCGCGGCGCTCACGCGGCTCGTCGAGGGGCCGATCGGGCCTTGCGGCTTCGACGTCGAGGCGCTGCAGTTCGCCGGCGACGCGCTTGCGCAGGCGCGCTGCCTGCTGCGGCCGGTGGCCCAGGGCGGGGTGGTCGCGCCGCAACCCGCCGACCTGCCCGATCCGCTCGCGGCGCTGGTGGGCCAGCCGGTCGGCGACCTGCGGCCCCGACTGCAGGGCTACCTCGCCGCGCAGGGCATCCCCGACACGGCGATCGGCGGCGCGCTGGCCGCGCCCCTCTCGCACGCCCGCGACGACGCGCCCGATGCGCCTGCGGCACGCTACTTCGTGCTGCACGACACCAGCACGCCCTGGCTCGCCGACGCCGCCTTCCCGCTCGACGACGACCCGTCCCTGAACGCGCTCGCCCGCTTCGCCGGCCCCGAGGCGGTGGCCCACGTGTTCGTCAACCGCAGGGGCGAGACGCTGGCGGCCCATGACTTCGGCGTGCCCTGGCGGGCGACGCAACTGGAAGTGCGCCGCGTGGGCCCGCGCGCGCGCGGCCTGTTCCTGCACGTCGAGCTGGCCCAGCCGCGCCGCCGCGACCGGGCCGGCCCGCCGCACAACGACGCCATCGCGCCGACGCCCGGCTTCACCGACGCGCAGTACGCGCAGGCGGCACTGCTCTACGCGGCCGCGAGCGCCCGCCGCGGCGACTGGCTGATCCCCGCGTTCCACGCCACGCTCGACGAAGGCATTGCCGGTGCGCACGACGATCCGCAACACTTCGAGCTCGCGCGCTTCGCCCGCGCACTCGACCGCCTGCGGGCCGCGCTCGCCCGCTGACACGGCATGCGGGAGGCCCGCCACGCTCGACAGCGCGGGACCTTACCCAATCGAACATTTGTCACCCGCGCCGCGTCATCCGGCGCCACGGAATGCACGTTCAATGGGGTGCGAGGAGCGATGTCCTCACCCCGGCCGAGTTGGTGAATTGCATAACCGGACAGGCTCGCACCTCGTACCCCTCCCAGGCGAGCGTCCTGAAGTCGACCGCCGGCGGCGAACGCCCGCGGCGAACGCCAGCCGCGAACGCCAGCCGCGAACGCCAGCGGCGACCGCCAGCGGCGACCGCCGCCCGCAAAGATCGTCATCCTGCGCGCAGTCGCAGGATCCACGCGCGAGGAAACGCTTCGACATGGACCGGTGGATCCTGCGACTTCGCGCAGGATGACGAAGGAGTGGGGGCGCGGGCAGGACGACGAAGGAGTGGCGCAGCGCAGGATGACGAAGGAGTGGCGCAGCGCCTGCATCCTGGCCTGCGCTGCCTGGCCGCACGCGTGCGCTGCCTAACCGCGCAGGAACGCCTCGAACTCGACGGCCGGCACGGCCGGCGACCAGTGGAAGCCCTGGCCCTGCTGGCACCCGAGATCGCCGAGCAGCGCCAGCGTCGCGCCGTCCTCCACGCCCTCCGCCACCGTGAACAGGTTCAGGCTGCTCGCCATCTGCACGATCGCGCGCACGATGGCCTGGTCCTGCACGTCATCGGTCAGGCGGCGCACGAACGTCTGGTCGATCTTCAGCCGCTCCACCTCGAAGCGCTTCAGGTAGGCCAGGTTCGAATACCCCGTGCCGAAGTCGTCGATCGCGAAGCGCACGCCCATGCGCCGCAGGCTGGCCAGGCTTTCGGCGAGCTGCAGCGAGTCCTGGATCAACAGCGACTCGGTGAGCTCGAGCTCGAGGTTCACGCTGGGCAGCCCGGAGTCGGCCAGCGCCTGCGCCACCGAGGTCTCGACGCTGCCGCGGCGGAACTGCACCGGCGACACGTTCACCGAGATCGTGAGGTCCGTCCACCCGGCCGCGCGCCAGCGCTGGGCCTGCGCGCACGCCTCCTGCAGCACCCAGTCGCCGATCGGCACGATCAGGCCCGAGCGCTCGGCCAGCGGGATGAAGCGCGCCGGCGAGATCGGACCCTTCTCGGGATGGCGCCAGCGGATCAGCGCCTCGGCGCCGATCAGGCGGCCCGTGCGCAGGTCGAACTGCGGCTGGTACGACAGCGTGAACGCGCGATGCGCCAGCGCCGCGCGCATCGCCGACAGCAGCTCGACGTGCTCCACGACGCTCGCGTTCATCTCGCCGTCCCAGAAGCGGTACGCGTTGCGGCCCGACTCCTTGGCGCGGTACATCGCGATGTCGGCCTTCTTCAGCAGGCTGTCGAAGTCCTCGCCGTCCGCCGGGAACATCGTCACGCCCAGCGAGCAGCCCGAGAAGATCTCCATGCCGATCACGTCGAACGGCACCGTCAGGCCGGCCACCACCTTGTCGGCGATGTCGCCCACCGCGTCGGCGTCGGCCACCTCGGGCACCAGCAGCAGGAATTCGTCGCCGCCCAGCCGGGCCACGGTGTCGGCCGTGCGCAGCAGCGCGGACAGGCGGTCGCTGACCTGGCGCAGCAGGGTGTCGCCGGAGCCGTGGCCCAAGGTGTCGTTGACGTTCTTGAAGTTGTCCAGATCCAGGTACAGCATCGCCACGCCGTGCCCGCCGCGGCGCGCGATGGCCGCGGCCTGCTCGAAGCGGTCGCGCGCGAGGCTGCGGTTGGGCAGGCCGGTGAGCGCGTCGTGCGTGGCCATCAGCGCCATGCGCGCCTGCGTCGCGGCCATCTGCGTGTTCTGCGCGCTGACGGCGTCGAGCGCGCTGCGCATGTCGCCGGCCATCAGCCAGGCGATCGCGCAGGTCACGGACAGGACGGCGGCGATGTCGACGAAGGTGTTGGCCGACAGCGGCGGCTGCGTGTTGACATGCCAGCCGCTGACGTTGGCCGCCAGCACGATGCCCACCAGCGCGATCATGGTGGCGAACAGGCCGAAATACAGGCGGCGCGAGCCCATCGTCGCCGCCAGCACCAGCAGGCAGGGGAAGGCCAGCAGCGAGGTGTCGCGCAGCCCGCCGTTCTGCCACATCAGCAGGCCGACCATGCCCATCAACGACGTCAGCAGCAGCGCCACCGCGGCGCCGCGGCGACCGCCGCGCACCAGCGCCAGCACGAGGACCATCGCGGCCAGGCCGACGAAGAGCGGCGGCAGGTTCTGCCATTGCCGCTGGAAGAAATCGGGGATCGACGAGGCGACGATCGCGATGCAGGCTGACCAGGTGGCCTGCACGAGGCGTCGGTCGCGCAGCGGGCGCGATGCGCTCTGGCCTGGCGGGATCGGCTGCTCGCGGGGTACGTTCACCGGTTCGGACCTCTTGGACTCGTCGCGTCTGTCACTTGCCCGGCCGCAAGGACCCAGCGTCGCTGTGCCGCGCGATTGCCCCGTCCGGTCGAGGTTCCCGTCAGCCAGCGGAGTGTTGCACGGGTGACAAGGTTGTCTACCCCGGCGGGTATCGAGTTTCGCGATTTCCGGTCATTGTTGGCATCACAGGACCAGCGACAGCCCGAACGCGAGCGCCAGGCCCACGACGGAGATGACGGTTTCCATGATCGACCAGGTCTTGATCGTCTGGCCGACCGTCAGGCCGAAGTATTCCTTGACCAGCCAGAACCCGGCATCGTTGACGTGGGAGAAGAACAGCGAGCCGGCCCCCACGGCCAGCACGACGAGCGACAGCTGCGTCGGCGCGAGCCCCGTGGCCAGCGGCGCCACGATGCCGGCCGCGGTCACGGTGGCCACCGTCGCAGAACCCGTGGCCAGGCGGATGAGCACCGCCACGATCCAGCCCAGGAGCAGCGTGGACAGGCCCGCGGCCAGCGCGATCTTGGCGATGGCCACGCCGGTGCCGCCGTCGACCAGCGACTGCTTGAAGCCGCCGCCCGCGCCCACGATCAGCATCACGCCGACCACCGGCGCGAGGCTGGCGCCGATCTTCTTCCCGAGCACCGCGGGCGAGAAGCCCACCGCCGTGCCGAAGGTCAGCATGGCCAGCAGCACCGCAGCCAGCAGCGCGAAGACGGGGTCGCCGATGAAATCGAGCAGCGGGCGTGCGGGTGAATCCTTCGCGAGGAAGATGTCGGCGCCGGCCTTGCCCAGCATCAGCACCAGCGGGAACAGCAGCGTGGCCATGATCGCGCCGAACCCCGGGCTGCGCGTCGAACGGGCGTCGGCGTCGCCGGCGGCGTCCGCCGCATCCGCCTGGCCGCCCTGCGTGACCGCCAGCCCCGCGCCGGCCGCACCGACAGGCACCAGCCGCGCGGCGAGCGCGCCGTAGAGGGGCCCGGCGATCGCCACCGAGGGCACCGCGATCAGCAGGCCCAGCGCGAGCGTCACGCCCACGTTGGCATGCAGGATCGCGATCGCGGCCAGCGGCCCGGGATGCGGCGGGATGAAGCCGTGCAGCACCGACAGGCCGGCCAGCGCGGGGATGCCCAGCCGCATCGCCGGCCCCTTCGAGCGGTGTACCGCCAGCATCACGACGGGGATCAGCAGCACGAGGCCGATCTCGAAGAACATCGGGATGCCGATGATCGACGCGATCAGCGCCATCTTCCACGGCAGGGTGGCCGGTCGGCCGCGCAGCAGCGTCTCGACGACCTTGTCGGCGCCGCCGGAGTCGGCCAGTAGCTTGCCCACCATCGCACCGAGCGCGATCAGCACGCCGACGTAGCCCAGCACGCCGCCGGCGCCCGTCTCGTACGAGGCCGTCACCTTGCCCAGCGGGATGCCCGAGCCGGCGCCGACGAACAGCGCGCCGAGGGTCAGCGCGATGAACGCGTGCAGCTTGAGCCAGACGATCATCGCGACGATCAGCGCGATGCCGATGGCGGCGACGACCAGCACCTGCGTGTCGTGCGCGTTCAGGACGGGTTGGACGAGGTCGGCGGCCATGCGGGACTCCTTCGTGTCAGAGGCCGAGTGCGGCCATCACGTCGTCGGCGATGGCCTCCGGCGTGGCGCCGATCTCGACGCGGATCACCGGTTCGTCGGCGGCGGGTTCCTCCAGCGTCTCGAACTGGGTGGCCAGCAGCGACGAGGGCATGAAGTGGCCCTGGCGCGTGGCCAGGCGTTCGGCGACGAGCTCGCGCGAGCCGTGCAGGAACACGAACTCCACGCCGTGGCCACGGCGGTCGATCAGCGCGCGGTACTTGCGCTTGAGCGCCGAGCAGGTGATGACGCCCGACTCGCCGCCGTCCAGCCGCGCGTCCACCCAGTCGGCCACCTTGGCGAGCCAGGGGGCGCGGTCGTCGTCGTCGAGCGGATGGCCGGCCGCCATCTTGGCGACGTTGGCGGGCGGGTGCAACGCGTCGCCCTCCTCGAACGGCCAGTCCAGGCGGTCGGCGATGAGCTTGGCGACGGTGGTCTTGCCGCTGCCGGACACGCCCATCAGGACGAGGACGAGGGGCAGGCTGGGGCGCTGGGGGACGACGGGCATTTGCGGCGGGGCTTCGGAGGACGTCGGGGCCGAGCATACGTCCGGAAGCCGGGCCGTGCCCGCCGGCGTCAGCTTGCCCGCATGCCTGCCAGCTCGACGATGCCGCGCACTTCCAGCACGTGGCGCGGCGCGGCGCCGGCGGCCGCGTTGACCATCGCGCGGCCCACCTCCTGCAGCGTGCAGAACTTGCCCGGCGCCAGCGCGCGGCCGATCGGGTAGATCCACGCGATGGCCTTGTACCAGCCCTTGAGGTTGCGCTGGCCCGAGGTGGCCTTCATCATGCCCGGCCGGAACATCACCGCGCGGCGGAACAGGCGCAGCAGCTCGTTCTCGGTGGCGCCCTTGACGCGCGCCCACATGACCTGGCCGTGCTCGGTCGAATCGGTGCCGGCGCCGGTCACGTAGCAGAACGTCATCTCGGCGTTCGCCCGCGCGAGCGTGCGGGCGAAGCCGACGGTGAGGTCGTAGGTGGCGTGGCGGTAGTCGTGCTCGTTCATGCCGATCGACGACACGCCGAGGCAGAAGAAGCAGGCGTCCCAGCCGGCGAGCCGGCCCTCGATGGGCGACAGGTCGTGGAAGTCCGCGTGCACGATCTCGGTGAGCTTCGGGTGCGTGCGGCCCAGCGGCTTGCGGTTGATGACCAGCACGCGCGCCACGCGCGGGTCGGCCAGGCATTCGAGCAGCACGCCTTCGCCGACCATGCCGGTGGCGCCGGTGAGGATGACCGAGATCGTCATGGGCACGCCTTTCTCACGCGGCCAGCGTGGCGGCCGCTGATTGCGGGAACGTCTCGACGGCCTGCCACCAGCGCTCCCCCGCGTGCGGCTGCACGAGCGACAGGCGCTCGCCCATCGCGGGCGTGGCCAGCGGCACCCCGCGCGCCTGCGCCAGCGCGAGGATGCGGTCGAACGGCTCGTGCCACGCATGCATCGCGAGGTCGAAGGTGCCGTTGTGCAGCGGCATCATCCAGCGGCCGCGCACGTCCAGGTGCGCCTGCAGCGACTCCTCGGGCTGCATGTGCACCTCGGGCCATTGCGCATCGTAGGCGCCGGTCTCCATGAACGTCACGTCGAACGGGCCGAAGCGCTCGCCGATCGTCCTGAAGCCGGCGTGGTAACCGGTGTCGCCGCTGAAGAACACGCGCAGGTCGCCGGCCAGCATGACCCACGAGGCCCAGAGCGTGCGATCGCCGTCGCCGAGGGTGCGGCCCGAGAAGTGCTGCGCGGGCGTGGCGACCAGGCGCACGCCGGCGAAGGCCGTCTGCTGCCACCAGTCGAGCTGGCGCACCTTCTCCGCCGGGATGCCCCAGCCGATGAGGCGGTCGCCGACGCCCAGCGGCGTGATGAACATCTCCACCTTGGGCGCGAGCTCCAGCACCGCGGCGTGGTCGAGGTGGTCGTAGTGGTCGTGCGACAGGATCACGCCCTTGATCGGCGGCAGCTCGGCGATCGAGATGGGCGGCGCGTGGAAGCGCTTCGGGCCGGCCCACTGCACCGGCGAGGCGCGCTCGGAGAACACCGGGTCGGTCAGCCAGAACTCGCCGGCCAGCTTCAGCAGCAGCGTGGAATGGCCGAGACGGAACAGGCTGGCGTCCGGCGCGGCCGCCAGCGTGGCGGCGTCCAGCGGCTGCACGGGGATGGGCGCGCGCGGCACGGTGGTGTCGGGCTTGCTGGTGAGCACGCGCCAGGCGATGGCCAGCGTCTTGCGGAAGCCCGGCGAGCGCCGCGGCACGACGTTGTGGAACTTGCCGTCGCGGTGCTGCGGCGAATCGATGGCGTCGGGCGCGGGGGCCTGGCGGGCGCGCGAGGTGAGGCAGGGCATGTCGCTTTCCTTTCGAGGGCGTGCAGTCCTGGCAACAAGTAAACTGCACCGTGTAGTTTTCAGTGTACGGCCGCCCCGCCGAAAAGTAAACTGCCTGGTGTAAAGTTGCGTGCATGGCCACCTCGACTGCTCCCCGCCTCACCGACCGCAAGCGCGACGCCATCGTGCAGGCGGCGATCGTGGAATTCCGCGACAACGGCTTCGAGGCCACCAGCGTCGACAAGGTGGCGGCGCGCGCGGAGGTGTCCAAGCGCACGCTCTACAACCACTTCGCGAGCAAGGACGAGCTGTTCGCCGCGATCCTGCACATCCTGTGGGAGAACAGCGCCAGCGAGCTGGCGCGCGCCTGGGAGCCGGGCCGGGCGGTGCGCGAGCAGTTGCTGGACCTGGTGCACGCCAAGCTCGCGATGCTGGCCGACGAGAATTTCCTCGCGCTCGCGCGCGTCGCCATCGCCGCCGGCCTGCATTCGCCGGAGCGGGCGCGCGAGATGGTGGAGCGCATCGGCGAGAAGGACGCCGCCATGCTGGACTGGATCCGCGCCGCGCAGAAGGCCGGCGCGCTCAAGCCGGCCGACGCCGCGCAGGCGTACAAGCAGCTCGAATGCCTCGTCAAGGGCGTGGCGTTCTGGCCGCAGGTGGCGCTGGGCCAGCCGCGGCTGACGCCGGCCGCGCAGAAGAAACTGGCGGCCGCGACCGTCGACCTGTTCCTCAGCCACTACGGCGCGTAGCGGCCAGGCTCAGGGCAGACGGACCTGGCGCGGCGCGGCCAGCACCGGCACGCGCGCGTCGTACGGCGCATGCGGTGCCCGATACGGCGCCAGGTAGGCGACCAACGCGTCGATGTCCTGCGGGCCGCCCTGGCGTTCGGTGCCCGCCACCAGCGTCGAATAGCCGTCGCCGCCGCTGGCCAGGAAGCTGTTGACGATGACGCGCCACCGGCGCGCCGGCTCCAGCACCACGCCTGCGTTCACGATGGCTTGCGTCGGCCCCGTCACCGCCGGCGGGACGGCGGCGAGGTCGACGGGCGTCCAGTCGACATCGACGACGTGCGCGCCCGCACCCGCCGCGGCGCTCCACTTCACGCGCAGCCCGGCGGACAGCTGCAGCGCGCATTCGGGCAGCGGCTCGGTGCAGTGGTCGAACTGCTGTTCCAGCAGGGCCTTGAGCTGCGTCGACGTGAGCGTCATCGTGACCAGGCTGTTGCCGAAGGGCTGCACCGTGAACGCCGCGCCCCAGGTCAGCGTGAAGGGCGCGCCGGCGCCGGCGGGCGGCACGAAGCCCGCGGCGCGCACGCCGCCCGGGTTCATGAAGGCCATCTGCGCGGCGCCCGCCGCGGGCGCCTGCGTGGCGTGCAACTGGGCGTCGGCGATCAGGCTGCCCGCGGGCGCCTGGCCGCCGTCGCCGGCGTCGTTGGGCAACGGTTGCGCGAGCTGGGCGACGACGCGCTCGGCGATCGGCGCGGCGAGCGCGGCGTAGCCCTGCACGATGTCGCGCACGCCGGCATCGACCGGCACGGCGGGGTCGTCGCGCACCACGAGCCGGTTGACGGCCGAGACCGCGGCGACGTCGTGCGTGCGCGGGTCGAGCTGCAGGTCGATGTCGGTCAATACGCGCCCGTACGATGCGGCACTGGTGACGGGCACGAGCCGCCCGGACGCGTTCGGCAGGCCCGTCGCGCGTGCCGCGCCCACGGCGCCGGACGAGCAGTTGTAGGCCGCATGGGTGTGGGCGCTGATCACGAGGTCGACCGCGTCGTCGAGGCGCCGCACGATCCTGCCGATCTCGGACTCGCTGCCGTCGGCGTTGCGCAGCGCGTCGTCGCAGCCGTTGATGTCGCCTGCGCCGCCCGGTTGCACGCCCCCCTGGTGCACGAGGACGACGATCGCCTCGACGCCCTGCGCGCGCAACTGCGGCACGAGGGCGTTGACGGTGTCGGCCTCGTCGCGGAACGCCAGCCCCGCGACGCCGCTCGGCGACACGATGCCCGGCGTGCCCTTGAGCGTCATGCCGATGAAGGCGACGGGGATGCCGTCGAAGGTCTTGATGCCGTACGCCGGCAGCAGCGTGCGGCCGCTGGCGGTCTCCACGACGTTGGCCGACAGCCACTGGAAGCGCGCGCCGTCGAACGTGCCGGGCGATTTCGAGCCCAGGCCCTTGCAGCTGTTCGGGTCGGCCTGGCCGTCGACGACCTTGCAGCCGCCATGCTGCAGCCGCAGCAGCTCGGCGGCGCCCTTGTCGAACTCGTGGTTGCCGACGGCGGTGAAATCGACGCCGACCCGGCCCAGCACCTCGACCGAGGGTTCGTCGAGGAACAGCGCGGAGACCAGCGGCGACGCACCCACGAAGTCGCCGCCGCCCACCACCGCGTGGTTCGGGTGGCCCGCCTCCAGGTGCGCGACCCAGGCCGCGAGCGCGTCCGCGCCGCCTACCGGCCGCCTGCCCGACCGGGGGTTCTCGCCGAGGCGGCCCGGCGACTGCAGGTTGCCGTGGAAATCGTTGAAGGCCAGGAGCTTGACCTGGACGGGCGCGGCGGCCGGCGCCGGGGCGCGGGTGGCGCAGCCGGCGAGGGCGAGGGCGGCGAGCGCGGCGGCCAGCGGGCGGAGGGTCGTCGTGGACATGCGGCGGCGGAGGGCGTCGTGGATGATGCGGCCATTGTGTGACGTCCGGACGGCCCGGCCCGGTTTCGCGTCCCCCGTCTTCGGGGTACGACAGGTCGCCCTGCAATCGCTACTATCGGACCTTCGGGGGACTTCGACAGGGACACGACCGGACGCGACGATCCGGGGCCCCGTGGCAGCGCTGGACACATGGAACACTCGGACGGCGGCACCGCCCGCCCGGACCCCTCCCCGGCCGAGGCGCCTGCGCGTGCGCGGCCCACGGTCGCGACGCCAGTACTGCGCCTGCTCGCGCTGGCCGCCGGCTATTACTTCGCGGCGCGCCTGGGCCTGCTCATCCCCTATGTCGGCACGCACATCTCGCTGATCTGGCTGCCGACGGGCATTGCCCTGGCGGCCTTGTGGCGGTGGGGCCCGGCCATGGCCCCGGCCGTGTGGGTGGCGGCCACCGCGGCCAATGCCGCTATCGGCGGGCCGCTGTGGATCTCCGTGTGCATCGGCGCGGGCAACACGGCAGGTCCCACCGTGGCGGCGCTGCTGCTGCGCCGCTGGCGCTTCGACGACCACCTGCTGCACCGGCGCGACATCACCGTGTTCCTGGCCGCGATCGTGCTGGGCATGGCCATCACGTCGCTCAACGGCGTGCTGTGGCTGGTCGTGGCGCGCGCGCCCGAGGCGACGCGCCTGCTCCCGGCTTGGGCCGGCTGGTTCGTGGGCGACGCCGTGGGCGCGCTGCTGGCGGGGGTGCCGCTGATCGCCTGGCGCCGCGAGCGCGCGGCGGAGGCCTTCGGCGGCCGCGCCGGCCTGCGCAACCTGGCCCTGCTGGCGATCGTGGCGGCCTGCGGACTGACGACGTTCTTCGGCTGGCTGGCCCACGACTCGGCGTTCCTCTACCCGCTGCTGGCGCTGCCGTTCTTCCTGCTGGCCTTGCTGGCGGTGCGCGGCGGCGTGATCGCGGCGTCGATCGGCGTGCTGCTGCTGTCGGTGGCCGCGGGCTTCGGAACCGCGCGCGGCTTCGGGCCGTTCGCGCTGCACGATCCGCGCGCCGGCTCGCTGGCGTTGTGGAGCTATGTCACCGCGCAGGCCTGCACCAGCCTGCTGATCTGCAGCCTGTGCATGGCGCTGCAGGCCAGCCGACGCCAGTTCGCGGCCTTCCTGCAGAACAGCGCCGACGGCATCCTGGTCATCGACGAGCAGGGCCGGCTGCTGCAGGCGAACTCCGCCTTCGCCGCGATGACCGGGGTGGACGCCGAGGGCCTGGTGGGCCGCCACGCCGGCGACGCGCTGCGCGGCGCCGCGAGCGGCATCGGGGCGCTGGTGGCCGACGGCGCGCCGGCGTCCACCACGGAGCTGGCGCTGGCGCGCCCCGGCGGCGAGCGCCTGGTGGTGGAGTGCCAGGTGGCGCGCTATCGCAAGTCGAGCGGGCACTGGCAGACGCACGTGAGCCTGCGCGACATCACGCAGCGCGTCGTCGCGCAGGAGCAGCTCGCCACGAGCGAGGCGCGGCTCAAGGCCGTCACCGACCAGGTGCCCGCCATGTTCGCCTACGTCGACCGCCAGCAGGTCTACCGCTTCGCCAACGGCCAGTTCAGGCAGGTGCTGGGCGTCGAGCCGGACGCGGTGGTCGGGCGCACGATGCGCGACTTCCTGGGCGGCGAAGCGCATGCCGCGCTGCTGCCCCACATCGAAGGCGCGCTGCGCGGCGAGGCGCAGCACTTCGAGCGCAACGGCTGGAAGGACAACGCCAGCAAGCACTTCATGGTGCGCTACGTGCCGGAGGTGCGGCTCGACGGCTCGGTGCCGGGCTTCTTCATCATGGTGCTCGACATCACCGAGCGCTTCCGCGCGGAGCTCGCGCTGGCACGCAGCGAGGCGCTGGTGCGGGCCATCACCGACCACATCCCCGGCCTGATCTCGCACATGGACCGCCAGTACCGCTACACCTTCGTCAACGCCAACTACATGCGCTGGTTCTCGCTGCAGGAGTCGCCGGTGGGCAAGACGGTGGCCGAGGTCTTCGGCGAAGCGGTCTTCGAGGGCGTGCACGCGCGGATCGACGAGGCGCTGGCCGGCCGCGAGGTCGTCTTCGACCTGACCAACACGGTGCCGGGCGGCGCGGCCTTCATGCAGGTGCACTACGTGCCCGACCGCGACGAGCGCGGCGAGGTCATCGGCGTCTACGGCCTGGTCACCGACCGCACCGAGCAGCAGCACGCGCGCGACCGCATCGAGGCAAGCGAGCGCCAGCTGCGCGCGGTCACCGACAACCTGCCGATCCTGATCACCTACGTCGACGCCGAGGAGCGGCTGCGCTTCATGAACGCGACGTTCCACGACTGGCTGGGCACCGACATCGCCGGCTCGATCGGCCGCCCGCTGCGCGAGGTCGTGGGCGAGGAGCACTACGCCGCGCGGCGCGAGCACCTGCGCGCGGCGCTCGGCGGCCGGCGCGTCGAGTTCGAGGTGGTGTCGCGCACGCTGCAGGGCCTGCGCAACCTGCAGACCGTCTACATCCCCGACGTGCGTGAGGACGGCGGCGTGCGCGGCATCTACACGCTGAGCACGGACGTCACGGCGCTGAAGGACACCGAGCGCGAGCTGCAGCGCCTGGCACGCGTGGACACGCTCACCGGCCTCGCGAACCGGCGCCAGTTCGACGAGCTCCTTGAGCACGCGCTCGCGCGCTACCGCCGCGCGCGCCGGCCGCTCGCGCTGATCTACCTCGACATCGACCGCTTCAAGGCGATCAACGACACCCATGGCCACGCCGTCGGCGACGCGGTGCTGCGCGAATTCGCCGCACGCCTGGAGTCCGGCCTGCGCGAGACCGACGTCGCGGCGCGGCTGTCCGGCGACGAATTCGTGGTGACCCTCGACGGCCTGTCCACGCGCGAGGAAGCGGTGGGCGTCGCCACCAAGCTGCTGCATGCCATCCGCGTGCCGATGCCCGTGGCCGGCAAGACGCTGGACGTGACCGCCAGCATGGGCCTGGCCTGGCTCGACGGCTTGACCGAGGTCGACGCGGAGGCGCTGACGTTGCGCGCCGACCGCGCGCTGTACCGCGCCAAGGCGGCGGGTCGCAACGGCCTGACGGTCGCCGAAGACTAGGAGCCGCTTGCCGCAGGAGACGACGCTGCCGAAGGGGTCTGGCTCCGCCGCGGGCCGCCGCCCGAACGGCACGGCCATCGCCGAGCGGTGCTTGACCCCGCATCCGGAATCGCCGGCGTGGCGAAGCGTCCGACGCGCTGGCCGATCAAGTCGGGGTCAGGCACCGCCCCGGGGCCTCGTCGACGTCCCGGAGGTGGATCAAGGCGGAGCCAGACCCCTCTGGAGGCGACGTGCGCGGCGTCGCAGTCTCGAGAGCGAGACGACGCTGCCGAAGGGGTCTGGCTCCGCCGCG
>JBJMWE010000171.1:0-10060 GCA_045810285.1 Vitreoscilla sp. | reverse complement strand
CGAGGCCTTCGCCGCCGTGGCGGCGTCGGCGGCGCAACCGGTGCTGGTGTTCGTCAGCCCGAACGCGGTGCACGGCTTCTTCGACGCGGCCGCAGTGCCGTCCTGGCCCGTCAACGCCCGGGCCGCGGCCACGGGGCCGGGCACCGTGGCCGCGCTGCGCGAGCGGGGCGTGCCCCTCGAACGCATCGTCGCGCCGGCCGACGACGCGCCGCAGTTCGACTCCGAGGCCTTGTGGGCGCTCGTCTCCGCGTGGCCCTGGGCGGGCCGTCCCGCCTGGATCGTGCGCGGCAACGGCGGGCGTGACTGGCTCGGCGACCAGTTGCGGGCCGCCGGCGCCGACGTGCGCGTCGTGCAGTCCTACGGGCGCGCCACCCCGTCGCTGGGGGCCGACGAACGCGCGTTGCTGGATGCCGCGCTCGCCGAGCCCGCGCGCTGGACGTGGATGTTCAGCAGCTCCGAGGCGATCGACAACCTGCAGGCCCTCGCGCCCGGCGCTCGCTGGGAGGCCGGCCGCGCGCTGGCCTCGCATCCGCGCATCGCCGAGCGCGCGCGCCGGCTCGGCTTCGGCGCGGTGACGACCGTGGCGCCGTCCCCCGCGGCCGTGGTCGCCGCGCTGGCCGCCTGAGCCGTGTGGCGGGCGCGCATCGACCGCCCGCCTTGCCGGGCGGCAGCGGCCCGCCGCCATGTGGTGTCGTCGCTACAATGAATCGCGTGACCGACGACTCCAACGCCTCGATGAACGTGCCGCCGCCGATGGCGGTCATGCCGCCCGCGCCGCCCGCCGTCCCTGCGGTCGTGCACACCGTGTCGCACGCGCCCCGCCACTGGCAACTGCTCGCCTGGATCGCCGCGGTGGCGTTCGGCGTGATGTCGGTGGCCGCCTTCGTGTCGGCCTGGCACACGCAGCAGCGCGTGAAGGCACTCGAGCAGGAGCTCGTCCGGCGCCAGCAGAACAGCCAGAACGATGCCACGGAGGCCAGGGTGGCCGCCAAGCAGGCGCTCGACAGCGCACGCGACCTCAATGGCAAGCTGGGCGTGCTCGACGAACGCGTGGCCGAGTCGCAGATGCAGCGCTCGCAGGTCGAGGACCTGATCCAGTCGCTCTCGCGCTCGCGCGACGAGAACGTGCTGGCCGATGTCGAAGCCAGCCTGCGCGTGGCGATGCAGCAGGCCTCGCTCACCGGCAGCACCGATCCCGTCGTCACCATCCTGAAGCAGTCGGACGAGCGCCTGGCGCGCTACAACAACCCGCGCCTCGAACGCATCCGCCGCGCCATCGCGCGCGACCTCGATCGCGTGCGCACCGCGTCGGCGGTCGACGTGCCGTCGCTCACCATCCGCCTCGACGAGGCCGTGCGCATGGTCGACGAGCTGCCGCTGGTGTCGACGCCCGAGCGCGCCACGGCCGCCGGCCGCGCCGCCGCGGCGTCGGCGGCGGCGTCGGCCCAGTCCACCCGCGTCGCCGCGAAGGCCGCCAGCGCGGCGTCCACCGCCACCAGCGCGCCGCCGCCCGCATGGGTCGCGTCGCTGCAGCACGCGTGGGAGGGCTTCAGCGTGCCGTTCTTCACCGAGCTGAAGCAGGCGGTGCGCGTCACCTCGATCGAGCATCCCGAGGCCGCGCTGATGACCCCGGAGCAGTCGTTCTTCCTGCGCGAGAACCTCAAGCTGCGGCTGCTCGACGCGCGCCTGGCCATCCTGTCGCGCCAGTTCGACCTCTCGCAGGCCGACCTGCAGCAGGCCCAGACCGCGCTCGACCGCTACTTCGACCACGGCTCGCGCCGCGTGGTCGCCGTGTCCGAGCTGCTGCGCCAGGTGAGCGCGCAGGCGAAGCAGGTGAGCTTCCCGCGGCCGGACGACACGCTCGCCGCGATCTCCGCAGCGGTGGCGGGTCGGTAAGAACTATCGAACGAACCCGACATGCCCGCTCGTACCCCCAAAACCTGCCCGCCCGGCATTGCAAATGCTCGCCGCGGGAACCAGCACGACTCGCATTTGCGCCTTGGTCGGACACGTCCTGGTGGCCCGCTCGGGCACGCCGAGTCCGCTCGAGGGTTCTGAGATGCGCACGGTCATCTGGGTGATCCTGCTGTTCGTCGCGGCCGTGGTGTCGGCCGCGGTGCTGAGCCAGAACGACGGCCTCGTTTCCATCTTCTATTCGGGCTGGCGCATCGACACCTCGCTGAACGTGGCGGTGGTCGCGCTGGTGCTGTTCGTCATCGTGCTGTACGTGGCACTCAAGGCCATCAACGGGCTGCTGAGCATGCCCGCCCGCGCGCACGAGTGGCGCGAGCTCAAGCGCGAGCGCGCTGCGCACGCGGCGCTGCGCGCGGCGCACGCCGAATACCTGGCCGCGCGCTTCAACCGCGCGAGCAAGTCGGCGCGCCAGGCGCTGGAGCTGCAGCAGGACGTCGACGTGCTGCGCGGCGACCGCGAATTCGCGGGCCTCGCCCACCTGATCGCGGCGGCCTCGCTGCATCGCATCCAGGATCGCCGCGGCCGCGACGAACGCGCACGCCGGGTCGTGGAGCTGACGTCGGGCGTGCTGTCCGGATCGGTGGTGCTCGATGGCGCGCACCTGTTGATGGCGGAGTGGGCGCTCGACGACCGCGACGCCGCGCGCGGCCTCGAGGCCCTGCGCGCGCTGCCGCCGGGCGTCGCCCGCCGCACGCAGGCGCTGCGCCTGCGCCTGCAGGCCGCGCGCATGGCGCAGAAGCCCATCGAGGCGCTGCAGACCGCGCGCCTGCTGGCCAAGCACCAGGGCTTCTCGCAGATCGCCGCGCAGTCGCTGCTGCGCTCGCTGGCCATCGACGTCGTCTGCAGCGCGCACGACGAGGAGCAGCTGGTGCGTGCCTGGCAGTCGCTGGACGCCGCCGACCGCCGCGACGTGCTGGTCGGCTCGCGCGCCGCCGTGCGCGCGCGCGACCTGGGCCGCGCCGACCTCGGACGCGACTACCTGGCCCCGCACTGGAGCGAGCTCGCGCGCATGGACGCCGACGAGCGCGCCGCACTCGCCATCGCGCTGATCGACTGCATCGCCGGCCTGGGCAACGAATGGCTGCCGCGCGTGGAGGCCGCTCTGGCCGCGCACGGCAACGAGGCGGCCATCGTCGCCGCCGCCGGCATGGTGTTCGCCGAACGCCAGCTGTGGGGCAAGGCGCGCCGCCCGCTGGAGCAGGCCGCCCACACGGCGACGCTGCCGGGCCGCGTGCGCCGCCACGCATTGCGCCGCCTCGCCTTCATCGCGCGCCTCGAGGGCGACGAAGCCCGTGGCGGCGAGTTCGAACGCCAGGCGGCCATGATCGATTGACCTAGGGCTTTACTCGGAGATCCTTGATCGATTCCGAATGTGGACGCCATAATGCAAGGCTTCGCGGCTGTAGCTCAGCTGGATAGAGTACTTGGCTACGAACCAAGGGGTCGTGGGTTCGATTCCTGCCAGCCGCACCAGAATTTCGGTTCTAGAACAACGGGTTAGAGACTTCGGTCTCTAGCCCGTTTTTCTTTGCCGGGCGACTTCCCGAACATGTGCCGCGCTGTAGCGCAGGGTCATGGACTGCCGGCTGTGCCAGAGGATGCCGGCGATCGGGCTTTCAGGACCGCTGGCGCTTGCATCGTCAACGTGGAAGCGAGGAATTCAATGAAGCGTCGGTTGTGTGTGGCGGCACTGGTGGCGAGTCCGGCCTTCGCGCTGCCCGAGCCCGTTCAAACCGCGGAGTCCTGGCCACCCGACCTCACGGCATGGGATCACGACGCACATGCCGATCTGCGGGCCGTGGTGGTCATGCAGGGCGGGCGCGTCGTGGCCGAGCGCTACTACAACGGCGAGCAACCGACCACGCTGCACGACATTCGCTCGGCCGGAAAGAGCATCACCTCGCTGCTGGTCGGAGCCGCCATGGACAGGGGCAGGATCAGCGGCGTTGCCGATCCGGTCCTCCGCTACTGGCCCCAGGCGCGAGCCGGCGCCTTCGGGGACGTGGCCATCGAAGACATCCTGACGATGCGCTCCGGTCTGGCAGCCAACGACGAGGAGCCCGACTCTCCCGGCAACGAGGACAAGCTGGACGCCGCCCCGGATCCGGTCACGTTCATGCTCGGCGTTCCGCGCGAAGCCGCGCCGGGGAGCGTCTATCGCTACAACTCCCTGACGGCGCACATTGCCGGACGGGTGGTCGAGAATGCCACCCGGAACGATCTGGAAGAGTTCGCGGCGGAGGTGCTGTTCCGGCCGTTGGACATCCGGCACTGGGCCTGGGGCCGCGATGTATCGGGACACCCGAAAGGCCAGGGCAACCTTTCGCTCACGGCGCGCGACCTGGCAAGCATCGGCGAGATGGTGCGATGCGGTGGCAGCTTCCACGGCCGACGCATCGTCAGCGCAGCCTGGATGGAACAAAGCCTGCGACCCCACGTGATGATCGCTGCGGTCGATCGCTACGCCGATGGCTATGGCTACTACTGGTACTCCAAGACCCAACACGTGGGCGGCCGAGACGTGCCTGTGTTCTTCGCTTCAGGCAACGGCGGCAACAAGGTCTACGTGGTGCCTGGTCTCGACCTGGTGCTCGTCGTGACGTCGAGTGCCTACGGCCAGGGATACGGGCAACGCAGATCGGAGGACATCCTCAAGGCCGTGCTGGCTGCCGCGACGGCGCGCGGCGCGCGCTGACCGTTCGCGACTCGCGCGCTCACGCCCCGCAGCAATCGCTTGCCAGCAGCAACTCGGCCCCCGGTTCGACGAGGTCGCTGGCTTCCATGCCCGCAAGGCCAGGCCACAGCCGCGCCAGATTTTTCAGTGCTTGAAGAACGGGCCGTCTCGCAAGGGCTGGCCCGTCTTTCCCTGTCGCGGCAGCTCAGGCGAACTGGATCAGGTCCTTGAAGATCAGCGGCCCCCAGCTGTTGCCGCGCGCCTGCACCAGTTGTCCGCCTTCGGCCAGCCCGCCCAGCCGGATAGGCGCGAAACCGAGCCTTTGCGCCAGCTCGCCGACCTGCGCCGCGGCGCCGTCATCGTCGCTCGCCAGGAACACGACTCGCCGGCCGCCATGGACGGCGGGATCCTGCTCCAGCACCGCGGCGGCCAGATGGTTGAATCCCTTGACCACCTTGCCGCCGGCGAAGGCCTGCGCAACCGCCCGGGAGGTCGGTTGTCCGCCCAGTCGTTCGGGAGGCACGCCGTAGGCGTTGGTCACGTCCACGACGGTCTTTCCCTGCCAGGTCGGCAGGGCCCTGGCGACATCCTGGTGGGACTCGAAGCGCACCGCCAGGAAGACGACGTCCGCCTGGACGGCCTGCGCCAGGGTCGCGGGCAGGATCGTGGGCCCGATCGCGGCGGCGTCGGCCGCGAAGCGGCTCGGGTCGCGCGTGGTGGCGACGGAGACGTCGATGCCGTTCCGGGCGAACGCCCTGGCGATGGCCTGGCCGATCTTGCCGAAGCCGATGATGGCGTAGTTCATGGGTTGTCCTTGAGTTGGTGCGCCCGGCGCGATCCGGAAGCCGGAGGGCGTGACCGGCCGGGCGCGGGCGGTCAGAGTTGCGCCAGGCCGCCGTCGACGGCGAGTTCGCTGGCGGTCATGAAGCTGCTGTCGGACGACGCGAGAAAGGCCGCCGCCGCGCCGATCTCCGCCGGATCGGCCATGCGCTGCAGCGGCGTCATCGAGGCGTAGACCTTCTGGCCCGCCTCGCCCAGGGCCGCCTTCGCGAGCTCGGTGGCCGTCGCCCCGGGCGACAGCACGTTGACCCGGATGCCGGTGCCCTTCAGGTCCTCCGCCCAGGTCCGCGCGAGGTTGCGCACGGCCGCCTTGCTGGCGCTGTAGGCGCTCATGCCCGGGGCGCCCGTGGTGCCGGCGCTCGATCCGGTCAGCACGATGGAGCCGCCCGGGCCCATGAGGGGCAGCGCCTTCTGCACGGTGAAGATCGTGCCCTTCACGTTGGTGTCGAAGTGCTCGTCGATGTGCTCGGCGGTGATCTGGCCGAGCGCCGCTTGGCTGCCGGCACCGGCGTTGGCAAAGACGATGTCCAGTGTTCCGCGTTCGGCCTTGACCGCCGCGTAGAGTCGATCGAGGTCGGCCTCGTCGGACACCGAGCCCTGCACCGCGCGGGCATTCGGCCCCAGCTCGGCCAGCGCGGGCGCCAGCGATTCGGGGCGGCGCGCGTAGATGAAGACGAACGCGCCTTCCTCGATGAAGCGCCGGGCCGCGGCGAGGCCGATGCCGGTCGCGCCGCCGGTGACGACGGCGGTCTTTCCATTCAGTCTGGTCATGTCATGAATCCTTGGTTGTGGGGTGCACGGAAGCGGGAAATGCCTTCGTGACGACAACTATGGAGTTCTGCTAACCTGACGACAAGTATGCACTTTTTGGTAAGTATCAAAAATGACGTCGACTGAACTCTGCGATACCGGCTGCGGGCTCAATGCCACGCTGCGCATCATTTCCGGGAAGTGGAAGCCGCTGATCCTGTTCTTCCTGCGCGACGGCCCCAAGCGCTACGGCGAGCTCAAGCGCCTGACGCAGGGCGTCAGCGACAAGGTGCTGATCCAGCAACTGAAGGACCTGGAGGCCGATGGCGTGCTGGTGCGCAAGGATTACCAGGAGGTGCCGCCGCGCGTGGACTACGCGCTGACGCCGCTCGGTCGCAGCCTGGCGGAGGCGATCGTCCCGCTCTGCACCTGGGGAACCGAGCACGCGGCGCAGATGGCGGCGATCTTCGCGCGACGCGACGCCGCGGCCGTGGAAGGGCTGGCGCACGCCTGAGCCCTGCACACCCAGCCTGCGACGCCCGCCGCAGCGCAGGGCGGGCGCGCGCGCGATCAGACGTCAGTGCGTCTTGGACTCCGCCCCGCGGTCGTTGTGCTTGTACTTGGTGATGTCGTCGTCGGCCTGGTCGCGCAGCTTCTCGAGCTTGCGCTGTTCGCGCCGCGTGGGGCCGCCATGGCGCTCGGCCTTGCGCTCGAGGTCATGGATCTTGTCCTGCTCGGCGCGCAGCTTGCGCGCTTCCTTCGAGGTGAGGCTGCCGTCCTTCTCGCCCTGGGCGATGCGCTCGTCCTGCGTGAGGGGATGGGGCTGGGGCTTGGGGGCCGGCGCGGCGTGCGCGAGAGAGGCCGCGGCGAGCGAGACCGCGGCGAACAGGCGGGCGAGTGCGTGGGTCATGGTGTTCGTTGGATGACAGCGAGGGCCGCAGGATAGGCGAGGGCGGAGCGCTCCGCGATGACGTCGGGTGCGAACCCCCTAGTGTCTGGCGGGCGCGGCCGAGCCAGCATCGCACTCGGCGGCATGTCGTTCGATGCGGCCGCTCGATTCGAAAAGGACGGCGCACGGGAAGGCGGCGTCATCGAACCGTGCTATAGTGCAAGGCTTCGCGGCTGTAGCTCAGCTGGATAGAGTACTTGGCTACGAACCAAGGGGTCGTGGGTTCGATTCCTGCCAGCCGCACCAGAATTTCGGTTCTAGACGAACGGGTCATCTCGCAAGAGGTGGCCCGTTTTTCTTTGCGCCGTCGGCCACGGGGCGCGCCACCTTCTGCAGCGGCCCGTCCCCGGCCTGGATCATCGTGACCACCTGCGGGCAGCGCAGGCACACCGCCGGCCCCTGCTCCGCGTGCCATCGGCACGTGGGCCGGATCAGGCAGGGAGGCAACGCGTCGGTCACCGGCGGCAGCGCCGCGGCCACGCGGGTGCCGAGGGCGCATCGGTGGTCCACGCCGTCGTAGTGGCCGCAGGCCGACTTCTCGCAGCGGGCTGCGAAGCGGAACAACTGCGTGGCCTGGGATGCGGCGAAGCGATCGCGCCAGTCGAAGTGATCCAGCGCGTCCTTCTTGAAGAACGCGATGCGCGCTTCCGTCACCGTGCCGGAGACGACCCCGAAGGGCCGTGCATCGGCCATGTCGGGCTGGGCGCTTGGGCAGTCGTGGTCGCGCGCTTCCCGTGCGGCCGCCACGATCAGAATCCGAACGGGGCGCCGCTTCTTTCGACGAAGCCGACGAAGATGTCCTTGCCGACCATCGTCACGACCGGCTGGCCCTTGATGCCGGCGACGTTCTTGGTGATGGTGGCCGCGACGTCGAGCCGGGTCACGCCGCCGGTGATCTCCCGGTCGCGAAGGATGCGCCCCAGGATCTCCCAGTTCAGGATGAGGTTGCCCTTGTCGAAGGACACGCCGTGCTTGTCCCCGGCGAGGCTCACCGCCTTGTCGATCGATTTCGACAGCGCTGAGAGGGACACGGTTTCGACACGCTTCCTGGTGGCCATGGGCACTCCTGCGGCGACGAGACAAGACCCAGTGTGATGCTGGCGTGCTGCCGAGTAGATCCCTAGCTTCGCGGTGGCCGCCGGCGATCGTCAGCTCGTCGATGACGTCGTTGCAGTCGTTGACCACCTTGATCGTGAGCGCCTGGCCTTCGGCGCCGGCCGGCAGCAGGCCGTGGCGTTGGCCGAGCCACCACGCGATGGCCGGCATCTGCGCCAGCGCGAAGCCGCTGCGACGCTCGACGAGCATCGGCGGCCCCTTGAACGGGATCGCCTGCCGCGCGACGTCGTCGTCCATCACGCGGCCGACGGCGTCGTCGTCGAATTCGACCCAGCGCTGGTCCGCCCATGCGAGCAGGGCACGGATGAACTGGCCGCGGAGGGGCAGTTGCCAGTAGTAAAGCTCGTAGTCGGGCATGGGTGCCGCGCTCGTTCGTTGCAGCGAACGAGAGCGCGCGGCAATCCACGCGCCGGCCGCGCTCAGGCGGCCGGCGTGACGAGCGGCGGCGGCACCCATCCGGCCTGAGGTTCGGCGAGCGCCGCGTCACCGAAGGTGGCGATGTAGAGCACCGACAATCCGCCGCGCGGGCCCTCCGGTGCGCTGCGCGATACGGGCGCTTCCTCGGTCACGTTGCTGGAGGCGACCCATTCCTTGGCCTGGCGGCCGACCGCGTCGACGCTGGCGATCAGGTCGTCGACGTAGGCCTCGAAGCTCTGCTCGCGGTCGATCGTGGACGTCAGTTTCGCGTTGACCTCCACCGCGAGGAAGGACTGGATGTAGGCGAGCGCCGCGCGCTTCCTGGGCAGGTCCACGCCGCCGACGCGTTGCACCTGGTGCTCCCATGGCACCGAGCGTTCGAGCGCCTCGCGCACGAAGGCCGACCAGTGGTCGTCGGGCCCCGAGGCCGTCGCCCAGGGCCGCCCGTGGCGTCCGGCGACGAAGCCGTCGAGCGCGGCCGCGAGGCTCAGCGTGCCGCGCGATTCGCGCGAATGCCCCGGCTCGGGCGGCACCGCCACGCCCACCGCCCACGGGCAGTTGTCCGGGAACTTCTGGCCCTTGCAGGAGCGCTGGCTCGACACGATGCCGTAGACGCTGGTGGGCAGCTCGGGCGACGGGCCCTGGGCCAGGATCCACTTGTCGCCGCTGGGCGGCGCGCCGAAGTCGCCGTTGGGGAAGGCGATGGGCGTCGACCAGTCGGCGTGCAGGTCGAAGCCGTGGGCGTCGCGACCGGTCAGGCGGCCGGTGCGCGGCGTCGTCGAGGCCACGGCGCGCAGCAGCAGTGCGCGGCCTTCGGGCTGCGTCTCGCCGGTGCGGAAGTGGTGGCGCACCAGCAGCAGGTCGGCCACGTCGACCTGCGTGGCGCTGCGGCCGAAGCGCGCCTTGCTGCCCACCGGGTGGAACACGCCGGAGACCAGCGGCAGCTCCCTGCTGGATTCGGGCGGCAGCGCGGCCTGGATCGCCTTGGCGAGCCGGCGGCGCAGCACCGGCGAATCGACCAGCATGGAGACGAACGCGGGCTCGCCGGGCTGCGTCCACTTGTCCGACGTGCGCCGCGACAGGCCGTACAGCGCGGCGTGGGACTTGATCCAGTCCAATTGCGACCACGCGGTGATGCAGGACTGCTCGATGAGCTTGTGGAGTTCGGCGGCGAGGGACATCGGCGAGCGGTGTGGCAGACGGGCGGCGCGAAGTGCGGCGGGGCGCCAGTCTATTCGCCGCGCGACGGTGCCGCGGACGCGGCCATATGCAAATTCGCATGGATCCATGAAGAGTGCCCGCGCTTGGCGCCTCTGGCCGCAAGGCCTTCGCCCGGGAGG
>JBJMWE010000170.1:0-9465 GCA_045810285.1 Vitreoscilla sp. | reverse complement strand
GGGCGCGGCGGCGGCCGGCGCCGCGGCGGGCGCGCGCTCCGTGGCCGACGGCGCGGGCGGCGCGGCGGCGGCCACGGCCTCGATGTCGCGCAGCGCCAGCGCCATGAAGCCGGCGTAGCCCACGAACAGCGCGAGCAGCACGCCGAAGACCAGCCTCAGGTGATCGGCGCCCACCAGTGCGCCGCCCAGGTAGCCCAGCGCCATGCCCACGCGCAAGGCCAGCGACAGGCCGGCGAAGATGCGGCCGCTGTCCACGCCGGCCAGCCGCATCAGCGAACTCTTCATGCCGGGAAACGACAGGCCGCTGCCCAGCCCCGCCAGCGTCGCCACGGCCACCAGGCCGGCCGGCGCCGCAATGAAGGCCATGCTGAACAGCGCGCACCCCTCCAGCAGGATGTTGGCGACGATCGCGCCGCGACGCTGCGTGAACACGCCGTGCCGGCCGGCCAGGTGCGAGCCGAGCAGCCGCCCGAGGTTCGTGCCGAACAGGATGCCCGCGGCCCACGCGCCCGAGTGCGCGAGGCCGACGATGGCCAGCATCAGCGGCAGGTAGAACGCGAGGCCGCCGGAAGCCAGTGCGACCCCCGTGAAGATCAGGCTGGCGTTGAAGGCGGGGCTGCGGCGGGACATGACGGCATCGGGGCAGCCCGCAGTGTCGCCGCAATCGGCGCCGCGGCATGATGGTCGTTCCGCACCCCGGAGACCGCCTTGAGCTCGTCGTACCACGTCGACCCCGACATCACCGTCGCCTGCACGCTGCCGAGCGCCTTCTACCGTGACGCCGCCGCCTACGACCGCGTGCTGGAGCGCGTGTTCGCGCGCAGCTGGCAGTGGATCGGCGACACCGCCGACGTCGCGGTGCCCGGGGCCTTGTCCCCCCGCGAGATGCTGCCCGGCAGCCTGGCCGAGCCGCTGCTGCTGGCGCGCGACGCGTCAGGCACGCTGCGGGGCCTGTCCAACGTCTGCACGCACCGCGGCAACCTGCTCGTGAAGGCGCCGTGCGTGGCGGAGCAGATCCGCTGCGGGTACCACTCGCGCCGCTTCGACCTCGCGGGCCGCATGACCTTCATGCCGGAGTTCGGCGCCGCGAAGGCGTTCCCGTCGCCCGCCGACCACCTGCCGCAGGTCCCGTTCGGCACGCTGGGCAACCAGGCGTTCGCCGCGGTGCGCCCGGCCGCGCCGCTGGACGACTTCCTCGGCGACCTGCGCGCCCGCCTCGCCTGGCTGCCGCTGGACGAATTCCGCCACGACCCGGCGCGCGACCGCGACTTCGACATCGCCGCGCACTGGGCGCTGTACGTCGAGAACTATCTCGAGGGCCTGCACATCCCGTTCATCCACCCGGCGCTGAACAAGGTGCTCAGCGTCGAGGGCTACGACTACCAGCTGCAGCGCTACGCCAACCTGCAGTTCGCCCGTGCCCGCGACGGCGAGCAGGCCTTCGAGCAGCCGCCCGCGTCACCGGACTTCGGCGAGCGCGTGGCGGCGTACTACTACTGGATCTTCCCGAACCTGATGCTCAATTTCTACCCGTGGGGCCTCTCGGTCAATGTCGTGCAGCCGCGCGGCATCGATCGCACGCGGGTCATCTTCCGCTCGTACGTGTGGGATGCCGGCAAGCTGGGCGACGGCGCGGGCAACGACCTCGACCAGGTGGAGATGGAGGACGAGGAAGTCGTGCAGCAGGTGCAGCGCGGCATGCGGTCGCGCTTCTACGACCGCGGCCGCTACTCGCCCAGCAAGGAACAGGGCGTGCACCAGTTCCACCGCCTGCTCTGCGAGTTCCTCGCGAGCTGAAAGGGATGCCGTAGGGCGGGTTAGCCGCAGGCATAACCCGCCGTTCGCCGGCATCAAGATCCCCCGCCGGCATCACGATCACCCGCCGCTCTCGTCGACGCCGCCCCGTCACCCACGCACCGCCGTCCGCGCCGCCTCCAGCCACACGGCATCAGGCAACTCGCCCTGCTGCATCGCCGCCGCATGCACCAGCTTGATCACATGGTCGTCGTCGCTCGCGCAGGCCCGACGACGCACCTCCTCCCAGCCCGGTTCGCCGCCGTCCGCATGGCGCTGCAGCGGCGCCGCGCGCGCGGCCAGGTTCGCGGCGGCCACCGCGTGCAGCAACGGCGCCAGCGCGTCGGCGTCCGCGGGCAGCCAGCGCGCGAGCACGCGCAACGCGCGGCTGGCCGTGGCCATGTGCAGCACCGTGAAGTTGCCCGTGGCGGCGTAGCGCGCCGCGCAGGCCTGGGCGAGATCGCGCAACAACGCCGCCGGCGCGACGCCGTCGAGCGACAGCCCACCGGCGAGTTCGATGTACGGCGGCGTCAGCGCGGCCTGCTGCATGCGCGCGCTGATCAGCGGGGCGGACGCGCGCCAGGCCGGGTCGAACGCGACCCGGCGCGCGTCGATGGCGTCCAGCCAGGGTGTCACGCCGGCGATGCGCCGCCGCGGCGCGGCGTCCGGCGCGGGCAGCGGCTCCCAGCGGGCAGCCCAGTACGCGAGCGCCGCTGCGAGCTCGCCTTCGTGTCCCGCTTCGACGGCATGCGCCACGCGGATCGGGCCGTGGAAGGCCGCGCCGGAGACGCCGTCGGCGAGCGCGGCTACCGCGTCGCGCAGCACGGCGTCGGCGCCGTCGCGCGCGAACAGCCGCGCGAAGCTGGCCTGCAGCGTCTCGAAGGCCTCGAAGCGCCCGCGCAGCCGCTGCCAGTCGTCCACCGGCTTCGCGCCGCCGCGCGGCACTGCGACGCGCTCGAGCCGGCGCGCGTAGTGGGCGAAGAACGAGCGCATCTGGGCCTCGTGCGCCCCCAGGCCGTCGAGCGCGGCGAGCGCCATCGGCAGGTGGCTGGCCATGCCCTGGCCGTGTTCGGGGCCGTACGCGAGGGCGTCGTCCAGCAGGCGGTGCAGGATGGCACGGCGGTCGGCGGCGGAGGCGATGGGCGAATCGAGGACGGCAATGTTCATGGCCAGGGCACGTGGGGTTGCGATGGCTACACTGTGCAAGTTGAAGTCAACTTCAAGTCAAGCAAATTCGAGTTGCCGATGACCGACACCGACCCTCCCTCGCCCAGCCGGAACGACTGGCTCGCCATCGGCGCCTTCGCCCGGCGTGCCGGCGTCAGCGCCAGCACGCTGCGCTTCTACGAGGCCCAGGGCCTGATGCGCAGCGGCCGCAGCGCGTCGGGGCGGCGCTGCTACCCACGGGCCGCGCTGCGGCGCGTCGCCTTCATCCGTGTCGCCCAGCAGGTGGGGCTGACGCTGGAGCAGATCGCCGCCGCGCTCGCCACGCTGCCGGACGGCCGCACGCCGACGCCGGCGGACTGGGCCACGCTGTCGACGGCCTGGCGCCCGCAGCTCGATGCCCGCATCGCCGCCTTGACCCGCCTGCGCGACCAGCTCGATTCCTGCATCGGCTGCGGCTGCCTGTCGCTGCAGCGCTGCGCGCTCTACAACGCGGGCGACCGCGCGGCCGCCGCGGGCGCCGGCGCGCGTTTCCTCCTGCTCGACAGCAGCCCGCCGGAGCCCCCCGCGCACCCGTAGAATCCGCGAACCGGCGGACCCTCCCACGATGCGACTCCTCACCTGGCTCATCCGAGCCTTCCTCTTCCTGGCCCTGTTCGGCTTCGCGATCAACAACCAGCAGCCCGCGACGGTCTACTGGCTGTTCTCGTACGCCTGGACGGCGCGGATGGTCATCATCGTGCTGGCCGCCTTCACCTGCGGGACCGTCTTCGGGGTGCTGGCGATGACGCCCAGCTGGTGGAAGCACCGCCGGCGCGCGCGCCGCCTGGAGACGCCGCCCGCGCCGCCGCCTCCCGCCCTGCCCGCCGCACCCGTGGCTCCCGACGTCACCGTGGTGCGCGATGGACTTTGAGTACCAATGGCTCCTGCTGGGCCTGCCGCTGTTCTTCATCCTGGGCTGGCTCGGATCGCGCTTCGACCTGCGCCAGATGCGGCGCGAGACCAGCGACTCGCCCAAGGCCTACTACAAGGGCCTGTCGCTGCTGCTCAACGAACAGCAGGACAAGGCGATCGACGCGTTCATCGAGACGGTGCAGAACGACCCCGACACCACCGAGCTGCACTTCGCGCTCGGCAACCTGTTCCGCCGCCGCGGCGAGTTCGAGCGCTCCGTGCGCGTGCACCAGCACCTGCTCGTGCGCGCCGACCTGCCGCAGGCCGAGCGTGAGCGCGCCCAGCACGCGCTGGCGCAGGATTTCGTCAAGGCCGGGCTGTTCGACCGCGCCGAGGCCGCCTACCGGGCCCTCGAGGGCACCGCTTATCACACCGAAGCGCGGCTGGCGCTGCTGAACCTGTACGAGCGCTCGCGCGACTGGCGTGCGGCCATCGACACGGCCCAGCAACTCGAGACGGCCGGCACCGGCTCGTTCGCGCGCCGCATCTCGCACTACTGGTGCGAGCTCGCGCAGGCCGCGGAAGACCAGCACCACCCCGACGAGGCCGAGCGCGCGCTGCAACAGGCGCTCAAGGCCGACCCGTCGTCCGCGCGCCCGCTGGTGATGCAGGGCCAGCGCCTCGCGCGCGCGAACCAGCCCGCCGAGGCCTTCGAGGCCTGGAGCGAGCTGCGCCGGCGCGACCCGGCCGCCTTCACGCTGGTGGCGGGCGACTACGCCAGCGCCGCGATCGCCGCCGGCCGCGGCGCCGACGCCCGGGCCACGCTCGAGAAGCTGCTCGCCGATGCGCCGCGCCTGGATTTCCTCGCCGCCTGGGCCAAGCTCGAAGCCGACCCTGAGGTGGTGGCCAACCGCTACCGCGAGATGCTGCACGCGCACCCGACGCTGTCCGCTGCGCGCGAGGTGCTGCAACAGCCGGCGATCGCCGCCTCGGCCGCGGCCGTCGGCCCGCTGGCCGAGCGCTCGCTGGCCGACGTGCGCACCGCCGTCACGCGCGCGGCACGACCGCTGCAGCGCTACCGCTGCGCGGCCTGCGGCTTCGAGGCCCAGCGCCATTTCTGGCAGTGCCCCGGCTGCCTCAGCTGGGACAGCTATCCCGCCACGCGGATCGAAGAACAATGACCAACAGCACATCCGCGGACGCGTCGGCCGGGCGCCCGGCCGCTCCGGAGCCGGCCGGCGGCGCCCTCGGGAGACCGACCGACGCGGCCGGCGAGCACACGACGCGGCACATCCTGTGCATGAAGTGGGGCGACAAGTACGGACCCGAGTACGTCAATCGCCTCTACGCAATGGTGCGCCGCCACCTGCGCGGCGATTTCAGGTTCGTCTGCCTCACCGATTCCAGCGCGGGCATCCGCCCGGAAGTGACGTGCCTGCCCATCCCCGACCTCGCGCTGCCCGACGGCCTGCCCGAACGCGGCTGGAAGAAGCTCACCACCTTCGAGGCCGACCTGCACGGCCTGCGCGGCGTCGCGCTGTTCCTGGACATCGACATCGTCATCGTCGACGACATCACCCCGTTCTTCGAGCTGCCCGGCGACTTCCTGATCATCCACGACTGGAAGCGCCCCTGGCGCGTCACCGGCAATTCCTCGGTCTACCGATTCCAGCTGGGCGCCCACGCCGACGTGCTGGCCAAGTTCCGCGCCGAGTCGGCCGCGATGCGCCAGCGCTATCGCAACGAGCAGGCCTACCTGTCCGGCGTGCTGCATGAGCAGGGCAAGCTGCAGTACTGGCCGAACGACTGGTGCGCCAGTTTCAAGTACCACGCCATAGCGACTTTCCCGCTCAACTATCTCGTCGCCCCGTCGATTCCGAAGGGGGCGCGCATCATCGTCTTCCATGGCGTGATGAACCCGCCCGACGCCCTGGTGGGCCGCAGCAACGGCAACTGGCGGCATGCGAAGGCCTCGCCCTGGATCTCCGATCACTGGAAGGAATAGTGCCGCCCGGCGGCGCCGTGCCGCCGTCCGTCGTTCTCGACCCGCCCGCGCGCGTGACGCGCACGGGCGCCCGCTATCCTGCGCGGCGGCCACCGCCCGCGCCCCTTGCCCGCCATGACCACTGTCCACTTCGTCTATCCGCGTGACGCCTCCCGCAATTCGTCGCCGTTCTGCATCGGCAACGAAGTGGGCGACCGGCTGGCGCGCGACTACGACGTGCGCTTCTACGGCTGGCGCGACCAGGTCACCATCGATCCGAAGCCCGGCGACATCCTGCTGGGCCACCCGCACTGGCGGCGCGATTCGGTGTTCGACCGCTCGGTGCGGCGCCCCGGCTGGGCGCGCCGCATCCTGATGGCGCCGTACGTGGACGACCTGCGCCAGGTGGCCTACTACGACCGCCACATGGACCAGTGCGACCTGTTCCTGGCGATCACCGGCAACTACTGGTTCAACCGCATCGAGCAGGCGGCGATCCGGCGCTGGAAGCCCAAGATGCGGCACATGGACCTGGCGGTGAACCGCACGTGGTTCCCGTTCGTGAAGACGCAGTTCAATGCGCCCGGCCAGCGCAAGTTCCTCTACATCGGGCACACGGCGCACAACAAGAACGTCGGCTACCTGTCTCGGCTGCAGCTGCAGTGCGAGAGCGCGGACATCAGCTGGGCCGGCAAGGGCCGCAAGAAGATCCCGGGCGTGCACGTCCTGGGCTTCATGGATTTCTCCCAGCCGGAGGCGCGCGCCAAGGTCGCCGAGTTCGACTTCATGATCACCGTCGGCGCGATGGATGCGAATCCGACCACCATCCTCGAATCGATGGCGTGGGGCCTGATCCCCACGGTGACGATGCAGAGCGGCTACGAGAATCGCGCGGGCATCGTCAACGTGCCGCTGAACGACACGGCCGCCGCGGAACTCGTCTTCAGGAAGCTGCAGGCCTGCAGCGACGCCGAGCTGCGCGAGACGCAGCGGGTGGGCCAGGAAGCCATCGACACGCATTACCGCTGGGACCGCTTCTACGACCAGGTGCGCGAGGCAATCGACGGCACGCAGTCGCCGGCGATCCGCGCCGCCACCTGGAAGGAACGCATCCTCCTGAAGGCTTTCGACCTGGTTCATTGATGGCGCCCAACTCCTCCCCCGTCGTGTTCTTCGGCTACTGGTCCGGCCAGTTGCCCGCCGTCACGGAACTGCATTTCCGCAGCTTCCTGCGCCACCAGCCCGACTCGCGCTACGAGCTGTGGCTGGACGAGGACGACGCCAGCGCCATCGCCCAGCCGCAGCTGCAGTGGATCAAGTCGCATCCGCGCATCACCGTGCGCTCGTTCTCGCTGAACAAGCTGATCGAGCAGCACGTCAGCGCCAAGCCCGTCGCGCGCTACGACCGCTGGGCGCGCACGCGCAAGGCGGCCAGCGCCGTGCACCGCAAGCTCGCGCCGCAGTGGGCGCGCCGCAACGCGTGGGAGCATCCGCTGTTCGGGCTCACCTACAAGCATTCGTCGGCACTGTTCGGCGGCTTCACGCGCAACAAGGCCTACCGGGGCGACCTGGCGCGCTGCCTGATCGCGCTGGAGCACTACCCGGACGCGTGCCTGTACGTCGACCTCGACGTCTGCTTCACCAGCGACCTCACGGCGCACTGCGCCGACAAGGCCTGGGCCTACCGCTGGGAAACCTTCCAGTTCGCCAACTCCGCGATCCTGTACCTGCCCAATCGCACCTGGAGCACGGCGCTGGTGCGCAAGGGCAACGAGCTCGAGAACTTCCTGCCCTGGATCCTGTTCGCCGACCACGTGTGCAACGAACTGGGCATCCTGGTGCATCCGACCAGGCTGTTCGATCCGCTGTGGAACCCGTCGTCGATGCTGTACGGCGACACCCGCAAGTTCTTCGGCCCGCGCGACAACCTGGCGCTCGACATGCACGCGCTGTCCACCGAGCGCCACTGGGCGATCCACTGGCACAACAACTGGCAGACGGTGCCCGCACCGACCTCGATCTACAGCGGGCTGCTCAAGGCCTGCGAGGGCGGCGACGAATGACCGATGGCGCGCCCACCACCATCCTGGCGCCGATGCGCTACGCGACGCTGGTGGTCAACCGGCTGCGCGCCAACGAACCGTTCCGACCCGGCGCCGGCCCCAACGGCGGGGACTTCTTCCTGCCGTGGCGCCAGCTGCGCGAACGCTTCGCCGCCGAGGGCGTCGAGCTCAACACGCGCGACGTCAACGCCGGCCGCGAGGTGGATTTCGAGCTGCACCTGAACGCGCAACGCAGCGTCTCGCATCCGTTCAGCTACGGCTACCTGTACGAGGATCCGATCGTGCGGCCGATCAACGGCGACATCGTGGAGCTGGCGCGCTACCGCAAGATCTTCACCAGCAACGAGGACCTGATCGACGGCGAGCACGTGCTGTCGCTCGACTACCCGAACGACCTGACGCTGCGCGCGGTGCCCACGTTCAAGGAGCGCGACCTGTTCTGCGTGCTGATCGCCTCGAACAAGGCGCTGCTGCACCCGCACCCGCGCAACCTGCACCACCGGCGCGTCGAGGCCATCCGGTTCTTCGAGGAGCACGCGGCCGACCGCTTCACGCTGTTCGGCCCGGGCTGGGACATCCCTCCCGTGCAGCCCGGCCACCTGGGCCGCATCGTCAAGCGCATCAACGAATGGAAGCGCCGCCTCGACGCCGAGGCCCCGCCGGCGTTCCCGAGCTGGCGCGGCACGGTCGACCGCAAGCACCAGGTGCTCGACCGGGCCCGCTTCTCGATCTGCTACGAGAACTCGCGCGGCAGCCCCGGCTACATCAGCGAGAAGATCTTCGACTGCCTGACCAGCGGCTGCGTGCCCGTCTACATCGGCACCTCGCACTCGAAGCCGCCGATCCCCGAGGACTGCTTCATCGACGGCGACCAGTTCAAGACCGGCCACGAGCTGCTCGCCTACATCGAGCGCATCGACGCCGGCCATTTCGCGATGTACCAGGCCGGCATCCGCGAATTCCTCGCCAGCCCCGAGGCCCGGCGCTTCACGAACGCGCACTGGTGCGAGACCCTGGTCACGACCATCCTGGCGGACATCCAGCAGGCCTGAGCCAGCCGACACGTCCGGCAACGGTTTCGTGAAGAAACGTCAACCGCCGGGCACGGCATGCGTTGAGACTCCATGCGGCTTCGCTGGCCCGGGCGCCGCAACGGGTCGTCGCGCCCCCCACCTGCGCGCACAACGCTGTCAACCCAAGGACGCCGCCATGATCAAACGCCTTCTCGCCACCCTGCTCGCCTTCTTCGCGTTCTCGGCCTTCGCCGTCGACGCGAACACGGCCAGCCAGGCCGAACTCGACACGGTCAAGGGCATCGGGCCGGCCACCGCCACCAAGATCGTCGAGGAGCGCAAGAACGGCGCCTTCAAGGACTGGCCGGACCTGGTCGCCCGCGTCAAGGGCATCGGCGACAAGAACGCCGCCAAGATGTCCGAAGGCGGCCTGACCGTCAATGGCGCACGGATGTCCGGTGCGGCCGCGGCCGCACCCGCGGCCCCGGCCAAGCCCGCCGCCCCCGTGGCCAAGCCCGCGGCGCCCGCTCCGACCCCCGCACCCGCTCCCGCC
>JBJMWE010000169.1:0-2054 GCA_045810285.1 Vitreoscilla sp. | reverse complement strand
CACGGACAGGCTCATCCCTTGACCCGGTCATCCTGCGCGCAGTAGCAGGATCCACCGCTGCCGGGCCGCCGCGTGCGTCATGGACCCCGCTGCTCGCGGCAGCCGCACATGACCGACGAGACATCCTGGCAGGGGTGGATCCTGCGACTGCGCGCAGGATGACGGGGCAAAGAATCGACGTTCCGGGCAGCGTCCCACACCAGGTCTGGACGGACGCGCTCCCCGTACTTCGGCGATGAACCTTTTTCTTGGCTCTTCGCCGATCCGCGGGGAAGCCACGGCTCGGCGCCTGGCACGCCATGCGCGAGCCGACAACGCCCTGTCATCCTGCGCGAAATCGCAGGATCCACGCCTGCCCGGGCCTGCGGCGCCTTCGGCCCGCTGTGCCTCGCGGCAAGGCCAGCGCCGTGACAGACGTGGATCCTGCGACTTCGCGCAGGATGACCGAGTTTTTTCCTGTGGGGCAGAAAGGCGTCGCCCTTCCCCGCACATCGGCGATGAACCTTTTTCTTTGCCCGGTGCGTCCTCCTCGCCTGCCGTGGCTCGAAGTCCAGCGGATGGCCGGGTCGACTTCGCCGGGGCTGATGAATGGCGGGTTACGCCTTCGGCTAACCCGCCCTACATGCCACGATGCGTTGGGCCGGACATGCGTCGCCGCGGCGCAATGACGCGTAGGGCGGGTTAGCCGCAGGCGCAACCCGCCGTTCGCCGCCATCGCGCCCCCGCCTCCGGCTACGGTCGACCGGAACCGAGCCCTCACTGCCTGATCAGGTTCCCCACCCCATGCGCGAACGGGAAGCCCTGGGCGGCGTCGGTGTTGGTCTCCCAGTCGAAGCCGCCGTGGATGGCGGGGTTGGCGGCGACCACCTGCTTCCAGATGCTGATCGCGTCGGCCGGCGTCATGTAGTTGGCCGCGCCGGGGTTGATGCCGAAGCCCACGACCACGTGCGCGGCGCCCAGCAGGTTGACCCACTCCTGCACGTTGCCCACCACGTACGACGGCACGGCCAGCCCCGGGCCGTCGTAGTACTGCGGTGCGGCGTAGTCCATCGCGCCCGCCTGCACCATCGCCTGGCAGAACGCCTTGTCCACCGCGTTCCACGGCGCCGGCGGCGCGCTGACGAGGAAGCCCGGGAAGCGCTGCTTCAACTGCAGGCTGATCCAGATCATCTCGCTGGTGTCGGGCGCCTGGCTGCCCTCGAAGGTGTTCCAGTCGAGGCCGTCGAAGCCGCCCAGCTGGTTGTAGATCGCGACGATGCTGTCGACGAAGTGCTGCGACTTGTCGCGGTTGGGGAAGCTCATGCCGTTGCCCGCGCCGCCCACCGACAGCATGATCCGGCGGCCCTGCACCTGGCGCGCGTAGCGCAGGTCCTCGACGAGGTGCGTGGCGGCGCCCTGCCCGTCGCCCGGCGGCGACCAGGCGACCGCGCCGGTGCTGCCCGGCGCGCCGCCGACCGGCGTTGCCGCGAACAGGTAGACGAGGTTGTAGTTCGGGTCGAGGTCGCGGATGCGCGGCGGCGCGGGCGTCCAGTTCGGGTAGTAGCCGCCGACCACCTTGCCGTTGCCCGGTGCGACGCCGCCGGCGCAGGAGGTCGGGCTCCAGTACCAGGTGCTGATCGTCGGATTGGTGAAATCGGTGCCGCCGGCGGTGACGTTGACGACCTTGTAGTAGTGGCCGTCGGGCACGTAGCGCACGACGTCGCCGAGCGCGTACTGCGCGCTGCCGCTCCAGTCGGCGGCCTTGCAGGCGACGGCGACCTTCAGCGACGACATGAGGTCGTTGAAGCCCAGCGAGACGAGGTTGGGCGTGTCGCCCGCCAGCACCAACGCACGGCCGCCGTAGTTGATGTCGTTGAACAGCCGTGCCTGGAGGCCGGCGCGCAGCCGCACCGACGAGGCGCGGTCGTTCCAGGAGGAGCCGATCCACGGCGTGTCGGCGTCCACGCAGGTGTGCGCACCGCCGTAGTTGACGTCGGCGTAGACGCAGACGGCGCCGGTGTCGGCCGCGTGCGCCGAGGCGCCGCCCAGCAGCGCGAGCGCGACGACACAGGATT
>JBJMWE010000168.1:0-10885 GCA_045810285.1 Vitreoscilla sp. | reverse complement strand
CGCCCGCGGGCTGCAGCGGTGACGCGGCGCGTGGATCCTGCGACTGCGCGCAGGATGACCGGACGGGGCGCTACCGGCACGACGTCTACTGACCGCCCGCGGGCTGCAGCGGTGACGCGGCGCGTGGATCCTGCGACTGCGCGCAGGATGACCGGACGGGGCGCTACCGGCACGACGTCTACTGACCGCCCGCGAGCTGCAGCGGTGACGCGGCGCGTGGATCCTGCGACTGCGCGCAGGATGACCGGACGGGGCGACGCAGCGCTGCGCGACATGCGGGGATGTCGCACGCGGCGCCAGGCCAGCTTGGCGAGTCCCGCGCGAAGCGCCAAGCGTGTCCCACCTGAAGCGCCAAGCGTGTCCCGCGCGAAGCGCCAAGCCGTCATCCTGCGCGGAGCGAAGCGCAGTCGCAGGATCCACGTCCGTGAGGCGCCTGGCTGGCAGGGGTGGATCCTGCGACTGCGCGCAGGATGACCGCTTTCGCGAGTGGTCAAAAGTGACGGTGCGCGGCCGCAATGGCGCGCAGGATGTCCGCCGTGCAGGGGTGTTCACCGGCCGCCCTGCATCCACGCGCGTCATCCACCGGCTGCCATGCATCCACGCGCGTCATCCACCGGCCGCCATGCAACCCATGCGCGTCATCCTGCGCGGAGCGAAGCGGAGTCGCAGGATCCACGTCCGTGAGGCGCCTGGCTGGCAGGGGTGGATCCTGCGACGCGCGCAGGATGACCGCTTGGCGGGGCCCGGTCCGCGCTACGGGTAGCTGAGGAGGTCCACCGGCACCGTGCCCGTTCCCTGCGCCGTCGCGCCCGTGTTGTTGACGACGTGGCTGATCGTGCCGTTGCCGCCGAGCGAGACGGTGAGGATGTCGTGCAGCTTCACCCCGGCGGTATCGGGCACCTCGAAGCCGCGCGCGGCGTTGATGTTGGTGTTGCTGCCGCCGATGTTGAAGAAGCAGTAGCTGCCCAGGCCCCACGCCTCGTGGTTCTTCACGTTGGCGCCCACCTTGTACGCGGCCCAGCCGTTGCCGTTGCCGCTGGTCCACGCCGCCTGGCTGGGAACGTCGTAGGGCATCTCGTTCTGGAAGAACAGCGTCTTGCCGTTCTCGCCGTTCCACAGCACCTGGTACTTCTGGTAGTGCTCCACGAACAGGCCGGTGGCCAGCACGTTGGCGCCGTTGACCAGCAGGCCGGTGTCGCCGGTGTTGACCGTCCAGCCGGTCGCGGCGCTGCCGTGGTCGGCGCGCCAGGCCCAGATGTCGTCGACGATGACGTTGTTGCTGTTGACCACGAGGCTGTTGGTGGCCTTGCCCGCCACGCCGCCGCCCACGCGGAAGAACACGTCCTGCACCGTGGTCGGGTTGGCCGCATGGCTGGTGGCGCTGACGGCCGGCCCCACGGCCAGCAGCGACGCGCTGTTGGTGGTGCCGGCGTCGAACAGCAGGCCGGCGATCTTGACGCCGTCGACGTCGGCCACCGCCATCGGCGTCACGCCGCCGGTGGGCTGCAGCGTCGGGAAACCGATGCCCAGCACCACGGTGTTGGCGCGCGTGACGTTGATCGTCTGGTCGATCGAGTAGACGCCCGGCGTGAAGAACAGGTTCAGGCCGGCGGCCAGTGCCGCGTTGATCGTGGCGCCGGTGTCGCCCGGCCGGGCGACGTAGAACTGGCTCATCGGGATCGAGCTGCCCGGCGTGGGCACGCCGTTGTTCCAGCTGGCGCCCGACGAGTTCGTGCGCAGCGACGGCACGAACACGCGGTACTTGCCGCTCGCATCGACGTAGAGGTAGGGCTTCTCGCGCGACACCGGCGTCGTCGCGACCGTGGTGTAGGGCGGGGCCGGGAACGACTGCCCCGGCGCGCCGCCGACGCCCGAGAACACCGTGTTCCAGACGCCGTCGTACCAGACGCCGACGTTCGAATCGCGCGTGTACCACTGCTGCTGCGAGCCGGTGGACACGATGGAGTCGACGCGGCTGTCGGCGATGAAGCCGCCGCTCGAGTAGCCCTGGCCCGCGCCCTGGTTGGTCGGGCCCATGTGCAGGTTGCCGATGATGTGCACGCGGCGCATCGGCGCGGCCTGCGAGACCGCCCACTCGGTGGTGCCGCCGCCGGGCACGATGGCCAGGTTCTCGACGGAGCGCCAGAAGTTCTGCGTGGCGTTGGTCTGGTCGCCGTAGTTCCAGCCGCTGTCCACCGTCACGCCGCCGTTGAGCTGCACGTCGTTCGGGTTCTGGCCGAGCCCCTGCACGGCCTCGTAGAAGCCCAGCCTGGCGGTGACGCCGTAGGTGCCCGGCTTGAACAGGAAGGCGAAGCGCTGGCTGCCGAATTGCGCGGTGGGGCTCAGCAGTTCGGAATTGAAGGCGCTGTCCAGGGCCGACTGGATGGTCGCGGCCGACATCGACGGATCGAAGATCTTCACGTTGGCGCCGAAGTCCGGGGTGTCGGACGTGGGGATCGTGGTCAGCCTGATCACGCGGAACGACGATGCCGCGTCGTTGAAGCTGTTGGCGGTGAGGTTCGCGTTGCTGGACGTGACCTTGAGCACGCCGCCGCCGTAGTTGATGTCGGCGTACAGGTCGACCTCGTAGCCCGCCTGCACCTTCACCGACGAGATGCGGTCGTTCCATGGCGTGCCGACCCAGCTGCTGTCGGCGCCGGCGCAGAACGAGTCGCCGCCGTAGTTCGCGTCCGCGTAGAAGCACACGGGACCGCTTGGCGGCGGAGGCGGAGGAGGCGGCGGCGGCGGGGGCGGGGGCGGCGCCGAGCCGACCGTGTAGGTGAAGTTCGCCGAGTCGTATGCCGGCGTGCCGTTGTTGTAGGTGAACCAGTAGCTGAGCACGTTGCCGCTGGACACGCCCACGGGCTGTTCGTCGCGTGCCGTCGTGGCGTTGTATGCCATGCGCAGGTTCTGCTGCGGCCCGCCGTTGACCTGGTAGTGAACGTCGACCCAGGTCGTGCTGACATTGGACTTGAACCAGATCGTGGCCGTCGGGCCCGAGACCGTCACGCCCTGCGTGAAATCCGCCGCATGCGCGTGCGCGCCGAAAGTGAGCAGCGCCGCGAATATAACCCACGGCGAACTCTTGAAACCTGTGCTGGACATGTCCTGTCTCCCCGATGGCCGCAATGAAGACGGGATTGTGAATTCGCTTATCAGAGCATGCGGAATCATTGAAACAAGATGATTCGTTCGGTCGAGTCGCCTCGAAGGACTCGCTTTGAAAGCGCTGCCAATGGACCGCGATTGGAATGCTGTGGAACGTATTTGGCGGCCACGCATATTCCCGTTTCATTTGGTCATGAAAACGGGATGTCAGGTATTTGCGGTCGTCCACGCGATATACGGCGCTGCAGCATGTCCAGGCCGCGAAGGGTATTCGTCGAAAGGCGAACCGAATACCCCGGCCAGGGTATCGCGCGATTCGGGCAATGGGTATCCAGCGGCCGCGCCTCAGGGCCAGGTGCGCAGGGTCATGGCGGCCGCGCCGGTCGTTTCGGTCGACGGTCCGGCGTCGTCGACGATGTGCCGGATGGTGCCGTTGCCCCCCAGCGAGACGGTGACGAGGCTGTGCAGGCGCACGCCGGGCGTCTCGGGCGCCTCGAAGGCGCGCGCCGCCACGACGTGCGTGTTCCGGTGGTCGATCGCGAAGTAGCAGTAGCTGCCCAGGCCCCACGCCTCGTGCCGGCGCACGTCGGCCCCCACCTTGTAGGCGGCCCAGCCCTCGCCGTGGCCGCTCGTCCAGCCGGCCTGGTCGGGGACGTCGTAAGGCATCTCGTTCTGGAAGAAGATCGTGCGGCCGTCCTCGCCGTTCCACACCACCTGGTACTGGCGGAAATGCTCGACGAACAGGCCGGTGGCGAGCACGCGCGCGCCATCGACGACGACGCCGGTGTCGGCGGGGTTGATCGTCCAGCCCGGCTTGACGTCTCCATGGTCGGCGCGCCAGGCCCACACGTGGTCGACGAGGGTGTCGTTGGCATCGACGACCAGGCTGGTCGTGGCCCGCCCGCCACCGCGCCGCCGATGCGGAAGAACACGTCCTGCACGCTGATCGGGTCGGCGTCGTGCCGCACGGCGGAGCCGCGCGTGCCGATCGCGAGCAGCACGTCGCTGTTGGTGCTGCCCGCGTCGAACAGCAGGCCGGCCAGGCGCACGCCGTCGACGTCCGCCACCGTCATCGGCGTGATGCCGTCCACCGGTTGCAGCGTGGGAAAGCCCAGCCCGAGGACGACGGTGCCCGCGCGCGTGACGCGCAGGGTCTGGGCCAGCGGGTAGACGCCCGGCGTGAACAGCAGGTCCAGGCCCTGCGCGAGGGCCGCATTGAGCGTCGCGGCGGTGTCGCCGGGCCGGGCGACGAAGAAGCGGTGCAGCGGGATCGAGCGGCCGGGGCTGGCGTGGCGCGCGCTCCAGCTCGGGCCGGTCGCATCGCGCCGCAGCGCGGGCAGGAACACGCGGTACTTCCCGGTGGCGTCGAGGTAGAGCCAGGGCTTCTCGCGCGAGCGCGGCGTGGTCGCGAGCGTGGTGACGGGCGGCTGGGGGAACGAGGTCGCGGGTGCGCCGCGGACGCCGGAGAACACGGTGTTCCAGCCTTTGCCGGACCAGCCGCCCACGGCGCTGTCCCGCGTGTACCACTGCTGCTGGCCGCCGGTGGCGACGGCGCCGTCGATGCGGCTGTCGGCGAGGTAGCCGCCGCTGGAATAGCCCTGGCCCGGCTGGCCGTCGTTGGACGGGCTCACGCGCAGTTGCCCGAGCACGTGCACGCGCCGCATCGGCGCGGCCTGCGACACGGCCCACGTCGTGCTGCCGCCGGCCGGCGCGATGGCCAGGTTCTCGACCGAGCGCCAGAAGTTGATCAGCGCGTTGCCCTTGTCGTGCAGGTTCCAGCCGCTGTCGGCCAGCACGTTGCCGGTGATCCGCACGTCGTCCGGGCCGAGCCCCAGGCCCTGCAGCGCGGTGTAGTAGCCCACGCGAGCGACGACGTCGTAGCGGCCCGGCTTGAACAGGAAGGCGTGGCGCTGCGGGCCGAACTGCGCGGTGGGGCTGAGGCGCTGCGCCTCGAACGCGTCGTCGAGCGCGGCCTGGATCGTCGCGACGGGCGTCGCCGGGTCGAACACGTGGACGTTCGGGCCGAAGTCCGGGGTGTCGCTGGTCGTCGGCGCGACGGCGCTCGCGGCGGGTCCCGGCGCGGCCGGCGCAGCGGACAGCAGCGCGGGCAGGGCGGACAGCAAGACAATGCAGGAGGTGGGCGCCATGAGTCTCGGAAGCAGCGGGAGCGCGGCGATTGTGGCCGCGTATGAATGCGCTTTCAAGCCAGGCGGGCCCAAGGGGTCTGGCCTTTCCCGCGTCCGCGCAGTGGCGCCTCCGAGAGCCGTATCACGTGCCGCGGACAAGGGACAGGCCTGACCCCGATCGCGAGCGGGGCCGTTGTCAGGCCCTCGACATCGCCGCAAACGCGTCCGCTCGCGTTCGGCACCGTCGCGCGATGTCGAGGAAAAGCCAGACCCCGCCGGCAAACACCTCAAGCGTCGCAGGCGGTCTCGACGTCCTTGCGGCTGCGCGCGATGTGCGGTCCCAGTTCCCGCCGGCCGGTGGCGGTGACGAGGATGTCGTCCTCGATGCGGATGCCGCCGAAGTCGGCGTGCCGGTCGAACATGGCGTAGTCGATGAAGGCGGCGTGCCGGCCTTCGGCCTGCCAGCGCTCGGTGAGCCAGCGGTTGATGTAGACGCCCGGCTCGATCGTGACGACGAAGCCCTCCTGCAGCGGGCGGGCGAGGCGCAGGGACTTGTGGCCGAACAGCGTGCTGCGCTCGTACCCCGGGCCGTAGCCGACGTCGTTCTCGCCGAGGCCTTCCATGTCGTGCACGTCCAGGCCCATCATGTGGCCGGTGCCGCACTGGAAGAAGATCGCGTGCGCGCCGGCCTGCACGGCCTCGGCCGCGTCGCCGCGCATGAAGCCCAGCGTCTTCATGCCCTCGACCAGGGTGCGGCACGCCAGCTCGTGGAGGTCGCGGTAGGGCACGCCGGGGGCGGCGGCGGCGATGGCCCGCGTCTGCGCGTCCAGCACGAGGTCGTACAGCTCGGCCTGCAGCCCCGTGAAACGGCCCCCGACGGGGATGGTGCGCGTGATGTCCGAGGCGTAGCCGAGCGGCGAGTTCGCGCCGGTGTCGTTGACGATCAGCTCGCCGCCCTGCAGGCGCACGGAATGGTCGTGGTTGTGCAGGATCTCGCCGCGGCTCGTGAAGATCGACGGGTAGGCCAGCCTGCGGCCATGGGTCGCGGCGAGGCCTTCCATCGCGCCGACGACCTCCTGTTCGACGATGCCGGGCCGTGCGAGGCGCATCGCCAGGTGGTGCATGTCGCGCGTGACGTGCAGTGCGTTCTCGATCTCGGCGACCTCGGCCGTCGACTTCACGGCGCGCAACGCGATCACGGCGAGTGTCAGCGTGCGGCTGGCCGCGGCGTCAAGCTGCGCATCGGCCAGGCCCAGCCATGCGGCCAGCGCGAGGCGCGATTCGCCGCGGAACGGCTTGAGGAAGTGCACGTCGCGGCCGGCGGCGCGCGCGCTCGCGAGGGTCGACGCGAGCTGCGCGTTCGTCGCGGTGGCGGCGATGCCCGACTGCGCCGCCCGCTCGGCGACGCTGGGCAGCGGGCCCGTCCACACGAGGTGGTCGATGCCGATGTCGTCGCCATGCAGCGCGGCGCTGCCGGCGTCGATGTCCAGCAGCAGGGCGAGCTCGGGCTGCTGCAGGCCGCAGAAGTACAGGAAGCTCGAGTCCTGGCGGAAGTCGTAGGCGTTGTCGCGGTAGTTCATCGGGCTGTCGACGTGGCCCGGCAGCAGGACGAGCCCGCGCGTGCCTGCGTCGCGCAGGCGGGCGAGAAGGGCGGCGCGACGCGCCTCGTAGGTGGCGGCAGGGAACATGGACAGGGTGGACATGGCGGCGGACTTGTGTTTGAGCAGTCGATTGCGTGAATTATCACGAGGAGTCGCCGCAGAATGTTCGGTCCGGTGTCGTGTCTAGGCGTTACCTCGGGCGCAGCTGCGTGCCCGCGCTGCGAGAATCCGGCCCCAGCACGGGACCGCGGCCACGAGCCGCGGCGCCCGCGAGACCCGACCACGATTCCCCGTTTCCGCCTCCACCCATGGCCCTGCACCAACTCACCGAAGAACAGATCAAGACCTGGACCCGCGCCCAGAAGGACGAGTGGTGGCTGAAGACCGTGTACCGCGGCGACATGGCGCAGCTGACGGTGCGCTCCGCGATCACCGGCTTCCTGCTGGGCGGCATCCTCGCGGCCACGGCGATGTACATCCTGGCCAAGACGGGCATCGGCATCGGCGTCGGCCTCACCTCGGTGCTGCTGTCGTTCGCGATGTTCCGCGCGATGTCCAACGCCGGCCTCGGCAAGGACTTCACGGTGCTGGAGAACAACTGCACGCAGTCGATCGCCACGTCGGCCGGCTACGTCATCGCCCCATTGGGCGCGGGCCTGACGGCCTACATGGTGATGACGGGCAACGTGTTGTCGTGGTGGCAGATGATCGTCTGGCTGATCGTCGTGTCGATCACCGGCGTGCTGATGGCCTTCCCGATGAAGCGCCGCTTCATCAACGAGGAACAGATGCCGTTCCCCGAGGGCCGTGCCTGCGGCGTCGTGCTCGACTCGCTGTACACGGGCGGTGCCGATGTCGGCCTGTTCAAGGCCCGCCTGCTCTACGTCACGGCCGGCATCACGGCTGTCTGGGAACTGCTCGTGCTCGACGGCTGGCAGCGCCTGATCCAGTTCAAGATCCTGCGCATGAACGTCTGGGCCGGGCTGAAGGAGCCCTGGGTGCTGCACGACCACCTGGACGACTACTACTACGCGTGGCTCGCGCGTCTCCACGAGGCCGCGCCGAAGATCCTGGGCACCGACATCCGCCAGCTGGGCCTGCGCTTCACGCTGGACTTCTCGATGCTGGGCGTCGGCGGCCTGATGGGCCTGGCGGTGGCCTCCAGCGTGATGATCGGCGCCATCCTCAACCTCGCGGTGCTCGCCCCCATCATGATCGAGCGTGGCGACATCGTCGCGCGCACGCTGGCCAACGGCCACGTGGTCCAGATCTCGCGCGCCGAGATCGTCAACCAGTGGTCGATCTGGTGGGGCGTGTCGATGATGGTGGTCGGCGCGATGGTGAGCCTGTTCGCCAAGCCCGACGTGTTCGCGAAGGCCTTCAAGTCGATGTCGCGCATGGCCAGCGCCCCGAAGGAGCGCAGCGACGTCCTGAAGGACATCGAGGTGCCGCTGTGGGTGTCGTGGATCGGCGTGCCGGTGTTCGGCCTCGCCGGCGCCTGGGTCACGCACGAGTTCTTCGACGTGCCGTGGCTGCTGTCGCTCATCTCCCTGCCGCTGATCTACGTGCTGACCATCATCTGCGCGAACTCGATGGGCCTGACGTCGTGGATGCCGATCGGTCCGCTGGCCAAGGTGACGCAGTTCAGCGTGGGCATCGTGGACCGCGCCAACCCCGCCAGCAACCTGCTGCCCGCGTCGATGACCGCGCAGATCTCGATGAACGCGGCCAGCCTGCTGTCCGACATCAAGCCCGGCTACATGCTGGGTGGCAAGCCGCGGCACCAGGTGTGGGGCCACGTGATCGGCATCGTCTCCGGCGCCATCTTCTCGGTGCCGCTGTTCTTCCTGCTGTTCCTGCGGCCCGACGCCACGGGCGCGGTCGACGCCACCCGGATCGTCTCAGACGCGTTCCCGATGCCCGCCGCGGTGCAGTGGCGCGGCGTGGCCGAGATCATCTCGCACGGTTTCCACGGCGCGCCGACCTCGGCGACGTGGGCCGCGGGCATCGCGGCGCTGGCGGCCATCCTCATGGAAGTGCTGCGCATCGCCACGAAGGGCCGGTTCTGGCTGTCGGCCGTGTCGGTGGGGCTGGGCGTGGTGCTGCCGTTCGACTCGTGCGTGTCGATGTGGCTGGGCGCGGCGGGCTTCTGGCTCATGGGCCGCATCTACCGCACGCCGGGCACCAAGGCGCACGACATCTGGGTCGAGGGCGCCGAGCCGATCTGCGCGGGGCTGATCTCGGCCGCCGCGCTGATGGGCATCTGCGACGCGCTGCTCAACGTGTTCATCGTCTGACGCGCTCGCATGCCGGATCGGGAGGCCGGCCGAGGCCGCCCTTTTTCATGCGCGCTGCAGGGCACGCCACTGCTGCGGGCTGACACCGGTGCTGCGCCGGAACTGGCGCGAGAACGCGCTGTGGTCGGCGTACCCGCATGCGTGCGCGATCGCCGCGATCGACTCGGCGCCCGACACCAGGCGCGCCAGCGCCGCATCGAGCCGCACGCGCGCCAGCAGCTGGCGCGGCGTCACCCGGTACAGCTGCGTCACGTGGCGTTCCAGCTGCGCGATCGACAGCCCGGCCTCGCGCGCCAGCGCCGCGATGCGCAGCGGTTCGGCGTAGTCGCGCTGCAGGCGCTCGACGACGTGCGCGATGCGCTCGTACGTCGCCGGGGGCGTCGCATGGCTCAGGCCGGGCGTGGCGAGGTCGCGCGACAGTCCCACCAGGCCGACGACGTGTTCGCGCCGACGCCCGCCCGATGATGCGGGCTCGCGCCACGCGAGCTTGTGCGTGAGGCACCAGCCGGGCGCACGGTTCGGGTAGAGGTGCAGCTCCAGCTGCCCGACGATCTCGAGGCCGCCGCGCAGCACCGCCTCGTCCTGCTCGCGGTAGCGGTCACCCAGCCCGCCGGGGAACAGCTCGTCGGCGCGCCGGCCCACCAGCTGTGCGCGCTTCGTCAGGCGCAGGCGCTCGACCAGCGTCTGGTTGGCGTGCGTGTAGCGGCCCTCGGCGTCCTTGGCGAAGAAGACGACGTCGGGCAGCGCGTCGAACAGGCGTTCCAGCAGCGGCAGCGGCAGGCGGGGGCCGGTGGCAAGCAGGGCGAGGGCGGCGTCGTTCATGCCGCCATTGTGCTGAAATCGTCTTGGCAGTGCATGCACCCGATCAAGCCGGCGGAGCGCGGCAGTTCCAGAATCGCGGCATGCACAAGATCGTCGTCATCGATTCCCACACCGCCGGCGAGCCCACGCGCGTCGTGCTCGAAGGCGGACCCGCGCTGCGCGGTGCCACGCTGGCCGAGCAGCGCGCCGAGTTCGCGCGCGAGCACGACGCCTTCCGCGCCGCGGTGGCCTGCGAGCCGCGCGGCAGCGACACGATGGTGGGCGCGCTGCTGGTCGAGCCGCGCGCGCCGGGCTGCGTGGCCGGCATGATCTTCTTCAACAACGTGGGCCTGCTGGGCATGTGCGGGCACGGCACGATCGGCGTCGTGGCGACGCTGGCGCACCTGGGCCGCATCGCGCCGGGCCGGCATCGGCTCGACACGCCCGTCGGCCCCGTCGAGACCGAGCTCGACGCCGACGGCCACGTCACGGTGTTCAACGTGCCGAGCTGGCGCCACCGCGCCGGCGTGACGCTGGACGTGCCCGGCGTCGGGCCCGTCGTCGGCGACGTCGCGTGGGGGGGCAACTGGTTCTTCCTCGTCGACGCGACGCAGTTCGCGCCCGTGCCGGATCTCGTGCTGGCGCAGGTCGAGGCACTGACCGACCTGGCCTGGCGCATCCGCGGCGCGCTCGCGGCGCAGGGCGTCACCGGCACGGACGGTGCCGAGATCGACCACGTCGAGCTGTTCGCGCCCACCGCCACGGCCGACGCGCGCAACTTCGTGCTGTGCCCCGGCAAGGCCTACGACCGCTCGCCGTGCGGCACGGGGACGAGCGCGAAGCTTGCGTGCATGTACGCGGATGGGAAGCTGAATGCAGGCGAGATTTTGCGGCAGGAAAGCATTATCGGCAGCGTGTTCGAGGGATCGGTGGAGATCGCGGAGGGGAAGAT
>JBJMWE010000167.1:0-12323 GCA_045810285.1 Vitreoscilla sp. | reverse complement strand
GGCGCTCGCCGCCGCACTGCCCGGCTGCTCGCGGCACGCGCCCCCGCCTGCCAAGCCCGCGCCCGCCGCGCCGCCCGCGGACGTGCCGCAGGACATGGCCGGGGTCTGGACCTCCACGCGCGGCATGGTCATGCGTTGCATCGAGCTGCATGCCGACGGCACGTACATGATGGTGCCCAACGCCGAGGCCGGCGACCACCTGAACTACCAGGGCACCTGGCGCGTGGCCGACGGCAAGATCACCTGGCGCGACTCGTCGCAGGGCTTCTCGCCCGACGTCAACACGATGGAGTCGGTCTCGACCGGCCATTTCAGCACCATCGAGGCCGACAACTCGCGCTCCCAGTTCGACCGTATCGCCGGCCCCGGCGAGAAATGCCCCAGCGAGGTATCGAAATGACGGCGACGTCCGCACCCCTGAACGTGCTGGCCCTGTGCGGGAGCCTGCGCAAGTCCTCGATCAACGCGGCGCTGCTGCGCGTGGCCGCGCGCCTGGCCCGGCCAGCGGCCGACATCGAGATCGCCGACTGGCTCGGCCGCCTGCCGCTGTTCAATCCCGACCTCGAGGACGTCGTGGCCGACGACGAGCTGCCGCGCGCCGTGGTGGCGCTGCGCATGGCGGTCGCCGCGTCCGACGCGATCGTCATCGCCAGCCCCGAGTACGCGCACGGCGTCAGCGGCACGATCAAGAACACGCTCGACTGGCTCGTGAGCTTCCCGCCGTTCATCCACAAGCCGGTGGCCGTGATCAACGTGTCGCCGCGCGCGCACCACGCCGACGACGCGCTGCGCGAGACCCTGCGCACGATGTCGGCCGGGCTGGTGGGCGAGCGCTCGTACCCGGTCGCGTTGCTGGGCGCGCACATGGACGAGGCCGCGATGGCCGCGTCGCCCGCGGTGGCCGCCGTGGTGGCCGAGGCACTGGCTGCACTCCGCGCGGAGATCGACCGCCAGCGCGCCGGGGACGTCCCGGTGTTTCCCCTCGACTGAGCGTGCGGTCCCCGGAAGCAGGCGCGCTCGATACGGGACGCACACTACTTGCCGCTCCCGGGTCGGAGTCGGATACTGGCGCCATGGCCATCCCCCACGCAAGCTCCGGTCAGGTCGTCGAGATCCTGTCCAGCGACGGCAGCCTGCCGTCCGACCAGTCGTATGCCGTCTTCAAGAGCGAGCAGCTCGAGGTGATGCGCCTCGTGCTGCCGGCGGGCAAGGCGTTCCCGCCGCACCGCGTGGCAGGCGAGATCACGGTGCAGTGCCTGGCGGGCAGCCTGGAGCTCAACGTCGACGGCACGCGCCAGCTGCTGCGCGCGGGCCAGCTGATGTTCCTCGAAGCCGGCGTGCAGCACGGGCTGGTGGGCGTGGAGGACGCCATCGCGCTCCTGACCATCGTCCTGTGCAAGCCGTGAGAAGCCGTGAGCGCGTCGCCCGCGTCGGCCGGGCGCGCCGGTTCCAGTCACAAGGTCTGACAGGCGCGTTCTTCTCTTTGTCGCGCAGCGAGCGTATAACGGCGCGGTCGAGCGGACACATGGATCCGCCGACTTCGTGCGAATCGCGCACAGAGGAGCGGACATGAAGCAGACTGGCGCCGAGTTCATCGGCACGTTCTGGTTGGTACTGGGCGGTTGCGGCAGCGCGGTGCTGGCGGCGGCGTTTCCCGGCGTGGGCATCGGCCTGCTGGGCGTCTCGCTGGCCTTCGGCCTGACGGTGTTGACGATGGCCTTCGCGATCGGCCCGATCTCGGGCTGCCACCTCAACCCGGCGGTGTCCGTGGGGCTGTGGGCCGCGGGCCGCTTCCCGGCCAACAAGCTGCTGCCCTACATCGCGGCGCAGGTGCTGGGGGCGATCGTCGCCGGCGGCGTCCTGTACGTGATCGCCAGCGGCGCGCCGGGCTTCGACGTCGCCAAGGGCTTCGCGTCGAACGGCTACGGGCTGCGCTCGCCGGGCGGCTACTCGATGCTGGCCGGCCTCGTCTGCGAGGTCGTCATGACGGCGTTCTTCCTGCTCGTCATCCTGGGTTCGACGGACGGCCGCGCGTCCGCGCAGTTCGCGCCCATCGCCATCGGCCTGGCGCTGACGCTGATCCACCTGGTCAGCATCCCGGTCACCAACACCTCGGTGAACCCGGCGCGCAGCACGGGCGTGGCGGTGTACGTCGGCGCGGCGGCGCTGGAGCAGCTGTGGCTGTTCTGGCTGGCGCCCATCGTCGGCGCCTGCCTGGGCGCGCAGATCTTCAAGGCGATCCGCCCCACCGAGATTTGATATCGTCGCGCTCCCGCAGTGAGGAGCGCGACGGCATGGCCCGCAACATCGAGATCAAGGCGCGCGTCGCCGACCTGGACACGCTGCGCGCCCGCACGGCGGCGATCGCCGACGCCGGGCCCGTCGAGATCCCGCAGGACGACACCTTCTTCGCCTGTGCCCACGGGCGGCTGAAGCTGCGCGTCCACGGCGACGGCCGCGGCGAGCTGATCGCCTACCGCCGCGCCGACGACGGCGGGCCCAAGGTGTCGGACTACCTGCTGTCGCCCACGGACTCGCCCGACACGCTGCGCGACGCGCTGGCGCGCTCGAACGGCGTCGAGGGCCGCGTCGTCAAGCACCGCACGCTGTTCCTGGTGGGCCGCACGCGCGTGCACCTCGACTGCGTGCAGGGGCTGGGCGACTTCATGGAGCTGGAGGTGGTGCTGGCCGACGGCGACGACATCGAGGGCGGCGTGCGCGAGGCGCACGAGCTGATGGCCCGGCTCGGCATCGCGCAGGAAGCGCTGGTCACCGGCGCCTATCACGACCTCCTGCGAAGCCGCAGCGCCGCCTGACCGCCGGCGCGCCGCCGCTTGGCGTCGACCCACCCTGGCGTGCCCCGCACCAGCGCCACCAGCGCCTACGCGAGGCCGAACGCCACGAGCGCGAGGGCACTCGTGCAATCGACGCGCAAGGCGACGAAGTCGGGCGTCGGGCGGCGCGGCATCGCCGCACTGTACGATGGAGCGCCAACCCACCCGCCGGTTCGCCATGCAGATCCGCCCCTTCCGTGATTCCGACGAAGCCCCCGTCATCGCCCTGTGGGAGGCCGCCGGCCTCACGCGATCGTGGAACGATCCGCGCAAGGACATCGAGCGCAAGCGATCGGTGCAGCGCGAATGGTTCCTGGTGGGCACGGTGGACGACGTCGTGATGGCGTCGATCATGATCGGCTACGAGGGGCATCGCGGCTGGATCAACTACCTCGCCGTCGATCCGGCGCATCGCATGCAGGGCCACGCGCGCACGCTCATGCGCGAGGCCGAGCGCGTGCTGACGGCCGCCGGCTGCCCGAAGATCAACCTGCAGGTCCGCACCAGCAACGCGCCGGTCATCGCGTTCTACGAGGCCATCGGCTACGCCCAGGACGACGTCGTGTCGTTCGGCCGCCGGCTCATAGCCGACCAGTAGGGCGGGTTAGCCGCAGGCGTAACCCGCCATGTGGGCACGCCGCGATGCCGGCAAAACGGGCGGGTTACGCCTGCGGCTAACCCGCCCTACGGGACAACCTAGTCGACGATGCCCTCGATGCGCCGGGCGCGCACGCGCTTGCCCTTGACGAAGCCCGCATTGAGCTTGGCCAGCACCTTGTCGGCGATCGCGCGTTCGACGGCGACGTAGGTGGCCATGTCGGTCACGTTGATCTTGCCGATCTGCGTGCCGGCGATGCCCATGTCCTTGGTCAGCGCGCCCAGCACGTCGCCGGGGCGGATCTTCTCCTTGCGGCCGCCCAGGATCTGCAGCGTCACCATCGGCGCGACCAGCGGCTGGTCGTCGCTCGCGTCCAGCTCCGAGAGCTGGTGCCACTCGGTCGCGCTCTTCTGCAGCACCTCGATGTTGCCGACGCGGCCCATCTCGTCGAGGCTGGCGAGGTTCAACGCGAGCCCGTCCTCGCCGGCGCGGCCGGTGCGGCCGATGCGGTGGATGTGCTGCTCGGGCTCGTAGGTGACGTCCACGTTGATGACGCAGGCGAGCTGCGGCACGTCCAGGCCGCGCGCGGCGACGTCGGTCGCCACCAGCACCGAGCAACTGCGGTTGGCGAACTGGATCAGCACCTGGTCGCGGTCGCGCTGCTCCAGGTCGCCGTGCAGCGCGATGGCCTGGATGCCTTGCGCCGTGAGCACGTCCACCAGGTCGCGGCACTGCTGCTTCGTGTTGCAGAACGCGATCGTGTTGGCCGGCTGGTAGTGGCGCAGCAGGCGGCCGACGGCGTGCAGGCGATCGCTGTCCTTCACTTCGTACCAGAGCTGCGCGATCTGCGCGGCGGAGTGGCGCGACTCCACCTTCACCGTCTGCGGGTTGCGCATGAACTGCTGGCTCAGCTTGGCGATGCCCTCCGGGTAGGTGGCCGAGAACAGCAGCGTCTGGCGCGTCTTCGGGCAGGCGCCCGCCACCGCCTTGATGTCGTCGACGAAGCCCATGTCGAGCATGCGGTCGGCCTCGTCCAGCACCAGCGTCTTCAGGCCCGACAGGTCCAGCGCCTCGCGTTCGAGCAGGTCCAGCACGCGTCCCGGCGTGCCGACGATGACGTGCGCGCCATGCTCCAGGCTCGCCAGCTGGTTGCGCACCGGCACGCCGCCGACCACCGTCAGCACCTTGATGTTCTCCTCGGCGCGCGCCAGGCGGCGCGTCTCCACGGCCACCTGCTCGGCCAGCTCGCGCGTGGGGCACAGTACCAGCGCCTGGACGCCGAAGTGGCGCGGGTTCAGCTTGTCCAGCATCGCGAGCGCGAAGGCGGCCGTCTTGCCGCTGCCCGTCTTGGCCTGGGCGATCAGGTCCTGGCCCGCGAGCGCCGGCGGCAGCGCGGCGGCCTGGATGGGGGTCATCTCGACATAGCCCAGCTGCGCCAGGTTGGCCAGGACGTTGGGCGGCAGCGTGAGCGTGTCGAAGGAAGTGGCGGGCGCGGGCGAGTTCATGGCAGCGATTGTCGGCGATGCGTCGTCTCGCGGACACGGTGCGCGGAGTAGGATCGGCGCGCACCGCCCGACCATCCGCCCCGATGCCCCCTGCCGACCGTCAATCCAGCCCCGCCGCCGAACGCAACCGCCAGCCCATCCTGGACGTGCTGCGGCGCGTGCTGCCGCCCGCCGGCCGCGCGCTGGACATCGCCAGCGGCAGCGGCCAGCATGTGTCGTGGTTCGCGCGCCACCTGTCCGCCTGGCACTGGCAGCCGACCGAGTACGCCGCCGCCTCGCTGCCCTCGATCGCCGCGTGGAGCGTGCTCGATGCGGCCGACCTCGCGGAATCCCCGGACGCGGCGGTCGCCGCGGGCCCGCTCGCCAACGTCGGCCCGCCCGTGCAGCTGGACGTCTGCGCCGCCGAGTGGCCGGTCACCGGCGCCTTCGACGCCATCACCTGCATCAACATGCTGCACGCCTCGCCGCCGGCCACGCTGCCCGGGCTGATGCAAGGCGCCGGGCGCCACCTCGTGCCGGGCGGCCTGCTCGTCACCTACGGCCCGTACGTCCTCGACGACGAACCGCTCGCGCCCAGCAACGTCGAGTTCGACGCGTGGCTCAAGCGCGAGCGGGACCCGAGCTGGGGCATCCGCCGCCTGGCCGACGTCGTCGCGCACGCGCATGACGCGGGCCTGCGCCTGCGCGAGCGCGTCGCGATGCCGGCCAACAACCTGATGCTGATCTTCGAGCGCCAAGGAGCTTGACCATGTCCGACCCGATCAACACGCAAGACGCCTCGATCGACGGCGTGCCCGCCGAACTGGCCATCGCCGAGACACGGGCCTGGGTGCGGCGCGCCGTGATCGGCCTGAACCTGTGCCCGTTCGCGCGCGCCGTGGACGCCAAGGACCAGATCCGCTACGTCTTCAGCGACGCCACGGATCCCGAGACCCTGCTGGCCACGCTCGTGATCGAGCTGCAGCGGCTGGCCGACACCGATCCGGCGCTGGTCGACACCACCATGCTCATACACCCCCGGGTATTGGGCGACTTCGAGGACTTCAACGACTTCCTGGAGCTCGCCGACGCCGCGGTGGAGGATCTCGACCTCGACGGCGTCCTGCAGGTGGCCAGCTTCCACCCACGCTTCCAGTTCGCCGACACCGAGCCCGACGACGTCACCAACGCCACCAACCGCTCGCCATACCCCACCCTGCACCTGCTGCGCGAGGACAGCGTCGACCGAGCCGTGGCCGCGTTCCCCGAGGCCGAGGCCATCTTCGAGCGCAACATGGAGACGCTCGAGAAGCTCGGCGCCAAGGGCTGGGCCGAGGTGAAGAAGCGCTGGGAGGACGATGCCGCCGCGGAGCTGGGCGGCTGAGTCGTCGAACACGCGTTCTTTGCAAGGTCTGTGACGCACGGGCAAACTGGACCACATGGTTCCTCCCGCCCCCTCGACCGCCATCGCGTCGTTGCTGGTCGTCGACGACAACATCGTCCAGCGGCTCCAGGTCGTCGCGCTGTGCCGCGAGCTGGGCATCGACATGATCTACGAGGCCGGCAGCGGCGCCGAGGCGCTGGAGCTGCTGTCGCTGCTGGTGCTGCCGCCCGACATCGCCATCCTCGACCTGGAGATGCCGGGCATGGACGGCATCGAGCTCATCGAGCGCCTGCATGAGCGCAAGCTCGCGATCCCGCTGATCGTCGTCTCGGGCCGCGAGGCGGTGCTGATCGACACCGTCGAGACGATGGCGCGCAACCTGGGCATCCCCGTGGTGGCGGGCATCCGCAAGCCGCTGCGCAAGGAGACGCTGGCAGCGGCGCTCGACGGCTGGGACCACGAACGCGCCGCGCCGGCCGCGGCCGCGAGCCGCGAGCCGCTGCCGCCCATCGATCCGCGCGAGCTCGCCGCCGCCATCGCGTCCGGCGCGATCGCCGTGCACTACCAGCCCAAGGTCGACATGGCCCGCGGCCTCGTCTGCGGCGTGGAGGCGCTGGCGCGCTGGACGCACCCGCTGCTGGGCCCGGTGGGTCCCGACCGCTTCGTCGCGGTCGCGGAACAGGAGGGCCTGATCCGCGCGCTGACGCTTGCCGTGCTGCGCCAGGCCTTCGCCGACGCCGCGCGCTGGCGCGAGCGCGGGCTGATCCTGTCGCTCGCCGTCAACCTGTCGCCGGTGCTGCTGGAGGATCCGTCGCTGGTGCGCGAGGTCTCGCAACTGCTCGACGACCACGGCCTCGACCCGCGCCACGTGGTGCTGGAGATCACCGAGAACTCCGTCGTCGATTGCATGGGCGTCGCCCTGGGCGTGCTCGCGCGGCTGCGGCTCAAGGGCTTCCGGCTGTCGATCGACGACTACGGCACGGGGTTCTCCTCGATGCAGCAGCTCGCGCGCGTCCCGTTCACCGAGTTGAAGATCGACCGCGCCTTCGTGCACGGCGCGGCCCGGCGCACCAACCTGCGCGTGATCCTGCAGTCGGCGCTCGACATGTCGCGCCAGCTGGGCCTCGTGACGGTGGCCGAGGGCATCGAGACGCTGCCCGACTGGCAGCTCGTGCGCGATTCGGGCTGCGGCGTGGGCCAGGGATTCCTCATCTCGCGGGCCATGCCGGCCGAAGAACTGCCGGCATGGATCGAGTCGCACGAGGCGCGGCTGCTGGAGCTGGGGACGGGCGGGTAGCGGGGGCGAGCCTGGGATGGGCCCGCGACGCCGCCTCAGTCCGTGCGCTTGAGCACCACCTTGAACATCGTCGCCCACCCCTCCGGCCCCTGCGCCTCGCTCCAGGCCTCGTAGGCCTTGTCGCCCTGGCGCGTCCAGCGGGCACGGTAGACGAGCGCCTCGCCGTCGGAGACGTACTGCGTGTCGGGAAACAGCAGCGAGCCGGGCAGGCTCTCCACCGTGCCGCGGCTGGAGCCGCCGCCGTTCTCGATGTAGAGGAACGCGACGTGGTTGCCCACCGTGTCGACGAAGTAGGTGGACTCGCCCGTCATGTCGGGCTTGCCGGGGCGGCGAACGGTGTGCGTGTCGCGCAGCACGCTGCCGCCGTACATCCAGAAGAAGCAGTGTTCGTCGGTCGTCTTGCCGTCCGCGAACGCGCCCTTCCAGCAGTGTCCGGCGAGAAAGGCCATCGGCTTGAGCAGTTCGGCCGGCGCCGCCGCGGCCGCGCCGGCGAGGGAGGTCAGGGCGAGGGCGGCGAGAAGGCGGCGCATGGCGGGCTCCAGTCGGGACGGGCCGCGCGGCGTGCGAGGCCACTGCAGTCTAGCGCCAGCGACGAGGCCTGCCCGCGACGCAGCAGGCGGCGTCTCCGGCGGCTCACGCCTGTTCGAGGCGGCGCCGTGCGCGGATCGCCAGCGCCTGCTGCACGTAGCCCAGCAGGAACAGGACGAACAGCACCGCCAGCGTGCCCTGCACGATGGGCGATTGCGGGCCATTGGCGATGGGCTGCGACGGCGGCAGTCGCGACAGCGTCTCGTTGGTGCCGGGTACCAGCAGCAGGAAGAAGCTGAAGGACAGCCCGAGCGTGGCCAGGTAGTCGCCGGCCCGGCCCAGCAGCGCCAGCCGGGGCGCCAGCAGCGCGCCGCCGACCGCGAGCAGCGCCAGGATGCCCAGTGCATGCCCCGGGTTGAAGCCGCCGGTACTCGAGAGGCCGAAGGACGTCAGCACCGACGCCACCAGGCCGGCCAGGTACACGCGCCCCGATGTCGAGGCGGGATCGATCCGGCGATGGCGGGCGAAGCTCGCCATGCCGGCGACCAGCGGCACGAGGCTGATGGCGGTGTGGGCGATGCCCAGGGTGGACAGGGGGTGCGGCATGATATTTCCTTCAATGTATACCTACTAGTTGGTAGGCTGTATGGCCAAAAAAAACCTGGCGACCTCAGCGGTGCGTCAGGCGGTGCAGGACGGGCTTCAGGATCGCCCCGAACAGTTCGGTGTCGCCGTGCGCGCGCGCGGCGAGCATGGCGCCGTGCACGGTCGCCATGACGGCCATTGCCTCCGCCTTCGCGGGTCCGCGCAGGTGGAAGACGCCGTCGGAGACGCCGCGCGCCAGCACGGCTTCCAGCCAGGCCGCGAGATCGTCGAAGTGCCCACGCACTTCGTCGGCCACTTCGGCCGGGATCGCCGGCATTTCCGCAGCCAGCATGGCGCAGACGCAGAACGACGCGGTGCCGTCGCGGATGCAGGCCGTCCAGTAGCCGACATAGGCATGCAGCTGCGCCAGGGGATCGGCGATCTGCTGCTCGAGCGCGGCCATGCCGCTGCGCGCGCCCGCGCGGTAGCGCCGCACGACGGTGCGCACCAGGTCGGCCTTGCTGGCGAAGTGATGGTGGACGCTGGGCTTGCTGATGCCCACCGCCTGCGAGATGTCCGCATAGCTGAAGCCGTTGTAGCCGCGCACGGCGAGCAACGACTGCGCGCAGGCGACGATCTCGCTGGCTTTCGGTGAGAGTTCCGCGTCCATGGGGATGTAGTCTACCAACTAGTAGGCTGGTGTCAAGGGCTGGCGCGCGGTGCCTGGCACGCAGGTTCGCAGGCCTCGCCGCTATGCTGCGCCCCATGGATCGCGCCCGTCCCGACACCGCCCTCTCGCTCGAGACCGACGGCTTCGCCGTGCTGCCGGTGCTGCTCGAATCCGCCGAGATCGACCGCATCGCCGTCGCGATGGCCCGGCGACCCGCGGCCGGCGCGCGCGAACTGCTGGCCGAGCCCTGGTGCGCCGAGCTCGCGCGCCGGCTGCAGTCCGATCACCGTCTCGCCGGCGCGATCCCCGCGACGCACCGGCCGGTGCAGTGCACGGCGTTCGAGAAGTCCGTCGGCTACAACTGGCTGGTGGCGGTGCACCAGGACGTGGCGATCCCCGTGGCCGCGCGCGTCGGCGACGCCGCGTTGCGCGGGTGGTCCAACAAGGGGGGCACGTGGTTCGTGCAGCCGCCGGCGCACGTCCTGCAACAGCTCGTCGCGCTTCGCCTGCACCTCGACGACTGCGGTCCGGACGACGGCCCGCTGCGCGTCGTGCCGGCCAGCCACGTCGAGGGCCTGCTGGACGACGCGGCGGCGATCGCGCGGCGCGACGCGCGCGGCACGGTGGCGTGTCCCGTGCCGCGCGGCGGCGCGATGCTGATGCGCCCGCTGCTGCTGCACGCGTCGTCCAAGGCCACGGGCGCGAGCCGGCGCCGCGTGCTGCACTTCGTGTTCGGCCCGCCGCGCCTGCCTCACGGCCTCGCGTGGGCAAGCGCACGCTAGCGGACGCAGCGGCCTTCCGGGCGCTGCCGCACGGTGGCGGTGTTCCCGCGCCTCAGGCGAGCCCGTGCGCGTGCATCAGCGCGCGCACGCGGCGCAGCTCGGACTGCAGGTCCAGGATCAGCGCCGCGGCGTCGAGATTCGCGCCGAAGTCGCGCTCCAGGCGCCGCGCGGCGAGCGCGCGCTGCAGGTCGGCGCTGCGAAAATGCCAGCGCTCCGGCGGGTCGGACGGGGTGTCGACGTGCAGGATCTCGACCTCGACGAGCCGCACGACCCATTGATCCTCCGCACCGACGGCGCGGGCCAGTTCGCCGAGCGTCAGCGGCGCGGATTCGATGACGGTGGTGACGGCGCGCATCTCAGGCTCCCAGGTTCAGGCGCGGGTCGAATGACGGCGTCGCCTTGGCGAGCGCCTGGTAGGCCGCGCGGGCGGCGTCGTTGTCGGCCGGCGGCAGCGCGATCTCGATCAGCAGGTACAGGTGGCCCGGCGTCCTGCCGCCGAGGCCGCGCTCCTTCAGCCGCAGCTTCATGCCGTTGCGCGCGCCCTTGGGGATGGTCACGTCGACACGCGCGCCCGACGGCGTCGGCACGGTCACCTGCGCGCCGAGCGCCGCCTCGGTGGGCGTCACGGGCAGCGTCATGTACAGGTCGCTGCCCTCGACGCGGAACAGCCTGTGCGGCGCGATGCGCACCTCGAGGTACAGGTCGCCCGCCGGCTCGCCGCCGTGGCCGGGCAGGCCCTGGCCGGCGAGCCGGATGTACTGGCCCGGACGCACGCCCGGCGGGATCTTCACGTCCAGCGTCCGATCGACCAGGCGCGGCCGGCCCTGCGCATCGATCTCCTGCGCGCGCAGCGACAGCTGGCGCTCGGTCCCGAGCAGGGCATCCTCCAGCGAGATCTCGATGGCGGCGTGGTGATCCTCGCCGCGCTCGCGATACGCACCGCGCTGCGCGCCGCCCATCCCGCCCATGCCGCCCCGGTTGCCGAAGATCGACGAGAAGAACTCGCTGAAGTCGGCGTGGTCGGCCGGGCCCTGGCCGGGGCCGCGGTGGAATTCGAAGCCCTCGTCCCAGCCCGGCGGCGGCTGGCGGAAGCGGCCGTCGGGGCTGCCGCCGCGGGCGACATGGTCGGCCAGCTGGTCGTAGGCCGCGCGCTTTTCCTTGTCCGAGAGCACGTCGCGCGCTTCGTTGATCTCGCGCATCTTCGCGTCGGCGTCGGCTTCCTTGCTGACGTCCGGGTGGTACTTGCGGGCCAGCTTGCGGTAGGCCTTGCGGATGTCGTCGTCGCTGGCGTCGCGGGCGACGCCGAGGGCGCTGTAGTAGTCCTTGAAGTCCATGGCGGCGGATGAGGAAGTGGTCAGCGGACCTTCTTCGCCAGGCGCTTCGCATTGGCGGTGGCCTTGCGATGCACGGGCCCGAGCGCGCGGTGCGCCAGGCGCGCCGTGGCGGCCGACGTGGTGGCGTGGCCGGCCGCGGCGGCGCCGCGCACCAGCGTGCCGGCGAGCTGCTGCTGGCGCGCCATCGTCTGCAGGATCGAGCGACTCGGGTCCAGGCGCGTCGAGGCGGCCCACAGGTCGAACCAGGTGCGCCAGGCCTGCATCGCCATGCCGAACAGGAGGGGCATCGCGCCCGTCGCGAGCGTCGTGCCGGCGCGCGTGAACGCGTCGACCTTCTCGGCGCCCATGCGGTGCAGCTCGCGGCGGTCGGCCGCATTCGGGTTGGGACCGTGCGCCGCCATGCGCGCCGTGCGCATCGCGATCACCTGCGCGGCGGCGGTGGACATCTGCAGCATCTTCAAGCCGAACGTGCTCCACGGCAGGAACGGATTGGCGAAAGCGGCGGTGTTGCGAGGCAACTTCATGGGACGGTTCCTTCGCGCGCAGGCGCAGGGGCGCCCGGACGCGGACGCGACGGCTCCGGTGAGCAAGCGACGAACCCGGGTCGGCGCACCGGAGCCGGGTCGCCGGCCCTGCGCGCGACCGCGGCGCGACGCCTTTCGACGGGCCCGCGATCGCGCGGGGCACGCCGGATCGTACGCCACGACCGGCGGGGTGCGCGCGCTCAATGCACGGGCGCGGGCTTCTTCTTCAATGTCACCTTGAGGTTGGTCACCTGCCGGGTGTGGTCCTTGTCGCCGTAGGCGGTGTCGTGGTCGATCGTGTTC
>JBJMWE010000166.1:0-6513 GCA_045810285.1 Vitreoscilla sp. | reverse complement strand
GGGTGGCAGCGTCGAGATCGAAGTGCCGGACATCGGCGACTTCGCCGACGTGGGCGTCATCGAGATCCTCGTCAAGGTCGGCGACACCGTGGCGGTGGAGCAGAGCCTGATCACGGTCGAGAGCGACAAGGCCTCGATGGAGATCCCGTCGTCGCACGCGGGCGTCGTCAGGGCGCTCAAGGTGAAGGTGGGCGATCGCGTGTCCAAGGGCTCGGTGGTCGCGACGATCGAGGGCGCCGGTGGCGCCGCGGCACCGACGCAGCCGAGCGCGTCGCCGAAGCCGGCGCCGGCGGAAGAGGCCTCCGATTCGGGCACCAGCGCCGCCGCCGAGATCCAGGATCCGCGCGGGATCGAACGCCCGCTGCCGGCCGCGAGCGTGCCGGCGCACGATCCGACGAAGCCGCCGCTGAACCTGCCGCACGCCTCGCCGTCGATCCGCCGCGTCGCGCGCGAACTGGGCGTGCCGCTGGAGGAGGTGAAGGGCTCGGGGCCGCATGGGCGCATCACGCAGCCCGACCTCGAAGGCTTCGTCAAGGCCGTGATGGCCGGCGCCACGCAGACCAAGGCGCAGGCGGCCAAGGCGCCGGCTGGCGCCGCCGCCGGTGGCGCGCTGCCGGGGCTGCTGCCGTGGCCGCAGGTCGACTTCGCCAAGTTCGGCGCGGTCGAACGCAAGGATCTCTCGCGCATCAAGAAGATCTCGGGCGCGAACCTGCATCGCAACTGGGTCATGATCCCGCACGTCACGAACCACGACGACGCGGACATCACCGACCTGGAAGCCTTCCGCGTCACGCTGAACAAGGAATACGAGAAGTCGGGCACCAAGGTGACGATGCTCGCGTTCCTGATCAAGGCCTGCGTCGCCGCGCTGCAGAAGTTCCCCGAGTTCAACGCCTCGCTGGACGGCGACACGCTGGTCCTGAAGAAGTACTTCCACATCGGCTTCGCCGCCGACACGCCCAACGGCCTCATGGTCCCGGTGATCCGCGACGCCGACAAGAAGGGCATCGTGCAGATCGCCAGGGAGATGAGCGAGCTCGCGGCCAAGGCGCGCGACGGCAAGCTCGGCCCTGCCGACATGACGGGCGGCTGCTTCTCGATCAGCTCGCTGGGCGGCATCGGCGGCACCTATTTCACGCCGATCATCAACGCCCCCGAAGTCGCCATCCTGGGCGTCTGCAAGAGCGCGACGCGGCCCGTCTGGGACGGCAAGGCGTTCGCGCCGCGCCTGATCCTGCCGCTGTCGCTGTCGTGGGACCATCGCGTCATCGACGGGGCGTCCGCGGCTCGTTTCAACACCTATCTCGGCCAGGTCCTCGCGGACTTCCGTCGAGTGATGCTGTAAGGGGCCGGCGGACATGGCAACGATCGAAGTCAAGGTGCCGGACATCGGCGATTTCAAGGACGTCGGCGTCATCGAGCTGCTGGTCAAGCCCGGCGACGCCGTCAAGGCCGAACAGAGCCTGATCACCGTCGAGAGCGACAAGGCATCGATGGAGATCCCGTCGTCGACCGCGGGCGTGGTCAAGGAACTGCGCGTCAAGGTGGGCGACAAGATCAACATGGGCGACGTTATCCTGGTGGTCGACGCGGAGGGCGCCGCGGCGGCCGCGCCTGCGAGTGCGTCACCCGCGCCCGCGCCGACGCAGGCGAGCGCGGCCGCCCCGGCGACCGCGCCCGTGAGCGCGCACGCCGGGCCGGTGCCCGTCGCGTCCACCTACGGCGGGGGCGCCGACCTCGAGTGCGACATGCTCGTGCTCGGCGGCGGCCCCGGCGGCTATTCGGCGGCGTTCCGCGCGGCGGACCTCGGCATGAAGGTGGTGCTGGTCGAACGCTATGCGACGCTCGGCGGCGTCTGCCTCAACGTGGGCTGCATCCCGTCGAAGGCGCTGCTGCACGTGGCGATGGTGATGGACGAGGTCAAGCACTTCGCCGACCTCGGCGTGTCCTACGGCGATCCGCAGCTCGACATCGCCAAGCTGCGCACGCACAAGGGCAAGGTCGTGGGCAAGCTCACGGGCGGCCTGTCGGCGATGGCCAAGATGCGCAAGGTCACGGTCGTGCGCGGCTACGGCAACTTCATCGATCCGAACCACGTCAAGGTCGACGAGACCAGCGGCCCCGCGCAGGAGAAGACGGGCAGTGCGAAGACGATCCGCTTCAAGCAGGCCATCATCGCGGCCGGTTCTCAGGCCGTGCGCCTGCCGTTCTTCCCGAACGACCCGCGCATCGTGGATTCCACCGGTGCGCTCGAGCTGCGGGACACGCCCAGGCGCATGCTGATCGTCGGCGGCGGCATCATCGGCCTCGAGATGGGCACCGTGTACTCGACGCTGGGCGCGCGGCTGGACGTCGTCGAGATGCTGGACGGCCTGATGCAGGGCGCGGACCGCGACCTCGTCAAGGTCTGGCAGAAGATGAACGCCAAGCGCTTCGACAACATCCTCTTGAAGACGAAGACGGTGGGCGCCGAGGCCACGTCGGACGGCATCAAGGTGAAGTTCGAGGGCGAGGGCGGCGCGCGCGAGGAGATGTACGACCTGGTGCTGCAGGCCGTCGGCCGCACGCCCAACGGCAAGAAGATCGGCGCCGAGCACGCGGGCATCATCGTGGGCGACCGCGGCTTCATTCCGGTGGACGTGCAGATGCGCACCAACGTGCCGCACATCTTCGCGATCGGCGACATCGTCGGCCAGCCGATGCTGGCCCACAAGGCGGTGCACGAGGGCCACGTGGCCGCGGAAGTGGCCGCCGGCGACCAGCATGCGCGCTTCGACGCCCGTGTCATCCCGAGCGTGGCCTACACCGACCCGGAGGTGGCGTGGGTGGGCCTCACGGAGGACCAGGCCAAGGCCCAGGGCATCGCGGTCAAGAAGGGCCTGTTTCCTTGGACGGCCTCCGGCCGCGCCATCGCCAACGGCCGCGACGAGGGGCAGACCAAGCTGCTGTTCGACGCGACGACGCACCAGATCCTGGGCGGCGGCATCGTCGGCATGAACGCCGGCGACATGATCGGCGAGGTCGCGCTGGCCATCGAGATGGGCGCCAACGAGGTCGACATCGGCCGCACGATCCACCCGCACCCGACGCTGGGCGAATCGATCGGCCTGGCCGCGGAAGTGGCGCACGGCAGCTGCACGGACCTGCCGCCGCAGCGCAAGTGACATCGCCGCGGCACGCGAACCCAGGGGCGCTTCGGCGCCCTTTTTCACGTCAGTTCGAGCGGTGTCCGGGCGGTGTCAGGTCTTGAAAGTTGCGGTGTCAGGTCTTGAATCGTGCACTTCGCTTTGGGTCGGTCTTGAAAGTTGCGCACCGAGTCATGGCACGCCGGTCCAGCCGTTGCCGCGCGACTTTCAAGACCTGACACCAAAGCGGTGAACCCCAAGAACGCCACTGCACGATTCAAGACCTGACACCGCAACTTTCAAGACCTGACACCGAAGGAGCGGACACCGAAGGCGCATTGACGGAGGCAGCAGGAACGGTCAGGACAGCATGCGCCGGCCTCCGCGACGATCCAGGCCATGGACAGCACGACCGACCCGTTCAAGGACCTCATCGCCTGGCTCGAGCAGCAGCTCGACCAGCCGCTGACGCTCGAACAGGTGGTGGCGCGGGCCGGCTTGTCGCCGTTCCACTTCTCGCGGCTGTTCACCGCGCGCATGGGCCGCAGCGTCATGGCCCATGTGCGCGGCTTCCAGTACCTGGCCGGCGTGGGCGTCGAGCCGGGATGCGTGCCGCCGCCGGGCTTCTCGACGATGGAGATCCCCGCCGCCGCCTACGCCGTCTTCCGCATCACGCTGGACGGCTCCGCGCTGCACCCGCAGGTCAAGCAGGCGATGGCGGCGGTGTGGGGCGAACTGCTGCCGGCCTCCGGCCTGAAGGTGGCCGGCGGCCCGGACTTCGAGCTCTACGACGGGCGCTTCGACCCGTTGAAGGCCGGCTCCGTCATCGACCTCCACGTCCCCGTGCAAGCCTGATCGACGTCGCCGTCAGTTGCTGGGCTTGGGCGGAATCTTCGTCGGGCCTGCAGCCGTGGGCGGCAGCGTCTCGGGATTGATCTCGACCGGCGGCGTGCCCGACGTGCCCGGCTTGCCCGGGATGACGGTAACCGTCTCCTTCAGCTCGCCGCCCCCGGCGACGCTGCCCGACACCGTCGTGTCGATGCCCGCCGCGCGCTTGAGGCAGTCCTTCTTGTCGTCGCCCGACAGCGCCTCGCAGCGCTTGCGCTCGTTGGCCGCCGCCTGCTGGGGCGTGGGCGTGACCAGGGCGTGCTGGCGCGCGGCCTGCAGCGCCGCGGCGGCCTCGACGAGGCAGGTCTTCTGGCTCTCCGCCGTCTTGCCGGCGCGGCAGTTCGCACGATCCTGCTGGTAGCGCTGCTCGGCAGGCGACGGCGTGGCAGCGTCGGCGGAGATGGCGCCGACGGAGAACGTGGAGCACACCGCCGCGACCGTGGCCGCGATGACGAGCAGTTCAGGGGTCTTCGTGAAGTTCATGCCTGGCTCCTCTTGGGAAACGCCAGGGTCCAGGGCATGTCGCGTGCCTGCAAGAAGCAACATCCTGCACGGCGGTGGAAACACGCTCGGCCGCGCGGTTGCCGGCCGGCGGCGCGCGTCAGCGAACGGTGCCTTCGGCGACGATCTTCCACGTCGACGCGTCGCGTTCCCAGTACTGCCGCACGGTCGTCTCGCGGTGCGAGCGCGTGCCGCGTTCGTTGAAGGTGACCACCATCGTCTGCTTGTCGTCGGCCCAGGTCATCACGCTGAGGTTGTCGAACGCGACCGGATCCGTGGGCGGCATGGCCGGCGGCGGGGCGAAGTGGCGCTTGCCGTGCACCCACGTGACGATGGGTTGCGGCGCCGGCGCCGACGGGGCGGCCGGGGTGTCGGGCGCCGCGCCGGGCTGGTAGAACGCATCGAGTGCGGCCGGGTCGTCGCCGGTGCGCACGGCCTGCCAGCGGTCGACCGCTTCGAGGATCCCGGCGTGCTGCGCGCGCGCAGGATGGTCGGCGACCCAGTGGATCTGCTTCGTGATGATCACCGGCGTGTCGTGGATCGGCACGGTGTTCATCAGCATCACGAGCTCGTCGTTGGCCAGCGTGACGCAGCCGTCCGAGTCCTTGGGCGGGCGCGAGTAGGTGCTGAAAGGCACGCCGTGCAGGTAGATGCCCGAGCCCGTGCGGCCATGCAGCTGGTCGAACAGGTTGGGGTAGTTCAGCTGCATCGCGCCGGCGCCGAAGGCCTCGCCCAGCGACCCCTTGCCGACGCGGTCGGACACGAAGTACACCCCCAGCGGCGTGCGCTGGTCGCCTTCCACCGTCTTGTCGACGCCTTGCTTGCCCACCGACACGTAATGATCGCTGACCAGGCGCAGGCCCTTGGGGCCGTTCTCGAACAGGTACAGGCGCGAGCGTGTCGTGTCGACGGCGATCGCGTGGTGCACGGCCTTGGGCAGCACGATGAACTCGGCGGGCACGAGGCCCTCGGGCGGGCGCTCCTGCAACGCACGCAGCCGCTGGACGGCCTCCTCGCGCAGATCGGCCAGCTCCGCTCGCACGCCGGCGCTGGCCGCGGCGTCGGCGCCCGCGACACCGAAGCCCGGCGTGCCGCCACTGCGCGCGGTCAGCAGGTCGGCGTACACGAGTTGCGCCAGCTTGAATCCCGGCACGTCGTGCGTGAGCGAGGCGGCGGCGTCGAGCGCGAGCTCGGGATGCTGCTGGCCGACCAGGCGGTAGATGCCGATCAGCCGGTTCTCGGGCGAGCCCTTGAAAGCGCCGGCGAAGGGCGAATCCTTGGGCAGGCTGGCGGCGGTCGTCGGCTCGGGCAGCGCGCGGGCGTGCGACGGCGGGATCGCGTCGTCGGCCAGCGCGATCACCGCACCGATGGGCGCGCGCGCGGCTTCCGGCGTGGCGTGCGGCGTCGGGATGCCATGCAGCTCCGTGCTGGCGAGCAGGCCTGCGCCGGCGACCACGAGCGAACCCACTGCCACGGCCGTGCGCTGCCAGCGAGGCCGGCGTGGCGCCTTCGAAGACGTGGGGAGGGCGTCGTCTGGCGTCGTCATCCGCCGACCGACTCCTGCTTGATCAGCCACTTGCCCGAAGGCGAGCGCACCAGGTCCAGCGTCTTGTGGCCGGTCGTGCTGAGCGTGTCGGATTCGTAGATCTGCTTGAAGTGCGCCACGGCCTTGTCGCCGTTGACGCTGACGTTCAGCTCGGCGACCTGCACCGCGATGCGCTTGCGCGGCACGATGCGCGCCTTGCGATCCTCTTCCCACGCCTTGTGCGACTTGCCCCCGGTGGCGTACTCGGGCGTGTACGCGGCGAGGTAGCCGGCCATGTCGCGCCGGCTCCAGGCGGACGCCCAGGCGTGCACGGCATCGCTGACCTCGGCGACGGCGTCGCCGCTCGCCATGGCCGGGGCGGGCGTGGGCGCCGGCGCGGGAGCGGGCGGCGTCACGGCCTTCGGCGCGGGTGCGGGTGTGTGATCTGTAGTGGTTATTGTATTGTTAGAGTGT
>JBJMWE010000165.1:0-11901 GCA_045810285.1 Vitreoscilla sp. | reverse complement strand
CGACGATGTCGCCTGGGCGCTGTCGGCGGCGCTGAAGGCCTGGGGCCATGACGTCGACACGGTGGCCGACGGCGCGGGCCTGCTGGCGCTGGTCGAGCGCGACAGGCCCGAGGTCGCGATCGTCGACCTGGGCATGCCCGGGCTCAGCGGCTACGACGTGGCCGAGCGGCTGCGCGCGACGGAGCGCGGGCGCGGAATGCTGCTCGTGGCGGTCACGGGGTGGGGCGGCGAAGGCGACCGCGAGCGCTCCTTGAAGGCGGGCTTCGACGCCCATCTGATCAAGCCGGTGTCCGCCGAGGCGCTTTGCGCGCTCATCGACGACTGGAACCCCTGAGCGGCGTTCGGCCGCCATCGGGCCCCTGCGGAAGCGAGCCGTGGCCGGGCGCGGCACGGCGCGCGCCGGTCGACCGCGGCGCGACGCAGGCGCTGTCCGATCGAATACCCGGTCAGGTATTTGACTTGCCGCGGACGGGGCGACGTCCCGACGTCGTCCGAACCGGTGGCATGCGCCGGCAGTCAACCTCCAGGAGCACTTTCATGACCTCGCAACAAGGCAGCAACTCCAGCAATCAGAAGCAGCAGGAGCAGGCGTCCGGCTCGTCCAGCCGCAGCCAGCAGGGCAGCGGCCAGGGCAGCGGCAAGCAGTCCGGCAACCAGGCCGGCGACAAGCAGACCACGCGCGGCGGCAGCGCCCAGCACACCGGCCGCCAGGGCGGCAAGAACGAGCGCTGAACCGCGTGCTCGTGCATCGAGGCGGGCCTTGCGGGGCCCGTCGTCGTTGCGGCGTCCCGCGCGGGCGCGGAAAACCATGGGTGGCCGTGCGGACTCGGGCGGCTGCGGCGGCGCCCGGCGGCGAGCGGCGACGAATCCCTCGTCGCGATCAGGGGCGCGCGAAGCGGCGCTGCGCCATGCCAGCCTAGCGGCCGGCGTTGTTGACGTCGTAGTCGAATGCGCGGCGGCCCGCGGCCGGCAGCGCTTCCTGGGCGTTGCGCCAGGCGTGCAGCGTGCACGACACCGCGGCGCCCAGCACGACCGCTGACCAGGCGGCGACCGTCCACCAGGCGCCCTGCGAGCCGCGGACCGCATAGCCGATTGCGGCAAATCCGGGCGTCAGCAGCAACGGGGCGATGTTCAGTCGGGGTCGGAACGTGCCAAACACCCTGGCCTTTGACATGGAGGGGCTCCTCGCCGGTGTGGTTTCACCGAGTGTGCCGGGTTTGGCAATTGTCATGCCGGCGACTTGTTTCCATATGTATCTCGCGGCACCGATCGACGTCCGCGCAAGCGGTGTCATGACGGCATATGTCACGGTCCGACGAGCAGGTCCGTGACCACCGGCCGGTGCTCGGAACCTTCGCGGCCGCCCGGGGCGGCGTCGCGCACGCCGATGTCGTGGCTGACCAGCACGTGGTCGATGCGCAGGAAGCTGAAGCCCGGCCGCAGGTCGTGCCCGAGGGTGTAGCCGTAGCCGATGGCCGCGCTCGAGTACGCATCGCGCAGCCCGGTGGCCAGGAGCCGGCGCACCACCGGGGAACGCTCGTCGGCATTGAGGTCGCCGGCGACGATCACGGGCCCCCTGGCGCGGGCCACGGCCGCCGCCAGCTGGATGGACTGCGCCATGCGGTCGCGGAAGTTCTCCTCCCACTCGCGCAGCCCGCCCGAGGCCTTGCCGCGGGCGGCGTTCAACCCGTCGCGCGGCGAGACGAAGTGCGCCGTGAACAGGTCGATGTCCTTGCCGGCGACGCTGAGCGTGCAGTGCACGAAGTCGTCCGCCTGGCCGGAATAGGACATGTTGCCCGGCGCGCAGTCCTTGAGCGGATGGCGGCTGGCGACGATGTACTGGTGCTGCACGTACAGGTGCCGACCCTTGAGCGCGACCTTCATGGGCGCCGGCAGCTCATCGGCGCTTTCGATGGACTGGCCGTCCTGCATCACGATCACGTCCGGATCCTGGCTGGCGATCTCCCAGGCGATCTTCGCGTAGCCGTCGGGCGTCTTGCGCGCGAGGTAGGCCTTGATGTTGTAGGTCATGAAGCGCAGGCGCGCGCCGCCCTCGTCGGGCGAGCCGACGGCCAGGCCCATCAACTCGGTGGCGACGACCAGCGGCGCGACCAGCGACAGCAGGCGCCAGCGCCAACCGAGCGGCCAGGCGCAGGCCACCAGCAGCATGGCCGGCACGAGGTACGCGGGAAACGGCACGTAGCGGGCGATCTCGATCCACCACATCCGCTCCGTGCCGAAGCGAAAGCCGAGCGCGAGGACGATGGCCAGCACGAGGCCCACGACGACCAGGACGGCGAGCAGCCGGTGATGGAGCGGACGGGGCGCGGAGGCGAGGGCGGACGAGCGGTGGCGGCGGCGTCGGGGGTGGTTTTCGTGCACTTCTTCTCGAATCCGGGGCTGCAAGCGCGCCCTATGACTTAGGGGGAAGCCTTGAGCCGGCGCAATGTCCGTGCATTTGTTCCGGCTCCCCCATCAGGGCGGATTGCCCGTGAAAGGTAACGCCTCGTATCATCCCATTCGACAGCCAGACTCAAGCATTCGCACTGTACCGCCAGAGCCGGCGCAACCGGCCGCCGCGCGGCGGCAGCGAGGTCGCGCCCCCGGGAGGGCGACAGGGCCCTGGCACCACTTCTTGGTGTGGCACGGATCCGCGCGGATTCCTGCCGTTGGAGGACACCCGACATGAATGAAACGACACCGCGCCTGTTCGACGTCGACTGGTCGAGGTTCGACCCGTGGAAGGTCATGCCGGTCGCCCACCGCATCACCGGACATCCGCTGCTGCAGATCGACCAGCTCGTGCAACTGAGCTCGCGCCTGGCCAAGCACGGCCGCATCCGCACGCACAGCAGCGACGCCTACGCCGGCACCGCGTTCAACCACGCCCCGATGCTCTATCCCAACCAGCGTTCCCCCGAGGAGACGCTGGCCAACATCGCGTCGGCCAAGGCGTGGATGTCGCTGCTCAACGTGCAGACGGACGACATCTACCGCGGCCTCGTGGACGAGATCCTCGACGACCTGAAGCCCGCGATCGACCGCGTGGACCCGGGCATGACGTACCGCGGCGGCTGGATCTTCGTGACCTCGCCGAACACGATCACGCCGTTCCACATGGACAAGGAACACAACTTCATCATGCAGGTCAAGGGGCACAAGCGCCTCTACGTCTGGGAGCCCGACGACACCGAGGCCGTGAGCGAGGCGGCGCGCGACCTGTTCCACGCCAACCACAGCCGCGACCTCGTCAACTGGCGCGAGGAATTGCGCAGCCGCGCCCACGTGTTCGACCTCGAGCCGGGCATGGGGGCGTACATGCCGTCCACCGCGCCGCACCTGGTGGAGAACGGCGACGGCCCGTCCGTCACGGTCAGCTTCACCTACTACACCGACGCGACGCGCCGCGATTCGCGCCTGCACGCGATGCACCAGCGCCTGCGCGCCTGGGGCATGCAGCCGGCGGCGGTGGGCATGCGCCCGGTGATGGACGGCGTGCTGGATGCCGCCTTCGGCGGCGCCCGCCTGGCGGGTCGCGCGGCGGACGCCCTGCGCGGCCGCACGCCGCTGTCCGACCGCGTTCCCTACGCGCACGCGGCCGTCGTCTGACGCCGCGACGCGAACGCCGATCATGAACACCGTTCCGCCGCGGGATCCCGCCGCCCTCCCGCCGGAGGGCGCGACGCGCCCGCTGGCGACACTCCTGGGCACGCGCACGAGCGCCGCCGGCGCCGCGCCGCTGCTGCTGGCGCACGCGCTGTCCGTCGACCACGTGCGCGCGTTCGCGGCGGTCGCCGGCCGCTTGCCCGACACACCGCTCGTCGCCGCCTGGGCGCTGCTGCTGGCGCGCTGGAGCGGCCAGCCGACGGCGGGCTGGGCCGAGGTTTCCGGGCGCGCAGCGGTGGCCAGCGTGGCCGTCGACGGCACGGCGAGCGAATTCCTGGCGGCGGTCGACGCGGCACGCCGCGGCGCGGCGGCGTCCGGCATCGACTTCGAATGGGCCTGCGGCGCCGGCCCGGCGCCTGCGGGCGTCGAACTGGTGCTTCGGCTGGACGGCGCGACGCTCGAACTGCGCCTGCCGGCCGACGTCGACGCCGACCTGGCGCGAACGCTCGCGGCGCGCATCGCGGACGTGGCGCTCGCGCTGTGCACGTCGGGCGACGCCATGGTCGGCGCGATCGATGCGATCGGCGATGCCCAACGCACGCTGCTGCTGCACGCGCTCAATGCGCCGCTGCACGCCGTCGATCCGCAAGCCACCGTGCACGGCCTGTTCGCGCGCGTCGCGGCGCAGCGGCCCGATGCGCCGGCCCTGTGCTTCCGCGGTGCGACCGTGACCTATGCGCAGCTCGAGGGCCGGTCCGCCCGCCTCGCCGAGCAACTGCGCGCGCACGGCGTGGGCCCGGGCCGCGCGGTGGCGATGGCGCTGGAGCGCTCGCCCGTGGCGATCGTGGCGGTGCTCGCCATCCTGAAGGCCGGCGGCTGCTACCTGCCCGTCGACGCCGCCCACCCGCCCGCGCGCCTGGCCTTCATGCTGCAGGATGCGGGCGCCACGCTCGTGCTGTGCTCGCCCGAACACGTGGGTGCCTTCGCGCAGGCCGACGGCGTGCGCGTGCTCGCGCTCGGCGACGACGGCATGCTCCCCACGCCCGCCGGCGCCCCCGCGCCCGCGCGCGAGCGGGACGCCGGCGCGCGCGACCTCGCCTACCTGATGTACACCTCGGGCTCCACCGGCCAGCCCAAGGGCGTGCAGATCGCGCACGACTCGATCCTGCGGCTGGTGGTCGACGCCAACTACGTGCACCTCGATGCGGGCACCCGCTTCCTGCACGCCGCGCCGCTCGCGTTCGACGCGTCCACGCTGGAGATCTGGGGCCCGCTGCTCAACGGCGGCTGCTGCGTGCTGCATCCCGAGCCCATGCCCACGCCCGCGGGCCTGCAGGCCGTGATCCGCGACGAGCGCGTCGACAGCGCCTGGCTCACCGCCGCGCTGTTCAACGCCGTCGTCGACGATGACCCGCTGCACCTGGCGGGCCTGCGCCAGCTGCTGATCGGCGGCGAGGCGCTGTCGGTGCCGCACGTGCGCCGCCTGCTGGACGCGCTGCCCGGGGTCGACCTGATCAACGGCTACGGCCCGACCGAGTGCACGACCTTCGCGGCCACGCTGCACATCCCGCACGACCTGCCCGCCGACGCGCGCGCGGTCCCGATCGGCCGACCGATCAACGACACGCACGTCTTCATCGTCGGGCCGCGCATGGAACTGCTGCCGCGTGGTTGCGTCGGCAAGCTCTTCGTCGGCGGCCGCGGCCTGGCGCTCGGCTACCTGAACCGCCCCGAGCTGACCGCCGAGCGCTTCGTCGACAGCCCGTTCGCCGTGGGCGAGCGGCTGTACGACACCGGCGACCTCGCCCGCTGGCTGCCCGACGGCACCATCGACTTCCTCGGCCGTGCGGACCAGCAGGTCAAGATCCGCGGCTTCCGCATCGAGCTCGGCGAGATCGAGACGGTGATCGCCGCGCATCCGGCCGTGCAGGCATGCGCGGTGGGCGCGCTCAAGGACGACGCAGGCAACGCGTCGCTGGCCGCCTGGCTGGTGCTGCGGGCCGGCGTCGCGGCGCCGGACACGCCGGCGCTGCGTGCCCATGTCGCGCGCGCGCTGCCGGAATTCATGGTGCCGTCCGCCTTCGTGTGGATGGAGCGCCTGCCCATCACCGCCAACGGCAAGCTGGATCGCTCCGCGCTGCCGCGCCCAGCCAACGACCGGCCGGAGCTGGCCACGCCGTTCCGCGCGCCGGCCGATGCGGGCGAGCAGCGCCTGTGCGGCGCATTCGCCGCGATCCTGGGCCTGGCGCGCGTCGGCGCCGACGACAACTTCTTCGAGCTGGGCGGCAACTCGCTGCAGGTCATCAAGGTGCTCGCGCGCCTGAAGCAGGATGGCGGCGGCGCGCTCGGCGTGGCCGGCTTCTTCCGCCATCCGACGCCCGCCGCGCTCGCACGCCAGCTGGCGCCCGCGAGCGCGCCCGCGGCCCTGCGCCCGGCCGAGGCGCCCGCGCCCGCGACGACGTCCGGCGGCGACGAGCCGATCGCCATCATCGCGCTCGCGGGCCGCTTCCCCGGTGCGCGCGACGTCGAGCAGTTCTGGGCCAACCTCTGCGCAGGCAGCGACAGCATCACGCATTTCGGCGACGGCCAGCTCGATCCGTCGCTGGCGGCCGACCTGGTGGCCGATCCCGACTACGTGCGCGCCCGCGGCATCGTCGACGACGTGGAGCTGTTCGACCCGGCCTTCTTCGGCATGTCGCCGCGCGAGGCCGAACTGATGGATCCGCAGCAGCGGCTGTTCATGGAACTGTCCTGGGAGGCGCTGGAACGCGCGGGCCACGTGCCCGACGCCGACGAGATGCCCGTGGGCGTGTTCGGCGGCATGTACAACGCCACCTACTACAGGCACCACCTGCAGCCGCGGCCCGATCTCATCGAGATGCTCGGCGAGTTCCCGGTGATGCTGGCCAACGAGAAGGACTACGTCGCCACGCGCGCAGCCTACCGCCTGAACCTGACGGGCCCGGCCGTCAACGTGTTCACCGGGTGCTCGACGTCGCTGGTCGCCATCGCCCAGGCCTTCTGGAGCTTGCGCCAGGGCGAGTGCCGCATGGCGGTGGCCGGCGGCGCGTCGATCACCTGTCCGCCGCGAAGCGGCTACCTGCACCAGGCGGGCTCGATGCTGTCGCCGGACGGCCGCACGCGGACGTTCGACGCCCGCTCCGGCGGCACCGTCTTCAGCGACGGCGTCGCCGTGGTGGTGCTCAAGCGACTGGGCGACGCGATCGCCGACGGCAACGAGGTGATTGCCGTGATCCGCGGGGTCGGCCTCAGCAACGATGGCCGCAACAAGGCGAGCTTCACCGCGCCGAGCGTCGACGGCCAGGCCGCGGCGATCGAGCGCGCCTTGCACGTGGCCGGCGTGCCGGCGCGCAGCATCTCGTACGTCGAGGCGCACGGCACGGCCACGCCGATGGGCGACCCGGTCGAGATCGAGGCGCTGAACCAGGCCTTTCGCCGCAGCACGTCCGACACGGGCTTCTGCCGCATCGGCTCGCTCAAGAGCAATGTCGGCCACATGGTGATCGCCGCGGGCGCCAGCTCGGTGATCAAGACGGCGCTGGCGCTGCAGCGCGAGCAACTGCCGGCGACGATCCACTACTCCGCGCCCAACCCGGCGATCCCGTTCGAGGGCTCGCCGTTCGTCGTCAACGACCGCCTGCAGCCCTGGCCGCGCGCCGCGCAGCCGCGCCGCGCCGGCGTCAGCAGCTTCGGCGTGGGCGGCACCAACGCGCACGCCATCCTGGAAGAAGCGCCGGTGCGCGCGCCGTCCGCGCCGGCGCAGGGGCCGCAGCGCCTGCAGCTGGCCGCGCGTTCGGCGGCGGCGCTGGAGGCGATGGCGACGCGGCTGGCCGATCATCTGGAGGCGCATCCCGAGGCCAACCTGGCCGACGTCGCGCACACGCTGCAGCACGGCCGCTCGCGCTTCGTGCACCGCATGGCCGTGGTGGCCGCCGACGTGGCCGAGGCCGTGGCGGCGCTGCGCGCGCGCGGGCACGCGTCCCGCGTGTCGGGCGCGCTCGGCGCGAAGGCACCGGCCACCGTCTGGATGTTCCCCGGCCAGGGCGCGCAATACCCGGGCATGGGCCTGGCGCTCGCACGCAGTGATGCCGCATTCGGGCGCGCATTCGACGAGGCACTGGACGCCGTCGCGCCGCACCTGGGCTTCGACCTGCGTGCGCGCCTGGCCGACGCCGCGCCCGACGCGCTGCGCGCCACCGAGGCCACGCAGCCGGCGCTGTTCTGCATCGAGCTCGCGCTGGCGCGCGCCTGGCAGTCGCGCGGGCTGCAGCCGGCCGCGCTGGTGGGCCACAGCATCGGCGAGTTCGCGGCGGCGGTGGTCGCGGGCGTGATGTCGCTGGCGGACGCGGCGCGCCTGGTCGCGCGCCGCGGCGCGCTGCTGCAGGTGCAGCCGTCCGGCGCGATGCTGTCGGTGCGGCTGCCGCTGGCCGAGGCCCGTGCGCTGGCGCCGGCCGACGTCTTCCTGGCGGCCGAGAACGGCCCGCGCGCCTGCGTGTTCGCCGGCTCCCACGAGGCGATCGCCGCGTGGACGACGGCGCTGGAGCAGGCGGGTGTCGCCGCCCGCGCGCTGGTCACCTCGCACGCGTTCCATTCGCCGGCGATGGACGCCGCCGTCGCGCCGTTCGAGATGCTGTTGCGCGGCGTGACGCTGTCGGCGCCGCGCATCCCCATCGTCTCCACCGCCACCGGCGCGTTCCTGACCGATGTGCAGGCCACCGACCCCGAGTACTGGGCGACGCAGCTGCGCAAGCCGGTGCTGTTCTCGCAGGCGCTGCTGGCCGCGCTGGCGGCGCACGAGGGCGCGCTCCTGCTCGAGATGGGGCCGCGCGAATCGCTGTGCACGCTCGTGCGCCAGCACGCGGCGCCGGGCCGTCCCGCCGCCGTGGCCATCGCTTCGCTCGGCGACGTCCCGGCGTCCGAGGCGCTGCGCCTGCAGCTCGCCGATGCGCAGCTGTGGACGTGCGGCCTGGCGACCACCACGGCGTGCGCCACGCCGGCCGATGGTCGCCTGCGCGTCACGTTGCCCACCTATCCGTTCGAGCGCCGGCGCTGCTGGGTGGAGGCGTCCGCCCCCGCGCAGCCGGCCGCCGCGGCGGTCTTCGGCGCGAGTGCGCCGGCGGCCGCTTCGATTCCCGTCCCCGCCGTCGAGGCGCCTGCCCCGACCGACGCGTCCGCCGCGTCGTTGATTTCGTCCCCGAGGTCCACCATGTCCGCTTCCTCCGCTTCACGCCAGCCGGCGCTGATCAACCGCCTGCGCGAGCTGTTCGGCGACGTGTCCGGGCTCGACCTGTCCGGCGTCGATCCGGCCACGGCCTTCGTCGAGGTGGGCATCGACTCGCTGACGCTCACGCAGATTGCGATGCAGACCAAGAAGCGTTTCGGCGTGGCGGTGACGTTCCGCCAGATGTCGGAGTCCCTGCGCAGTTTCGACGCGCTCGCCGCCTTCCTCGATGGCGCGATGCCGGCCGATGCCGCGCCGAGCGTGCCCGCGCCGGCCGCGCCGGTGGCCGCGGCCGCGCCCGTGGCGGCGGTGGCCGCGCCCGTGATGCCGATGCCGGCGTTCGCGCCGGTGGCACCGGTCGCCGCCGGCGGCCTCGTGCAGCAGGTGATCCAGCAGCAGATGGCGCTGATGGCGCAGCAACTGGCGCTGCTGGGCGGCCAGGCCGCCGTCCCGGCGGCGGCGCAACCCGTGGCCATGGCACCCGTGCCCGTCGCTGCACCGGTGGCCGCACCGTTGGCGGCGCCCGCGGCCGACGCCGCGCCGGCGGGCGACAAGGAGGTCATGCGCTACGACGTCAAGAAGGCGTTCGGCGCCATCGCGCGCATCCACACGCAGGGCAACGAGATCACGGCACGCCAGCGCGCGCGCCTGGACGCCTTCATGCGGCGCTACATCGAGCGCACCGCCAGGAGCAAGGCCTACACCGTCGCGCACCGCCCGCACCTGGCCGACCCGCGCGTGGTCAACGGCTTCCGCCCGGCGATCAAGGAGATCATCTACCAGATCGTCATCGAGAAGAGCGCGGGCTCGCACATGTGGGACATCGACGGCAACGAGTACGTCGACGTCCTCAACGGCTTCGGCATGAACATGTTCGGCTGGCAGCCGTCGTTCGTGCAGGAGGCCGTGCGCAAGCAGCTGGACCTCGGCTACGACATCGGCCCGCAGCACCCGCTGGCCGGCGAGGTGGCCGACCTGATCTGCGAGATGACCGGCAACGACCGCGTGGGCCTGTGCAACACCGGCTCCGAAGCGGTGATGGCCGCGGTCCGCATCGCGCGCACGGTCACGTGCCGCAACACGGTGGTGCTGTTCACCGGCTCTTACCACGGCACCTTCGACGAGGTGCTGGTGCGCGCCGGGCGCAACCACAAGGGCATCCCGGCCGCGCCGGGCATCATGGCCGACGTGTTCGACGACGTGCGCGTGCTGGACTACGGCACGCCCGAGGCGCTGGAGTTCATCCGCGCCAACGCCGAGGACCTGGCCGCCGTGCTGGTCGAGCCGGTGCAGAGCCGCCGCCCCGATTTCCAGCCGCGCGAGTTCCTCAAGCAGGTGCGCGAGATCACCGAGGCGAGCGGCACCTGCCTGATCTTCGACGAGGTCATCACCGGCTTCCGCATGCACCCGGGCGGCGTGCAGGCGATGTTCGACATCCGCGCCGACCTCACCACCTACGGCAAGGTCGTGGGCGGCGGCTACCCGATCGGCGTGATCGCCGGCAAGCGCCACTTCATGGACGCGCTGGACGGCGGGCCGTGGCAGTACGGCGACGACTCCGTGCCCAGCGTGGGCGTCACCTACTTCGCGGGCACCTTCGTGCGCCATCCGCTGGCCCTGGCCGCGGCCAAGGCGGCGCTGGTGCACCTGAAGGAGCAGGGCGGCAAGCTGCAGGAGCAGCTCAACCTCAGCACCGCGGCGATGGCCGACGAGCTCACCGCGTTCTGCCGCGAGACGGGCGCGCCGATCGAGATCCGCCACTTCGGCTCTCTGTGGCGCGTGAGCTGGCAGGAAGACCACCCCCTGCAGGATCTCCTGTTCGCGATGATGCGCAGCCGCGGCGTGCACATCCTCGACAACTTCCCGTGCTTCCTGACGACCGCGCACACGCCGCAGGACATCGCCAGGATCAAGCAGGCGTTCAAGGAATCGGTGGCCAAACTGCAACAGGCCGAGTTCCTGCCGGCGCGCGCGCCGGCAGCGGCCCGCGAGGTCGACGTCTCCAAGCCGCCGGTGCCGGGCGCGAAGCTGGGCCGCAACGCCAAGGGCGAGGCGCAGTGGTACGTGCCGAATCCGGATGAACCGGGAAAGTACATGGTCGCGATAGCGCGCGACTGAGCGAGGGGCGGCCACGGGCCGGGCGGCGGGTGCGACGAGCCGCCGATGCATCAACGCGGGCCGGGCGCGCGGCAGGCAGCTGAACAAGCAGGACAAGAAAATGACCGAGGCAAATCTCCACCACCTTCCGACCGATGCGCAGCACGATCCGTTCGCCGCGGGCGACATCGAGCGCGTGGTGCCCACCACCGAGCCGCAGCGCGAGGTATGGCTGGCGGACCAGCTCGGCTCCGAGGCCTCGCTCGCCTACAACGAGTCGGCGTCGCTGTGGTTCGACGGCCCGCTGGACCTGAAGGCACTGGAAGCGGCGCTGGCCCTGCTGGTCGAACGCCACGACGCGTTGCGCTCCACCGTCGGCCCCGACGGCACCGAGCTGTGGATCAACGCCGCCATGCCGTCGAAGATGACGCTGCTCGACGCCAGCACGATGGATCCCGCGCAGCGCGAGCAGGCGTTCGATGCGGCGCGCATCGCCGCGGTGCAGACGCGATTCGACCTCGCGCAGGGCCCGCTGGTGCGCTTCGAGCTGATGCGCTCCGACGCGCTGCACCACGAGCTGATGATCACCGCGCACCACATCGTGTGCGACGGCTGGTCGCTGGGCGTGCTGGCCGGCGAACTGGTGTCCATCTACCGCGTGTTCGCAGCGGGCCAGCCGTCGATGCTGGACCCGGCGCCGCGCTACGGCGACTACGCGCTCGCCCAGCGCCAGCCCGAAGCGGCGCAGCAGCAGGCCGACGACGAGCGCTACTGGGTCGGCCTGTACGACCGCAGCATTCCCACGCTGGATCTCCCCGGTGACCGTGCCCGGTCCGCGCACCGCAGCTTCGCGTCGCTGCGCGAGGATCTCGCGATCGACCTCGAGCTCACCAACGCGATCAGGCGCTTCGGCGCGCAGCAGGGCGCGAGCCTGTTCGCGACGCTGTTCACCGTCT
>JBJMWE010000164.1:0-5120 GCA_045810285.1 Vitreoscilla sp. | reverse complement strand
CTTCGGCCGCGGGCGCGGCCTGTTGCTGGTGCGGCGGACGCGCGCCATGCGGGCCTTCCGGACGCGGGCCGCGCTTGTGCGGCGGACCGCGGCGATCGCGATTGAACGCGGGCGGCGGCGGCTCGGCGGCCTCCTTGCGGGCGCGGGCGATCAGCGGCTCGAGCTCGGCCTCGGGGACACCCTTGGCGGCGGCGAATTCCGCCGCGGGCAGCGTGTTGGCCTCGAATTCCTTGAGCAGCGTGGCGCGGTTGGCGCGCTGCTCCTGCTCCAGCGCCACGCGCGCCTGCGTGTTCGCGCGGCGGCGCGCCAGCTCCTCGACGGCCGCGTTGCGGTGCTCGTCGCTCAGCTCGTCGCCGGGATTGCCGTCGAGGTCGAAGCGATGCGTGGCCTTGACCAGCGCATTGAGATACGCGTGGCTGCCGGTGTAGCGGCGCAGGAAGGCCGACAGCTGCGGCTTGGTGAACTGCCCCGGCGAGCGCGTCTGGATGTCGGCCTGGATGCGCAGCTTCAGCGGCTTGGGCGGGTTCGAGAACAGCGCGGGATACAGCTTCTTGAGCTGCGGCCCGGCGTCTTCCTGGGCGGGGCGGCCGGCCTGGCCCGCGGCCGGCGCGTCGGCGGCTTCGGACGCATCGTCGGCGCTTGCGTCGACCGTGGCGGCTTCGGAGGCGTCGGCGTCGGCCGCGTCGGGCAGGGCGGCCTCGGCGACGATCGTGTCGGCAACACCAGGCACGGGTGCGTCGGCGGCAGCGGCGATTGCGGCAGCCTCGGACGGCTCGGCAGCGGCGGCAGCGGCGGGCGCCGACTCGTGCGCGGCGTCGGCTGCGGGCAGCGAGACGGGCGCGGAATCGTCGCCTTCAGGCGGCGTCGAGGACGGGGGAAGCGAGGACATGCGGCAACGGAAGTGAAGCGGTGAAGGGGCGTATTGTCGCAATGTTCGGGGTTGCGTGACAGCCCGGCGGTTTCCGGCCTTGCAACCAGGCGTGCGCCGGCGCCGTCGAGCTGCCGTGCGCGGGCGCGACGGCCTGCGGCCGCGCGGTGCCGGCCGCGCTCGAGACGGACTCAGATCGAGAGGCCGACGTCCCCTTCGAGCACCGACGTCTCCAGCCGCGGGCGCTCGCCGCTCTTCCACAGGGCCGCCGTGTGCACCACCCGATACCGCAGCGGGCCGCCGTCCGGCCGTTCGCTGCGCGTGACGGGACGCGGAATGCAGACGAACTCGGTGCGCATCTCGTCCGCCGACAGCCTCACCTTCGCGTAGCCATGGCCGCCGAGGTCGACGAACTCGAGGTGCGGCGCGAGATCGGGATTGGACAGCGAGCGTGCGCGCTCGAGGTCGAAGTTCTTCGCATAGTCGAGGCACGCGCGCACGCCGTGCCGCAGCAGCATGTTGTAGGTCCACGCCGGCGCCGCCCCCGCCGGGCGGTCGGCGAGGAACAGCGACCTGAGTGGCGCGTCCTTGGGCAGCTTGTGCTCGTAGGCCTCCATGACGCCGGGGCTGGTGAGCGATCCGCCGACGAAGCTCAGGCCGACCGGCTCGAACTTGCCGGGCGGCAGGTTGGCGGCCGCATAGCCTGCCCAGAAGCTGTGGCGATCGCCCGAGACGATGCCGAACCCCGTGATCTTCGCGTCGCGCACCAGGTCGTAGATCTCGGCGCGCTCCATGTATGCGCTGCCGTAGTCGCCGCCACCCAGGGCCGCGAAGGCAGCGTCCTTCGGCCAGGGCTCCTTCGTGAGGCCGGCCGGCAGGTTCTGCGGATCGGCGCGCGAATCCAGCGCGCCCTCGGAGTTGCCCCAGATCTTCCACACCGCCGTCGACTTCTGCAGCCTGTCCTTAAACCAGGCCTTCTGTTCCGCGCCGAGGATCGATTGCGGCGGCGCGTCGCGCTGCGGGTTCGGGACGCGCGCCTCGTTGAACCCGATCTCCGCGGGAGGCCTGCCGCCGTCGAAGGCGCGTCCGCCGTCCAGGATCCGCATCCCGGACTCGGGAAACATGTCCATGAACTCGGCGCCGCCGAGCTTCTCGAGGGACGGATCGCTGAAGCAGTCCGCGTTGCGGTAGCTGTGCTGGTCGGTGATGATCAGGTCCAGGCAGCGGCCGTAGCGCAGCTGCCGGTAGCCCTTGAGGCTGTTGATCGCCACCAGGTTGTTCGGCTCGATGCCCAGGCCATCGCCGTCGAAGTCCTTGACGGGGACGTTCCTGACCGCCGGGGGATCGAAGCGATCGAGCGAACCGCCGGGCGGCGCGACGCGCGCAGGGATGAATTCGAACCAGGCCTGGTTCGCGGCGATCTTGACGCTCTGGCCGGGCTGCTCGAACGAACCCGCCTTGACGTTGCTCTGCCAGCCTTGCCAGGAGAACTCGTGGTTGTCCCACATGGCGACGAAGGGCCAGCGGGCGCGGGCGTCCTGGAGGTCCGGGTCGGCGAGATAGCCCTTGTAGATGGCGCGATAGCCCTCGACGGTGAGCGGGATGTGGAAGTTGCCGACCTGGTGGCCGTCCGGGATGCGCGCCACCTCGTAGATGGTGCGGTCGTAGCGGGTCTTGACCTCGTCGGGATACTCGATCACCTCGTAGATGAAGTCGCCCAGGTGCAGGACGAAGCCCAGCTGCTCGGCGGCCGGGGCGCGTTCGTCCTCGTGGATCATCCGGCGATAGGCGTTGAGCTTGCCCTCGTTGATGTCCTGGCAGCTCACGAAGGCGAAGTTCACCGCGCGCGGATCGGCCGGCAACGGCGCCGTGATCGTGCGGCCGACCCGGCTGCCGTTGCTGCCGGCGTCGGTGAACCGGTACCAGTAGACGTGCGCCGGCCGCAGTCCGCCGACCAGGACGCGCGTCGTCCAGTCCGAGTCGGACGAGACCGGCGCCTTCGCCTGCGCGACGACCCGGTGGAACGCCGGGTCCTCGGCGACTTCGACGGTCAGCAGATGGCGCGTCCCTTCGTCGAACGGGCGCCGCGTCCACAGGATGACGCTGCGTGCATCGGGATCGCCTGAGGCGACGCCCTGCGGGTACACGTCGCGCCGTTCACGCCAGGGCAGGCGCGACGCCCGGGCCGGCGCCACCCACGCGAGCGATGCACCGAGCGCGGCGGCGGTCTCCAGAAAGGAACGGCGGCTGATCGTCATCAACGTTCTCCTTGGCGGCTGGATCGCCATGTCACCGCCCGGCGTCGTCAGCGTCAAACGCTTTGCGACGAAGTGCACCCCGCGCGCCTGACGCACGACATCGTGGGTGCCAAGGACGTGCACGGCCGGGCGGCGGGTTACGCCTGCGGCTGACCCGCCCTACCTCCACCTCGGGGCCGCATGGACGTCAACGCGCCGCACCGGCCTGCGCCTCGGCCTTGTCCGCCAGGCCCCGCGCCACCGCCTGCAGCGCCGGCTCCGAGCGCTCGATGAAGTGCGCGTGCATGTCCTCGCGGATGTGCTCGGACGTCTCGTTCATCTTGCGGCCCACCGGTGAGTTCCAGAACGCGGCGATCTCGGCGAGCTCGGGCGCGTCGAAGTACTGGGGCATGACGTTGCCGCCATGGGCCTTGCGGCTTTCCGCGACGATGGTCGGGCCGAGCGCCGAGAGCTTGCGGCCGGTGGGCGAATCGAAGAACGCGGTGATCTGGCGGATCTCCTCGGTCTCGAAGTACCTGGCGTAGATCTCGTAGGCGGTGTATGCGGCGAGCTCGTCGGCGTCGAAGCGCTGGAGCGCGGCCTGGAGTTCCCGCCCGCCCTCGGCCAGCAGCGCCGGCACGCGCGCGTGGGCGGCTGCCGACGCGGCGGCGTCGGGGAACTTGTCGGCGTCGAGGTCCGCATGGGTGGCGTCCTCGAGCCGCGGCAGCGAATCGCGTGCGATCTTGGGCGCCATGCGCGGCCAGGCGTCCGCCAGGCGGTAGGCGACGACGAAGTCCGCCAGGGCCTGCTTCCTGTCGTCGGTCAGGGGCTGCGCGGCCGCTGCGCGGGCGGTCGCGAGGGCGAGGGCGCTGAGGAGCACGAGGCGGGCGGTGGGCGTCATCGGGGCGGGCGTCGGAATGTGGAGCGCATTCTCGCGCGCGACGCGGCGGCGCGCTCGCGCGGCGCCATGGGCCTGGGCCACAATGGCGCGCATGGAGTCCCCCCGCTTGCCCATGCGTCTGCCCGCGCACGTGCTCAACGGAATCGCCGTGTCGCTGGGCATCTCCCTGATCCAGATCTCGCTGACGCTGGCGTTCGGCAAGCTCGCGGCCCTGGCCGCCGCGACCGGGGCGATCTGCGCCAGCCTCGCCGACCTGCCGATCGCCCCGGCGCGCACCTGGCGCCGCGTCGGTACCGGCGCCGTGATGGCCTGCCTCAGCGTGCTGCTGGTGAACCTGCTGCGCCAATCGGGCGTGGCGATGGGCGTCACGGTCATGTTGCTGGCGTTCTGTTCGGCGATGGCGCTGGCCTGGGGGCTGCGCGCGGGGCCGCTGTCGTTCATCCCGATCCTCGCGCTGATCTTCACGCTGGCCGCGCCGCCGCCGGCCGACATGCACGCGCTGTGGATCCACTGCGGCTGGACGGCCGTCGGCGCGCTGGCGTACTTCCTGTGGGCGACGCTGAGCTCGCGCGTGCTGCAGCCGCGCTACCGCACGCTGGCGCTGGCCGCCGCGCTGTCGGCGCTGGCGGCGCTGCTGCGTTCGCGCGCGGCGCTGCTGTCGCGCAACGAGGGCAACGGGGCGTCGCCGCTGCAGGACTGGATCCGCAGCCAGGTCGCGCTCGACGAGCGGCTGCAGGCCGCGCGCGACCTGCTCTTCCCCGCGGTAGGCGAGCCGCGCACGGGCCCCGCGATCGCCGTGCTGCTGCAGGCCGTGGAGATGCGCGACACGCTGCTGGCCGGCGAACTCGACATCGAGCTGCTCGGCAGCGACGCCCCCGCCAGCCAGCTGCGCGAGCGCTTGCGCGTGCACGGCGCTCGCGTGGCCGACGCCGTCGAGGCGATGGCGCAGGCGTTGCGCGACCACGGCATGACGGTGCCGGCGTCGGCCGCCACGCCGCTGGAGGAGACGGACATCGAGACCGGCGAGGCCGTGCCGCCGCATCCGGCGCGGCCTGGCGCCACGGCCGCCGCCACGGCGTCGCTCGCGGCGACGGCAGCCTCTGCCGCGGCCACG
>JBJMWE010000163.1:0-8934 GCA_045810285.1 Vitreoscilla sp. | reverse complement strand
GAGGCGTCGGCCGCCGCCGCAACGCAGGCCGCCGCGGTCCCCGCGCCCGCGCAGGCCGTGGCGCCACCGGTGGTCGACGCACCGGTCGCCCATGCGACCAGGCATGTCCCGACGCCGCGCGCCGCGCCGCAGCACAGCGCCCCGGCTGCTGCGAAGACGGATGTGCCCGCCGTGACGCCGCCAGCCGACGTTCAGTCGCCAGCAATGCAACAGACACCTGACACGCCGACAGTGACTCCGTCGATGCCGGCCCCGGCCCCGACCTCCACGCCGGATACTCCGGCCCAGGCCCCGGCGCAATAAGGCCGGCCACGCGACGCCCGCATCGGCCCTTGCGCCGATGCGCCTTCGAAGGAGAGCTCCATGACGCTGCACTTCGACTGGTTCCACGCCCCCCGCTGGCTGGCCCATGCCCACGTCAGCCGGGCCGTGTCGCTCGTGCTGGGCGTGATCGGCGTCTCGCTGCTCTTCAGCGCGCTGCGCATCGTCGACGCCGCCGTTTCCGGCGCGTTGATCCACCGCCAGGCCACCGCGGTGCCGGCCGTCGGTCCGCTCGCCACGCCCGACCGCCTGCTGCGTCGAGAGACGGCGTCCTCCGATGCGGCGGCGCTGGACTCGCCCGCGTCGATGGACGTGCCCGAGGCGACGGCGGAGGCCGTCAGCCTCTGATCCGCTGGCAGCCCCGACTCGCCCCCGAAACCGCGCTCCGGCGCGGTTTCTTTCATTTACCGGCTGGGGCGTGTGTCGATTGAACCTTCACCCGGATTGAAGTAGCCTGCCACCCTTTCGCCACGAGTGTTTCAGCGAGCGTGGGCAGCAGGTGGCGCAGCTTGGATGCGACGGCCGAATTGGCGGCCAGGATCGTCCAGCCGTCGTCGTCCAGCGGGCCTGCCCGCAGGTGCTGGCGCAGCAGGCCGGGCAGCACGTCCGCCAGCGCGTCCAGACGGGCCTGCGACGCGCGCACGCGGGCGAGCAGGCCGGCCAGCGTGTCGTCCTTCGCGAGGCTGTCCCCAAGCGGCCGCGCGAGCGGCGCCACGGATTTCTGGCGCGGCTTCGCGTAGAACGCCGGCCGCGGCGCGTCGTGGTCGTTGGGTTTGGGTGGTCCGGGCGGGGCCATTTGTTGGAGAGTGTAGCGATGCAAATAATGATCACCCACGGCGGCATGTCCCGCACGCGGGTCCTGCACGTCAGCCCGATCTCGCTCGTGCTGTCGCTGCTGACCGTCGTGATCGCCACGCTGGCGCTGTCCGGTGCCATCTACCATTACCTGTTCCTGAAGGCCGCGCGCGAGGGCTGGCCGGTGCTGAGCCAGCTCGTGAAGCTGGTCGTGCACGACGAGAGCGCCCAGCGCGACAAGGTCATGCGCGAGAACCTGGATGCGATGGCGCAGAAGGTCGGCGACATGCAGGCCCGCATGATCCGCATCGAGGCGATGGGCGACCGCGTCTCGGGCATGGCCGGCCTGAAGCCGGAGGACCTCTCGGGCCTCACCTCGCGCCCCAAGGGCGACGCCTCCGGCGGCCCGTACGTGCCGATGACCCATCCCGGCCTGGCCGAGCTGAACGGCGCGCTCGATGCGCTGTCGCAGGCCGCCGGCGAGCAGAGCGACGTGCTGACGCTGACCGAGTCGCGCCTGCTGGAGTCGCGCCTGAAGACGCTGATGATCCCCAGCAGCCGGCCGATCGACGTGCCGGTGGGGTCGGGATTCGGCTTCCGCTCCGACCCGTTCACCGGCCGCGGCGCGTTGCACACGGGCCTCGACTTCCCGTCGCCCATCGGCACCGAGATCCACGCCGCCGCAGGCGGGGTGGTGCGCACGGCCGAGGTGCATCCCGAATACGGCCTGATGCTGGAGATCGACCACGGCAATGGCCTGATGACCCGCTACGGTCACACGTCGAAGATCCTGGTCAAGCCGGGCGACCTGGTCAAGCGCGGCCAGGTGGTGGCCGACGTCGGCACCACCGGGCGCTCCACCGGCCCGCACCTGCACTTCGAGGTGCTGGTGGACGGCATCCCGCAGGATCCGCAGCGCTTCCTGGCCGGGCCGGGCGCCAAGCCGGCGGTGCAGACGGCCGCCGGCCAGGCCGCCCCGCTCGGCGCTGAGCACCGATAGCTCCCTGAACCGGCCCGAAGGGGCCCGGATGCTACACTTTCCTGTTTTTCCGCCCCGGTTTTTTCGGGGGAAACGCGGATCGCAGTCGGGCAGGCCTTGCCGTCGCGTGATGCGTCCCCAGATGCGGCGCGGAGAGAGGGCGCCCCGGCACCCTCCGAAGAAGACCTTGCTTGCCACCCCTGGCAGGCCCGCGGCTGACAGCCGGCTCCGCCAAAACCGGCTGCCGTGCGTCGTCCCTGGCCTGTCTCCCGGCCCAGAACCCACGCATGTTGCCCAAGCTTCTTACCCAGATTTTCGGTAGCCGAAACGATCGCCTGCTCAAGCAATACCGGCGGGTCGTGGAGAAGATCGCCTCCCTCGAAGCGTCCACCGCGGAGCTGAGCGACGAGGCGCTGAAGGGCAAGACGGCCGAATTCCGCGCGCGCCTCGAACAGGGCCACACGCTGGACGACCTGCTGCCCGAGGCCTTCGCCGTCGTGCGCGAGGCCGGCAAGCGCGTGCTGAAGATGCGCCACTTCGACGTGCAGCTGATCGGCGGCATGACGCTGCACAACGGCAAGATCGCCGAGATGCGCACCGGCGAAGGCAAGACGCTGATGGCCACGCTGCCGGTGTACCTGAACGCACTCGGCGGCAAGGGCGTCCACCTGATCACGGTCAACGACTACCTCGCGCGCCGCGACGCCGAGTGGATGGCCCGCCTGTACAACTTCCTGGGCATGACGGTGGGCGTGAACGTGCCGGGCCTGTCGCGCGAGGAGAAGCAGGCCGCCTACAACGCCGACATCACCTACGGCACGAACAACGAGTTCGGCTTCGACTACCTGCGCGACAACATGGTCTACGAGACCGCCGATCGCGTGCAGCGTGGCCTGAACTTCGCCATCGTCGACGAAGTCGACTCGATCCTGATCGACGAGGCCCGCACGCCGCTGATCATCAGCGGCCAGGCCGAGGACCACACCGAGCTGTACGTGCGCATCAACGCCGTCGTGCCGGCGCTCAAGCGCCAGATCGGCGAGGCCGACCCGCGCACCGGCGAAGGCGTCATCGAGCCGGGCGACTTCACGGTCGACGAGAAGGGCCACCAGGTCACGCTGACCGAAGCGGGCCACGAGCGCGCCGAGGAACTGCTGGCGCAGGCCGGCCTGCTGGTCGAGGGCGCGAGCCTGTACGACCCGGCCAACATCACGCTGATGCACCACGTGTACGCGGCGCTGCGTGCGAACCACCTGTACCACCGCGACCAGCACTACGTGGTGCAGAACGGCGAAGTCACCATCGTCGACGAGTTCACCGGCCGCCTGATGACGGGCCGCCGCTGGTCGGACGGCCTGCACCAGGCCGTCGAGGCCAAGGAAGGCGTGGAGATCCAGAGCGAGAACCAGACGCTCGCGTCGATCACCTTCCAGAACTACTTCCGCATGTACACCAAGCTCGGTGGCATGACGGGCACGGCCGATACCGAGGCCTACGAGTTCCAGGAGATCTACGGCCTGGAGACCGTGGTGATCCCGCCGAACCGCCCGACGCAGCGCAAGGACGAACTCGATCTCGTCTACAAGACCGAGCGCGAGAAGTACCTGGCGGTCGTCGAGGACATCCGCGACTGCGTCAACCGCGGCCAGCCGGCGCTGGTGGGCACCACGTCCATCGAGAACTCCGAGAAGCTGTCGGCGCTCCTGACCAAGGCGGGCATCCCGCACCAGGTGCTCAATGCCAAGCAGCACGAGCGCGAGGCGCTGATCGTCGCGCAGGCGGGCCGTCCGGGCACCATCACCATCGCCACCAACATGGCCGGCCGCGGCACGGACATCGTGCTGGGCGGCAACGTCGAGAAGCAGGTCGAGCACATCGAGGCCGACGAGTCCATCGCGCCGGAGGACAAGGCGCGCCAGATCAAGCAGCTGCAGGACGAGTGGCAGGCGCTCAACGCGCAGGTCAAGGCCGCCGGCGGCCTGCGCATCATCGCCACCGAGCGCCACGAATCGCGCCGCATCGACAACCAGCTGCGCGGCCGTTCGGGCCGCCAGGGCGACCCGGGTGCCTCGCGCTTCTACCTGTCGCTGGAAGATCCGCTGATGCGCATCTTCGCGGGCGACCGCGTCAAGGCGATCATGGAACGCCTGAAGATGCCCGAGGGCGAAGCCATCGAGGCCGGCATCGTCAGCCGCAGCCTGGAGGGCGCGCAGCGCAAGGTCGAGGCGCGCAACTTCGACATGCGCAAGCAGCTGCTCGAGTACGACGACGTCGCCAACGACCAGCGCAAGGTGATCTACCAGCAGCGCAACGAGATCCTGGAGGCCAAGTCGCTGGTCAACCAGATCGCCAACCTGCGCGAAGGCACCATGGAAGACCTCGTGCGGGCCTTCGTGCCGGCCGAGAGCGTCGAGGAACAGTGGGACCTGCCCAGCCTGCACAAGGCCCTGCGCGACGAATACCTGCTGGACGTGCCGATCGCCGAGCAGGTCGAGAAGTCCGACTCCGTGTCCGACGAGGACGTGGTCGAGATGGTGGTCACGGCCGCCAAGGCCGCGTTCCAGGGCAAGCTCGACCTTGTCGGCGAGGAGCAGTTCACGCCGTTCATGCGCATGGTGCTGCTGCAGCACCTGGACACCAACTGGCGCGAGCACCTGGCCGCGCTCGACTACCTGCGCCAGGGCATCCACCTGCGCGGCTATGCGCAGAAGAACCCGAAGCAGGAATACAAGCGCGAGGCCTTCGAGCTGTTCTCGCAGCTGATCGACACGGTCAAGACCGACGTGACGAAGGTGCTGCTGACGGTGCGCGTGCAGACGCAGCAGCAGGCCGCCGAGGCGGCCCAGGCCGCGCAGGAGCGCGTCGAGCACGTCAGCAACGTGCAGTACACGCATCCGAACGAGGACGGCAGCGTCAGCCAGGAAGCGGCGCCGGAAGGCCTGTCGGCCGCCAACCCGAACCTGGCCGACCGCCGCGTCGGTCGCAACGACCCGTGCCCGTGCGGTTCCGGCAAGAAGTTCAAGGAATGCCACGGCAAGCTTGCCTGAAGTGAGCCCCACGCTCGCTCGCGCTCGCTGCCCCCGAGGGGCCGGCCGCGAGCGGCCCGGCAGAGCCGGTTCCGCCGCTCCCTTGAACTTCTCTTGAGGCCATCGAGCGGCAGCGCCGGAACCGTTGGTGCGCCACCATCGTGACCGTCCCGTGACACCCCGCTGAACGCGAGCGCGTTCGCCACGAAGCCGCATCTGGCGCCGAGCCGATGCGGCTTTGTCCTTCCTGCGCAAGGTTTAACGCCGACAATCGCTGCCCATGGCTTTCGAGAGAAACTTTTTTCCCCGGCAGGTGGTGGAGGCCGGCAATCGCTGGGACTGGGCGCTGCTGCCGCTGGTGCTGGCCGCGCTGGTGCTGGCCGGGCTGGGTGCCACGGGCATGACCAAGCCGTACCACCTGGGCGATCCGATCCCGCTGTCGCTCGATCCGCTGCAGCTGCCGTACTACCTGCTGCGCACGACGCTGCGCATGCTGCTGGCGCTGGTGTTCTCGCTGCTGTTCAGCTTCGCGTTCGCCACCGCGGCCGCGCGCTGGCGGGCGGCCGAGAAGGTGCTGGTGCCGCTGCTGGACATCCTGCAGTCGATCCCGATCCTGGGTTTCCTGTCGATCACGGTGACCGGCTTCATCGCGCTGTTCCCGGGCAACCTGTTCGGCGTGGAGTGCGCCGCGATCTTCGCGATCTTCACGTCGCAGGCCTGGAACATGGCCTTCAGCCTGTACCAGTCGATGCGCACGGTGCCCGGCGAGCTGCAGGAAGCCGCGCGCGTGTTCCAGCTGTCGGCGTGGCAGCGCTTCTGGCGGCTGGAACTGCCGTTCGCGATGCCCGGGCTGCTGTGGAACATGATGATGTCGATGTCGGGCGGCTGGTTCTTCGTCGTCGCGTCGGAGGCCATCGCCGTGTCGGGGCAGAACATCAAGCTGCCGGGCGTGGGCTCGTACATCGCGATGGCGATCGAGGCGCGCAACCTGCAGGCCATCGGCTGGGCGATCCTGGGCATGCTGATCGGCATCGTGCTGTACGACCAGCTGCTGTTCCGCCCGCTGGTGGCGTGGGCCGACAAGTTCCGCTTCGAGGAAGCCGGCCAGGAGACCGCGCCGACCTCGTGGCTGCTGACGTGGTCGCGCCGCACCGAGCGCATCGCCAAGCTGAGCGAGCGCTTCACCCGCGCGCTGGAAAGCACGTTCACGTGGTTTCGCATGAAGCACGACGGTACGTCGATCCGCGCGCGGGCGACACCGCACAGCGGCACGCTGGCGCGCGTGTGGGACGCGCTGATCGCCGCGGGCGGCCTGTACGCCGTCTACGAGCTCTACACCTTCGTGCACGCCGAGGTCGGCTTCGCCGAGGTGTGGCACGTCTTCCTGCTGGGCTGCGCGACGATGCTGCGCGTGGTCGTGCTGATCACGCTGGCCTCGCTCGTGTGGGTGCCGATCGGCGTATGGATCGGGCTGCGGCCCGCCGTCTCGGGGCGGCTGCAGGCGGTGGCGCAGTTCCTCGCCGCGTTCCCGGCCAACCTGATGTTCCCGGTGTTCGTGGTCTTCATCGTGCATTGGCACCTGAACCCGAACATCTGGCTGTCGCCGCTGATGGTGTTCGGCACGCAGTGGTACCTGCTGTTCAACGTGATCGCGGGCGCGTCGTCCATCCCGTCGGAGCTGCGCTTCGCCGCGGGCAACCTGGGCCTGACGGGCTGGCTGCGCTGGAAGCGCTTCTTCCTGCCGGCGGTGTTCCCCAGCTTCGTCACCGGCGCCATCACGGCCAGCGGCGGCTCGTGGAACGCGAGCATCGTGTCGGAGTACGTGAGCTGGGGCGACACGAAGCTGGAGGCCCAGGGCCTGGGCAGCTACATCGCCCACTGGACGGCCGACGGCGACTTCCATCGCATCGCGCTGGGCATCTGCGTGATGTGCGTGTTCGTGATGGGCATGAACCACTTCGTGTGGCGGCGCCTGTACCGCATCGCCGAAGAACGCATGCATTTCTGATGCGACATGACGACCCCCGCTCGCGCCGGAGCGGCCGAGCGCGGCGCCGGGCGTTCCGTTGATTGAATGAGTGTCACCATGGAAAAACACGGCTCCCCCATCATCAAGATCAACGACGTGCGCAAGTCCTTCCGCGCGGCGGACGGGCGTGAGCGGCCGGTGCTCGAGGGCGTGGACTTCACGCTGCGCGAGGGCGAGATCGTCGCGCTGCTCGGCCAGTCGGGCTCGGGCAAGAGCACGCTGCTGCGCATCATGGCTGGACTGATCGGCGTGGACGCCGGCAGCGTGCAGTACCGCGGGCAGCCGCTGTACGGGCCGGCGCGCGCCATCAGCATGGTGTTCCAGTCGTTCGCGCTGTTCCCGTGGCTGACGGTGCAGCAGAACGTCGAGCTGGGGCTCGAGGCGCGCGGCATCGGGCGCGAGGAACGCACCGAGCGCGCCGAGAAGGCGATCAGCCTGATCGGCCTGGCGGGCTTCGAGGGCGCGTTGCCGCGCGAGCTGTCGGGCGGCATGCGCCAGCGCGTGGGCATCGCGCGCGCGCTCGTCACGCAACCCGACGTGCTGCTGATGGACGAGGCGTTCTCCGCGCTGGACGTGCTCACCGGCGAGCGCCTGCGCGACGACATCCTCGAGCTCTGGACGCAGGGCGGCATGCCGACCAAGGCGATGCTGGTGGTGTCGCACAACATCGAGGAGGCGGTGATGATGGCCGACCGCATCCTGATCTTCGCGAGCGACCCGGGCCGCGTGCGCTTCCAGCTCGCCATCGACCTGCCGCGCCCGCGCGTGCCCGATTCCGCCGGCGTGCGTGCGCTGATCGACGAGGTCTACGCGCTGATGACCGCCGGTGCCGTGCGCGCGGGCCGCGCCGCCGAGGAGCCGGAGGAAATGCGCCTGCACGACCGCCTGCCCGACGCCGACGTGGCGCGCATGGAAGGCCTCTTGGAACTGCTGGCCGGCGCGCCGTTCCACGGCGAGGCCGACCTGCCCAAGCTGGCCGAGGAATCGGAGCTCACCGACGACGAGCTGCTGCCCGTGGCGAGCGCCATCGACCTGCTGGGCCTGGCGCGCGTGCAGAGCGGCGACCTGCACCTCACGTTGCTGGGCCGGCGCTACGTCGATGGCGACCACGCCCTGCGCCAGGAGCTGTTCGGCCAGCAGGTGCTCGCCAACGTGCCGCTGGCGGCGCACATCCGCCACAGCCTGGAGCAGGATCCGGAGCGCGCGCTGCCCGAGCAGCCGTTCCTGCGCCTGCTTCAGCAGCAGCTCGATCCGGCCGAGGCCGAGCGGGTGCTCAAGACCGTCATCGAATGGGGTCGCCACGGCGAGGTCTTCGAGTACGACTTCCATGCCGGCAGCATCCACCTGCCCGACGACCAGCAGGACGAGGCGGCGCGCAACTCCGTCATCGAGTAGACGCGCCGGCGAGGGACGTGCGGCGCACGGTCGCGGGCGCTCGCACGCGGTACGTCATCCCGCGCGCGGTCGCGGGCCCCGCGCACGTGGCAGTCGTCCTGCGCGCACCTCCGTCGTCCTGCGAGCGCCCCCGTCGTCCTGCGCGCACTCCGTCATCCTGCGCGCAGTCGCAGGATCCACGCGTGCACGCCGATTCCTCGATCCGTGATGCGTTCCGGCCGAGGTGGATCCTGCGACTCCGCTTCGCTTCGCGCAGGATGACAGCGTAAATCGCGCTCCGCACCCCGGACATCCTGCGCGCACCCCCCGTCATCCTGCGCGCACCCCCCCGTCATCCTGCGCGCAGTCGCAGGATCCACGCGTGCACGCCGATTCCTCGATCCGTGATG
>JBJMWE010000162.1:0-8519 GCA_045810285.1 Vitreoscilla sp. | reverse complement strand
CGCGCCGCACGCTCGCGGCCGGCACGTTGCCGAACACGCCGGCGGACCTGAAGCGCTGGATCCGCGATCCGCACCAGTTCAAGCCGGGCGTCAACATGCCCGCCACCAACATGCCCGACGCCGACCTGGACGCCATCGTCGCCTGGCTGGGGACGCTGTCATGAGCGACACGCCGACCCGCGGCGCCGTGCCGGAACCGACCCGCAACGAGGTGCCGCCCACCGCGGCGCAGGTCGAGGCCCTGGAGCGCGCCTGGAGCGACCCGCCGGGCCTGGGTGGCTGGATCTCGGCCGTCAACCACAAGGCGATCGGCAAGCGCTTCGTCGTCACGGCCTTCGGCTTCTTCGTGGCGGCCGGCGCCCTGGCGCTGCTGATGCGGCTGCAGCTCGCGCGTCCGGAAAGCAGGCTGCTGGGGCCGGACTTCTACAACCAGGTCTTCACGATGCACGGCACGACGATGATGTTCCTGTTCGCCGTGCCGGTGATGCAGGCGATGTCCGTCTGGCTCGTGCCGCTGATGATCGGCACGCGCAGCGTCGCCTTCCCGCGCATGAACGCCTACGCGTACTGGATCTACGTGTTCGGCGGGCTGATGCTGTGGATCGCGTTCGCCTGCAACATCGGGCCGGACGCCGGCTGGTTCAGCTACGTGCCGCTGGCGGGCCCGGACTTCTCGCCGGGCAAGCGCGTCGACTTCTGGGCCCAGATGATCACGTTCACCGAGGTGTCCGGCGTGCTCGAGGCCATCATCCTCGTCACCACGGTGTTCAAGCTGCGCGCGCCGGGCATGACGCTCAACCGCATCCCGCTGTTCGTGTGGGGCATGCTGGTGACGGCCTTCATGGTGATGTTCGCCATGCCGGCGGTGATCCTCTCGAGCACCGACCTGATCCTGGACCGCCTGGTCGGCACGCACTTCTACAACCCCGGCGAAGGCGGCGACGCGCTGCTGTGGCAGCACCTGTTCTGGTTCTTCGGCCACCCGGAGGTCTACTTCATCTTCCTGCCCGGGCTGGGCTTCGTGTCGACCATCGTGCCGACCTACGCGCGCCGCCCCGTGTTCGGCTACACCGCGATGGTGCTGTCGCTGATCGCCACCGGCTTCCTGGCCTTCGGCCTGTGGGTGCACCACATGTTCGCGACCAACCTGCCGGAGATGGGCAAGAGCTTCTTCACGGCCGCGAGCATGCTCATCGCGATCCCGACGGCCGTGCAGATCTTCTGCTGGATCGCCACGCTGTGGACGGGGCGCCCCGTGTACCGGACGCCGCTGCTGTTCATCCTCGGCTTCTTCTTCATCCTGGTGCTGGGAGGACTCACCGGCATCATGCTGGCCGCGGTGCCGCTCGACCTGCAGGTGCACGACACCTACTTCGTGGTCGCGCACCTGCACTACGTGCTGATCGGCGGCGCCGTCTTCCCGCTGCTGGGCGCGGTCTACCACTGGTATCCGAAGTTCACCGGCCGGTGCATGTGCGAGCGCCTGGGCCGCTGGAACTTCTGGCTGTTCTTCATCGGCTTCAACGTCGCCTTCTTCCCGATGCACCTGCTGGGCCTCGCCGGCATGCCGCGGCGCGTGTGGACCTACCCGAAGGGCATGGGCTGGGGCGACATGAACTTCGTGGCCACGCTGGGCGCGCTCACGATCGGTGCCAGCGTCGTGGTGTTCCTGGTCAACTGCTGGCGCTCGCGCACGCACGGCGAGCCGGCCGGCGACAACCCGTGGAACGCCGGCACGCTGGAGTGGGCCGCCGCATCGCCCCCCGGCGCGGCCAACTTCCCGGCGATCCCCGTCGTGCACGGACGCGATCCGCTGTGGGAGCCGAAACGCCGGCCGGACCAGGTCGCGGGCCTGTCGGTGGAGGATCGCGAGGTGCTGGTGACATCGGTGCTCGACGCGGCGCCGGAGACGCGCGTCACCTTCCCGGCGCCGACGTCCTGGCCGTTCTGGAGCGCGGTCGCCACGACCGTGCTGTTCGTCGGCTCCATCTTCACGCCGTGGGCGGTGGTGTGGGCCTCCATCCCGGTGGCCATCGCGATGACGTTCTGGTTCTGGCCCAAGCGGGCCGAGGTGCGCCGCAGCGTGGCGCTGGAGCAGCTGCCGTGAGCACGAGCGAGCCCTGGAACCCCGCGCCGCGCCGGCCCGGCGGCAACGACAGCGCGGCGCTGGACGTCTCCGCGCTGCCCAGCATCGGCTTCGGCACGCGCAGCCTCATGTGGTGGGGAACGCTGGGCCTGATGGCCGTCGAGAGCACCGTGTTCGCGCTCGCGATCGCCTCGTACTTCTACCTGCGCGGGCAGTCGTACGAGTGGCCGCTGAACGAGCCGCCGCCGTCGCTGGCGTGGGGCACCATCAACACGGTGTTGCTGCTGCTGAGCCTGTGGCCCAACCACCTGGCCAAGCGCGCGGCCGAACGCTTCGACCGCCGCGGCGCGCGCCTGTGGCTGGGCGTGTGCCTGCTGGCGGCGCTGGTGTTCCTGGTCGTCCGCGGGCTGGAGTTCACCACGCTGCACTGTCGCTGGTACGAGGATGCGTACGCGTCCTCCGTCTGGCTGCTGATGGGGCTGCACACCACCCACCTCATCACCGACACCTGGGACTCCGGCGTGCTGCTGGCGCTCGCCTGGGTCGGACCGTTCGAGGCCAGGCGCCACGTGGATGTCAGCGAGAACGCGCTCTACTGGGTCTTCGTGGTCCTGAGCTGGTTGCCCATCTACGCTGTCGTCTACTGGGCGCCGCGCCTGATCTGACCCGGAGGACGAGACGATGCGCTCCTGGCCCGCCCTGCTCGTGGCACCGCTGACGGCGCTCGCCCAGCAGTCCATCTGCCTGGCGCTGCTCAAGCACGCGTGCCAACAGCAGACGACTGCGCTGGTGCACGCGGTGTCCGCGGCGTCGCTGATCACGATCGTGGTGCTGACCTGGCGCGCCGTCGACGAATGGCTGGCCTCGCGCGCGCGCACCGGACGCCCGCCCGCCGCCGCGCAACGCGAGGACGACACGCCGGACCGGCTCACGCACTTCGTCGCCGGCGCCGGCATGCTCGTGGGTGGCCTGTCGGCGCTGCTGGCGCTGTCCATGTGGATGCCCGCCTGGGTATTGAACCCGTGCATGGACTGACCCGGACCGCGCGCGCCCCGGCGCCCCGGCGGCGCACGCACGGACGCACGGTCGCCTGCGCGGCGGCGGCGTTCGCATGGGCCCATGGCGAGGCGCACCTGCCGGCTGGCGCAGGCCGCACGGCGCCCACGTTCGCCTGGTCGTTCGAACCGTGGATCCTCGTGCTGCTCGCAGCGAGCATGGCGCTGTACGCGCTCGGCGCGGCACGGCTGTGGCGGCGCGCGGGCGCCGGCCGCGGCCTCGGCACGGCCGCCGTCGCGGCGTGGACCACCGGCTGGGGGACGCTCGTCGGCGCGCTGGTGTCGCCGCTCGATCCGCTGGGCGAATCGCTGTTCTCCGCGCACATGCTGCAGCACGAGCTGCTGATGGTGGTGGCGGCGCCGCTGCTGGTGCTCGGGCGGCCGCTGGCCGCCTGGACCTGGGCGCTGCCCGCGGCGTGGCGCCCCCGTGTCGGCGCCGCGACCAGGCGCCCCGGCTGGCGCCGCTTCTGGGGTCGGCTGACGCATCCGCTCACCGCGTGGGGGCTGCATGCACTGGCCTTGTGGGGCTGGCACCTGCCCTGGCTGTTCGAGGCGGCCCTCGATCATCCCGTCGTCCACGCGCTGCAGCACGCCAGCTTCCTGGGCACGGCGCTGCTGTTCTGGTGGACGACGCTGGGTGGCCAGCGACGCCCGCTGCGCGGCGCGGCCATCGCCTCGCTGTTCACCACCATGCTGCACACGGGTGCGCTGGGCGCCTTGATGACGCTGTCGCCGCTGCTCTGGTACGGACACTACGCCGCCACGTCGGCGCCCTATGGCATGGATCCCCTGGCCGACCAGCAGCTCGGCGGATTGATCATGTGGATCCCCGCCTCGGTCGCCTACCTGGCGGTCGGACTGGCCCTCGTGGCGCGCGCCCTGTCCGTGCGTGCGCCAGCAGCGTCGGCGCCACCGTGCTGACGCGCGGGAAACCGCCTTGCCCGGTGCAGCGATCGCAACCCATCCCGGAGGATTCACCATGGACCCCAAGCTCAAGCCCCTCGACCAGCAGGTCATCGTCATCACCGGCGCGTCCAGCGGCATCGGCCTGGCCACCGCGCTGGCCGCCGCGCACCAGGGCGCGCGCGTCGTGCTCGGGGCGCGCAGCGTGGACGTGCTCGACGACGTCGTCGCGCACATCTCGGCCGAAGGCGGGCAGGCCGTGGCGGCGCAGGTGGACGTGTCCGACCGGGCGCAGGTTGAGCAGCTCGCGCGCCGCGCCATCGACGCGTTCGGACGCATCGACACCTGGGTCAACAACGCGGGGCTCTCGATCTATGGCCGCCTCGACGAGGTCGAGGAGGCGCACAGCCGCCGCCTGTTCGACATCAACTTCTGGGGCGTGGTCAACGGCTCGCTGGCGGCGTTGCCGCACCTGCGCGCGAACGGCGGCGCGCTGATCAACCTCGGCAGCGAGGCCTCCGAGGCCGCCGTGCCGTTGCAGGCGATGTATTCGGCCAGCAAGCACGCCGTCAAGGGCTTCACCGACGGCCTGCGGCTGGAACTGGAGGCCGACGGGGCGCCGGTGTCGGTGACGCTGATCCAGCCGACGGCGGTCGACACGCCCTACCCCGAACATGCGGCCAACTACCTGCCGCAGGAGCCCAAGCTGCCGACGCCGATGATCGAGGTCGAGAAGGTGGCCGGCGCGATCCTCGACGCCGCCACCTCGGCCACCCGTTCGACCAAGGTGGGCGCCATGTCGGTGCTCAACACCGCGATGGCCAAGTTCGTGCCGAGCCTGGGCGACCTCATGGCGCGCCAGCAGATCGGACGGCAGCAGCGCGACGAGGCGCCGCACGGGCGCGACGGCACGCTCTATGAAGCCGGCCACGGCGGCCGCGTGAGGGGCCGCGGCAACGAGCACGCAGCCGACACGACGCGGGCCGAGGCCATGAACAGGCACCCGGCCGCGCGCGAGGCCTGATCGCATCCGACCCGCCCCTGGCGCCGCTGCCCGACTTCATCCTGCCGCCGTGGTTCAGGGCATCGCGGCGTCCGGCCCCATGTAGCGGTTGAACTCCTCCGCATAGCGCGCGCCCAGGCGGACGTGCAGCGCCGGGTCCGCCGTCTTCGCGAGATCGACCAGCCAGTCGTCTTCTTCCGAGTACATGTGGTGCATGACGGCGCCGCGCACGTGCTCGAACTTGTCGAGGTAGTCCTGGCTCATCGGATCCAGGCCCTCCAGCGCCGCCAGGTTGACCTTCGCGCCGCTCTGCTCGGTGTACGCCGTCGTGGCGTGCGTCTTCTGGTCGCCGAGCGCCATCGCCGGATAGATCACGGCTTCCTCCGCCATCGAGTGGCCGTTCAGCAAGGTGGCGAGCCATTTCTGCGCACGCCGGCGCCCGTTGGCGTCCGACGCCGCCGCAAGCTGCGCGAAGGCGTCCTCGATGGCCACATGGTGGGTCAGGATCAGGCGCAGCCAGTCGCAGTTGGCGGCGGCCGCCCGCGCCTTCTCGCGCGCGGCGCGACGCTCGTCTTCCGTTTCGCTGGGGGTGATCGCCGCGACGACCTTGTCGAGAATGGACATGGAATGAACTCCTTGGCACTGCTGTCTCCAGCATCCGATGGCCGGCCGCCCGCATCGACGCTTGCCCTTCGGCAAATGTCGGCACGGGCGGCCGGAATTGCTTCATCAAACTGGTTGAAGCCGCGGACACGCCGGGCGCCCGCCAGCGTCAGCGGCTCTGCTCGCCGCTGCTGCGGTTCGAGTTGTCGCTGCCTTGCTGCAGGGTCGAATCACGCAGCGACGGTTCGGACTGCGAGGATTGGCCGCCGCCGCTGGAGGCGCCCTGCCGGCCGTCGCGCCCCATCTCCTGTTCCGACTGCCGCGACGTCGAGCCGCCGCCCTGCTGGGTGCCGAGGCCGCCCGGCTGGCTTTGCTGGCCGCCCGCGCTGCCCCCTTGGCCCTGCTGGCCGAAGCCGCTGGAGGCCAGGTTCTCGCGGCCTTGCTGGTCGCCCTGTCCGCGCTGCTGGCTCGCGCTGCCCGCCTGGCTTTGCTGGCCCTGGGACTGATCGAGCGATTGCGAGCTGCCGCTGCCCTGACCTGGCTGGTTCGAGTTCATGTTGGCTCCTTCATCGAATGGTGGAAGTAGTCGCCGGGGGCGGAAGGAACGCCCTCGCCGCCCCGGATGGCGCACCCGGATCAGGCAACGGCCATACCCAGGGGCGAGCCCGGGACGCTGAACGAACGCCCGGTGCCGACGCCGGCATTCGCGTGCGCCGGCGCGGCGCGCGTCACGACGCCTGATCCAGCAGCGACTGCATGAGCGCGCGCGCCTGCGATTCGTCCGCGCAGCCGTGACGGTGCGCATCGCGCATCGCCGCGCTCATGTCGTCGCGCCGCACGAGGGCCATCGCCCAGCGTGCGAACTGGCGCCGCTGGATCGGCTCCTCCAGCAACGTGCGCACGTCGCGATGCCGCGGATCGCGGCGGATCCGGACCATCAATGCCGCCACGGCTTCCGCACGTCCCTCGAGCACCTGCGCGAAGCAGCCATCGCCCTGCGCGAGCAGGCCGGTGAGGTCCAGGCGGCGGTTCTTCATCTGCGCCGTGCCCAGGATCACCTGGACGTCCAGGTCGGTGACGTCGGCTGCGATCTCGCTGACGTAGAAGTGGCGCACCAGCGTCATCGCGGGCTCCGCCGACCCGCGACCGGCGGCAACGGCGGTGCGGCAAGGCACTGGATGCAAGCACATGTCACCCGGCAATTCATTGCTCGACGTAACTCCGTTTTTCCGCGCATCGCGTCTCCTGGTTGGCGGCGCCCCCGCGATCCACCGTTCCAACAATTCGAAGCAATCGACATTCCGGTCGAGGGCATCGCCGTTGCCGGAAACCAGCGCCCACGCCCTGCGTGGACGTCAACCCCCTCGGAGACCCCACATGAACGCGATCCTCAAACTGACCACCGTCGCCATCGGCGCCATCGGCATCGCCGGCGGCGTGGCGCTGGCGCAGACCAGCGGCAGCAGCACGAGCAACAGCACCGGCACCTCGTCGAACAACAATTCGAGCGCGATGCCCAGCAACTCGTCGACGAGCTCGGACATGAACTCGAACACCAGCACCAGCACCAGCACCTCGCCGAACGGCACCTCGACCAATTCGTCGACGTCGTCCACCGGCAGCGATGGCACGAACACGAACGGCACCAGCAGCAGCTATGGCACGTCCAACACGGGTTCGAACTCGGGCTCGATGAACAGCTCGTCGAGCAGCACCGACAACAGCGCGAACTCGAACCGCTCGAACGCGTCGTCCAACAACGACCTGAGCCCGCGCGCCGACCGCAACTGACGGCGTTCGCCGCCGCGTAGGCCATCAACTCGCCGACGGCGTCCGTCGCGCTCGCGGCGGCGCCGGCGGCGCGCCCTTGCCGCGCGCGGCGGCCAGCTCGGCGAGCCGCATCGCGTCGAACGGTGCATGCACCTTCACGTCGTTGTCGAAGTAGCAGTAGACGTCGCGCCGCGCCGCGGCGCGCGGCGCCGGCGCCGCAGTCGTGCGGGCGTCGTCCACCTGCCTTCCGTGGCGCCAGGCGTCGATGCGGCGCGCCCAGCCTGCCAGCGCGGCGTCGTCGTAGCCGCTGGTGTACAAGGCCTCGGCGCCGTGCAGCCGCACGTAGACGAAGTCGGCCGTCACGTCTTCCAGCAGCGGCCAGCGCGAGGCGGTGTCGGCCACCACCAGCGCGGCGCCGTGCCGGCGCAGCAGCGCGACGAATGCGGCGTCGGCGAAGCTCGGGTGGCGGATCTCGAACGCATGGCGCAACGCGCGCCGCGGCAGCTCGGGCAGCCAGGCGCGGCCCGCGAGCCGCGCATCGTGCTCGCGGCCCAGCGCCCGCGCGGCGTCCGTATCGCGCGGCAGCAGCGCCAGGAACTCCTCGAGGCGATCGGCGTGGAACGCCAGGTTGGGGGGCAGTTGCCACAGCAGGGGCCCGAGCTTGTCGTCCAGCGCGAGCACGCCGGACGCGATGAAGTTGGCCAGCGCCGCCCGCGCGTTGCGCAGCTTGAGCATGTGGGTGATGTAGCGCGGCCCCTTGACCGCGAAGACGAAGTCGGCAGGTGTCTGGGCATGCCAGGCCCGCCACGACGCCGCCGACTGCAGCGAATAGAACGATCCGTTGATCTCGGCGCTGTTCATGCAGCCGGCCACGTACGCGAGCTCCGCGCGCTGCGGCAGGCCGTGGGGATAGAACACGCCGCGCCACGCCGGATAGCGCCAACCCGAGATGCCGATGCGCAGCTTGCCGGAACGTTTGGTCATTCCAGGCGCAGGCAATGCCGGTGCCGTGGGAAATTCCGCTACGCTGTCCATACGCCATGGCCACCACGATCCTCTTCGGCGCGTTCGACCGCCACAACCTGGGCGACCTGCTGTT
>JBJMWE010000161.1:0-25471 GCA_045810285.1 Vitreoscilla sp. | reverse complement strand
CGCGCAGTCGCAGGATCCACCGCTGCCGGGCTGCCGCGTGCGGCATGGACCCCGCTGCTCGCGGCAGCCGCACATGACCGACGAGACATCTTGGCAGGGGTGGATCCTGCGACTGCGCGCAGGATGACGGGCCAAAGAATCGACGTTCCGGGCAGCGTCCCACACCAGGTCTGGACGGACGCGCTCCCCCGCACTTCGGCGATGAACCGAAAAAAAGCCGGTCGGCACCCCGAAGCGCCGACCGGTTCGCAATGCCCAATTGAAATTGGACTAGCCCGAAAAAAACGTCGTCGAAGAAGAGCGGAATTCACCCATGCGCGTCCGCCTTCAGCAGCACGCCGATATTGGGGTTGAGCTCGTCGAAGATCGGCAGCGCCGCCGCGCCGAGCGCCGCCGTGTCGTGCCCGGCCAGGCCCGCGATCACGCGCGGGGTCTGGCGGTTGCGGCGGGCCGCCACCGACGTGTGCAGGGGCTCCAGGCGCTCGATCAGCAGCGCCAGGACCGACGACGGCAGGAAGCCGCCGATCACCACGGCCTCCGAATCGAGCATCGATTCGAGGATGTTGACGGCCTGGCGCAGGCGCTGCGCGGCCTCGTCGAGCCAGCCGTCCAGGCGCGCGCGCGCAGCCGGACTCGGGTCGAGCAGCATCTGCGGCGTGGCGTGGGCCAGGTCGCCGATCTCCAGGGCCTCGTAGGCCGCCTGCAGCGACACGTAGCGCTCGAGGCAGCCCTTGTTGCCGCACGGGCACGCGCGGCCGTCCGGCACGACGATCATGTGGCCGATCTCGCCGGCGTTGTGCCCCGAGCCCTTGTACAGGTGGCCGTCGTGGAACATGCCCGCCCCCAGGCCGGTGCCGATGAACACGTAGGTGAAGCTGCGGAAGGTGCGGGCGACGCCGTGCAGGCGCTCGCCGATGGCGGCGGCGGTGGCGTCGTTCTCCATGATCACGGGCATGCCGATGGCGCTGCCGATCTGCTCCGCGATGGACAGGTCCTGCCAGCCCGGAAGCGCGGTCGGGCCCACGGCGCTGAGCCCCTCGACGTCGAACGGCCCGGGTACCGCCAGGCCCAGGCCCAGCACGCGGCTCCAGTCGGCGTCGGACGACTTGCGCAGCGTCTCCACCACGTCGCGCACGAGCGGCAGCGCCTGCGACGGCGTCGGATGGTCGACGGCCAGCGTGCAGCGACCGCGGATGCGGCCCGACAGGTCCACCACCACCGCCACCATCATGTTCTGGTCGATCTGCAGCCCGATCGAATAGGCGCCGTCCGGGTTGATGACGAAGGGCGTGGCCGGCTGGCCGCGGGTGCCGCGCTCGGGCGTCAGCGCGTTGAGGAAGCCGAGCTTCTGCAGCTCGCTGGCGATGTTCGAGATGGTCTGCGGCGTCAGGGCGGTCAGGCGTGCGATGTCGGCGCGCGTGAGCCGGCCGTGCAGGCGGATGGCCTCCATCACGACGCGCCGGTTGTGCGAGCGTGCGAACTCGAGGTTGGTGCCGGACAGGCTGGCGACGGGGGGCTTGTTCACCGAGGACATGATGGCAGATCCGGCCGCGAGTTTATTAAGATAATCAAATTGAAGTAATGCTCGTCAACCCGCACCGGGCGCGGCACCGCCGATTCCTCGGCGGATCCGCTGCGTCGCACGCGAAGCGGCGCATTCCTCCGTCCAGCTGCACCAGCGCGCTGGGCTGTCGCAGAATCATCGGTCGCCTTGCCGCGGAAACGGCGGACATGCAGGCATCGCTGACCACGCCGCCGTTCGCGCCTGTCTCACGCAGGGTCATGCCGGTCGACCGGGACCGGAAGGGCGCGCACTCTGCGCCGCGCCGCACCGGCATTCTGGCCCGAGAAAGCGCTGTCGTGCAGGTGGCGATCCCGGCGCCGAAGCCGTCGTCGCAGGGTGTAAACCCTCAGCGCCTCCGCCTTGACCCCGGCCGCGCCATTGCGGATACTGCAAACAAATTGATTTAACAGCGCAGCCGATGTCAGCCCACCTCCGTCCTGCCCCGTCGCCCGCGCCCGCCGCGCGGCGGTGGCTGGCCGCCGTGCTGCTGGCGAGCGGGGCCGCGCAGGCCTTCGCGCATGAGCTGTCGATGTGGGTGATGCCTGTCACCACCAATGCGCAGGCCGACATTCCCACGCTCATCGCGCCGTGGATCGCGGCCCATCCGGGCACCACGGTGCGCGTGACCGTGCTGGACTGGGAGTCGGGCTGGAACAAGATCACCGCGGCCGCGGCCTCGCGCCGCGGGCCCGACCTGCTGGAGCTGGGCACCACCTGGATGCCCGCGATCGCCGCGATGGGCGGGCTGGAGCCGCTGTCGGCCGCACAGCTGGCCGAGGTCGGCAACGGCGCGCCGTACTACCCCGAGCTGTGGAAGACGACGCAGGTGTTCGGCCGCCGCGGCGTCTACGGCCTGCCCTGGTACGCCGACGTGCGCGCCGCGTTCTATCGCACCGACGTCTTCCGCCAGGCCGGCGTGGACCCGGCGCAGGCGTTCGCGACCTGGGACTCGTTCCACGCGGCGCTGCGCAGGATCAACGGCATCACGGTCAACGGCAAGCGCATCGGCGCGCTCGCCTACGCGGGCAAGAACGACTGGAACGTCGTCCACAACCTCGCGCCCTGGATCTGGAACGCCGGCGGCGACGTCCTCACGGCCGACGCGAAGCGCTCCGCGCTCGACACGCCGCCGGCCCTGCGGGCGATCGACTTCTATTCGCGCCTCGCCGTCGAAGGCCTGGTCCCGTCGAACGCGCTCGAGAAGGACTCCGACATCCTCGAGGGCGCCTGGGTGGGCGGCGAGTACGGCGTCATCTTCTCGGGGCCGTGGCTGATGCGCCGCATCTTCGAGGCACCGCCCGGCTCGGGCGTGCGCGAGAACTTCGACGTCGCGCCCTACCCCGCGGGCCCGCACGGCCATGCCACCTTCTTCGGCGGCTCCAACCTGGCGATCTTCAAGGGCTCGCGCCACAAGGCCGAGGCGTGGGATCTCGTGAAGTACCTGGGCGGCAAGGCGCCGCAGGTGCGCCTGTCGCTGCTGTCGTCGATGATGCCGGCGCGCGTCGACGCGGCCAACGACCCGGCGTGGACCTCGCGCCACCCGGTCTTTGCCAAGCTCACGGCCATCGCCGCCGACGGCCGCGCGTACCCGCCGATCCCGGCATGGGGCCCGCTCGAGACGGTCTACACCAAGCACCTGGGGCAGCTCGCGGAGCTCAGCTCGGGCATCGGCGACCAGTACAGCGAGCCCGCGATGCACGCGCTGGTGCGCGACACCGTCGCCGAGGCGAACAAGGTGCTGGAGGAGGCCGAGTGACCGCCGCAGCGGAACCCGGCCTGGGCGCCCTCGCGCAGCCGCACGCGCCGGCGCGCCCGCGCCGCCGCCGCAAGGTCGACGCGTTCCCGTACCTGCTGCTGGCGCCGGCCGCGCTGATGATGGTGATCGTCAACCTGGTGCCGATCGTCCAGGGCTTCCGGATGTCGCTGCTCAAGCTCAACCAGTACACGTTGAGCCAGTTCATGGACGCGCCCTTCGTGGGCCTGCGCAACTACCGCGGCGTGCTGCTCGATCCGACCAACCCGGTGCACTCGGGCATGCTGGGCGCGCTGCGCAACACCGCGCTGTATTCGCTCCTGGTGACGGCCTGCGCGGTGAGCATCGGCCTGGCCGTGGCGCTGCTGCTCAATCGCGACTTCCCGGGCAAGGCGCTGGCGCGCACGCTGCTGATGCTGCCGTGGGTGGTGCCCACGTACGTCGTCGGAACGCTGTGGGGCTTCATGTGGCAGCGCGACGAAGGCATCGTCAACCATGTGCTGGTCGACGTGCTGCACGTGATGGATCACAAGCCGTTCTGGCTGATCGGCGGCAACACCTTCTTCGCGATCGTCATCCCCACCGTGTGGCGCGCATGGCCGGTGCTGATGCTGATCTTCCTGGCGGCGCTGCAGGCCGTGCCCGAGGAGCTGTACGAGGCCGCACGGTTGGACGGCGCCACGGCGTGGCAGCGCTTCCGCCACATCACGCTGCCCGCGCTGAAGCCGGTGATCGTGATCCAGGTGATGTTCCAGGTCATCGACAACATCTACTCGTACAACATCGTGGCGATGATGTTCGGCAAGGGCGCGGGCTATCCCGGCGAGTGGGGCGACCTGCTGATGCCCCTGCTCACGCGCCAGAGCTTCAGCTACTGGCGCTTCGGCGAGGGCGCCGCGGTCTCGTTCGTGATGATGGCCGTGATGCTCGTCTTCGTCGCGGTGTGGATGCGCACGTTCCGTCGGAGCATGACCGATGAAGCGTAGAACCCGCCAGAACATGCTCGATGCGCTGGTGTGGGCCATCGTCGCGCTCACGCTGTCGCCGGTCGCGTTCATGGTCTACGCGTCGCTGTCGGACTACAACGACGTCGTCTCGGGCCACCTCGTGGACGCCGGCTTCACGCCGCACTGGTCGAACTACCGCGAGATGTGGGTCAACGTCGACTTCCTCGCGTTCCTGCGCAACAGCCTCGTGATCTGCGGCATCACGACGCTGCTGTCCACGCTGCTCGCCGCGCTGGCCGCCTACGCGCTGGCGCGCTTCCGCTTCAAGGGCAACCACGGCTTCAGCGTGGCGGTGAGCACCACGCAGGTCATCCCCGGCATGCTGTTCTTCCTGCCGCTGTACATGCTCTACATCCAGATCGACGATGCCGGACTGCCGATGATGAACACGTACCACGGCATGATCTTCCTGTACACGGCGATGTTCACGCCGGCCAGCATCTGGATCATGCGCGGCTTCTTCGTGTCGATCCCCCGCGAGCTGGAGGAGGCCGCGATCATCGACGGCTGCTCGCGCTTCGGCGCGTTCGTGCGCATCGTCCTGCCGATCAGCGCGCCGGGCCTCATCGCCACCGCGTCGTTCGTGTTCCTGCTCGCGTGGGACGAGGTGTTCTTCGCCTGGGTGCTGACGTCCTCGCCCGACGTGCAGACCGTGCCCGTGGGCCTGCGCCTGTACATGGGCCAGCACGCCACCCGCTACGACCTGATGATGGCCGCGGCCGTCGTCAGCGTGATCCCCGTCCTGCTCACCTTCTTCGCCTCGCAGCGCTGGTTCATCAAGGGCCTCGCGGCCGGCGCCGTCAAGGGCTGACTCCATTTCCATGAACTCTCAGACCATCCCCGCCGCCGCGCCCGGCCTCGCCGCGTCCGCCGCCCCGCGCGTGCTCGCGTTCGACGTCGGCGGCACCTGGGTCAAGTACGGCATCGTCGACGCCGACGGCCGCCTGCTGTGCTCCGACCAGCTCGCCACGCAGAGCGAGCCCGACGGCAAGGCGCTGCTGACGCGGCTGCTGGCCGTGGCCGAGCCGCTGGTGGCGCGCCATGCGCCGGCAGGCATCGCGTTCTCGACGCTGGGCATCATCGACGCGGCCGAGGGCCGGCTCGTCGGCGCGGTGGAGGCCATCGCCGGCTACTTCGGGCAATCGCCCAAGGAATGCTTCGAGCGCGCATTCGGCGTGCCGGTGGTCGTCGAGAACGACGGCAACTGCGTGGCACTGGCCGAGGGCTGGACGGGCGCGGCCGCCGGCGTGCGGCACTACCTCGCGCTGACGCTGGGCACGGGCATCGGCGGCGGCATCGTCATCGACGGACGCCTGTACCGCGGCGCGAACGGCGCGGCCGGCGAATGGGGCTACATGCTGGTCGACGGCAAGGTGTGGGAAGACCACGCCTCGCCGCGCGGCCTGGCCGCGGCCGCCGAGAAGGCGCGGCCCGGCTGCGGCCTCGACGCGGAGGGCGTCTTCGCCGCGCGCGATCGCGGCGACGCCGAGATGGCCGCCGTCGTCGCCGCCTGGTTCGGCCTGCTGGCCACCGGCCTCGCCAACCTGCTGTTCGCGTTCAACCCGTCGCGCGTCGTGATCGGCGGCGGCATCACCGCGCGCGGCCCGGCCTTCCTGCAGGAGCTGCGCGCGGAAATGCGGCTGCGCCTGCGGCCCGAGTTCTACCGCATGTGCGACATCGCGCTCGCCTCCGCCGGCAACCGGGCCGGCCTGCTGGGCGCCGCGCGCCTGTGGCTCACGCAGCATGGCGGTGCGGCCACGCCGGCCGCCAACGAGGGGACCGCATGCAAGTCCTGATCAACCATGTCGGCTTCGCCGCCGCGTCGCCCAAGCGCGCGGTGGTACAGCACGATGCGCCGCTGCAGGCGCAGGCGTTCTCCGTGGTCGACCTGCGCACCCGCGCGGTGGTGTTCAACGGCACGACGGCGCCCGTCGCGCCGGTCGCGGGCTGGCAAGGCCGCCACTTCGCGCATGCCGACTTCACCGCCGTCACGGCACCGGGCCGGTACGCGGTGATGCTGGACGGCACGTGGCCGCCAGTGCAGTCGCAACCGTTCGAGATCGGCGAGCACCTGTACGGCAGCCAGATGCTGTCGGACATCGTCCACTACTTCAAGGGCCAGCGTTGCACCGGCCTGTTCGACCTCGCCGACCGCCGCGCCCCGCTGCTGGACACGCGTGAACCGCGCGACGTGCACGGCGGCTGGTACGACGCGTCGGGCGACTGCTCCAAGTACCTGTCGCACCTGTCGTACGCCAATTTCATGAACCCGCAGCAGACGCCACTGGTCACGTGGACGCTGCTGGCCGGCCGCGATGCGATCCCGCCGCAGTCGAAGTGGCTGGACGAGCGCATCGTCGACGAGGCGCTGCATGGCGCCGACTTCCTCGTGCGCATGCAGGCGCCGGAGGGCTTCTTCTACGTCACCGTGTTCGACAAGTGGAGCAAGGACGAACACCAGCGCGAGATCTGCTCGTACGCCACGCAGAGGGGCATCAAGTCGGCCGACTACCAGGCCGGCTTCCGCCAGGGCGGCGGCATGGCCATCGCCGCGCTGGCGCGCGCCGCGGGCGCCCATCGCGACGGCGAATCCACGCGCACGCAGTACCTCGCAGCGGCGATCCGCGGCTACGAGCTGCTCGAGGCGCGCAACGCGCAATTCCTCGACGACCACGCCGAGAACCTGATCGACGACTTCTGCGCACTGCTGGCCGCCAGCGAGCTGCACGCGCGCACGGGCGAGGCGCGCTGGCGCGGCGCGGGGGCCGCGCGCGCCCGCGCGATGCTGGCGCAGCAGGAGGACGGGGGCTTCTTCTGGTGCGACCGCGCCCGCACGCGCAGCTTCTTCCACGCCAGCGATGCGGGCCTGCCCACGCTCGCGCTGATGCGCTTCCTGGCCTGCGACCCCGAGCCCGCGCTCGCGGCCGAAGTCCGCGCGGCGCTGCTGCGAGCGTTGCGCTTCGAGCTGGCCATCACGCGCGCCGAGCCGAACCCGCTGGGGTATCCGCGCCAGTACGTCGCCATGCCCGGGCGCGCGGCCGCCGTGCAATTCTTCGTGCCCCACGTCAACGAGAGCGGCTACTGGTGGCAGGGCGAGAACGCACGCCTGGCGTCGCTGGCCACCGCCGCGCGCGCCGCTCAATCGCTGGCCCTGGCCGACGCCGACTTCGACGCCGACCTGGCCGATTACGCGCAAGGCGCCCTCGACTGGCTGTTCGGCGCCAACCCGTTCGACGCCTGCATGCTGCAGGGCTGGGGCCAGAACCCGCCGCGCTACGAGCCCGGTTTCTGGAACGCGCCCGGCGGCGTGTGCAACGGCATCACGTCCGGCCTGGCCGACGAGAACGACATCGATTTCCGCAAGCCCGAAGAGACCGAACCCGCGCACTCGTGGCGCTGGACCGAGCAGTGGATTCCACACGCCGCGTGGCTGTTCTGCGCGCTGGCCCACGGAAGACCGCGGCCAGAGATCAACCCCATCGACGCGGACAGACGCTGACCCCGGAGCGTCTGTAGCCGCCTTCAGAGGCTGCCATGTCCTTTCGCTTGAACCCCTTCGCATCGGCGGCGCTGCTGATGACCGGAGCGATCACCCACGCCCAGGCGCAGCAGGCCGCGCCGCTGCCCCAACCTGCGGCGTCCGCCGCCTCGGCGCAGGCCGAGGAGACCCAGACCGTGGAGGTCAAGGGCATCCGCGCGTCCTACGCCTCGTCGCTGAGCAGCAAGAAGAACCACGACGCGGTGGTCGAGGTCGTCACGGCCGAGGACGTGGGCAAGCTGCCGGCCAAGAACGTGGCCGACACCGTGCAGCGGCTGCCCGGCGTCAACATCAGCTCGAACTCCGGCGGCGACGGCGCGTTCGCCGACGCGAATCGCGTGAGCATCCGCGGCACGGCGCCGTCGCTCACGCAGACGCTGGTCAACGGCCACAGCGTGGGCTCGGCCGACTGGTTCATCGCCAACCAGGGCGTCAACGGCGGTGCCTCGGGGCGCAGCGTGAGCTACGACCTGCTGCCGTCGGAGATCGTCGGCCAGGTCACCGTCTACAAGACCTCGCAGGCCGACCTGATCGAGGGCGGCGCCACCGGCTCCGTCGACATCGGCACCCGGGCGCCGCTGAGCCTTTCCAGGCAACTGACGCTGGACGGCTCGATCTCGGGCGCCTACAGCACGTCCACGCGCAAGACCGACCCGCAGTTCAGCGGCCTGATCGGCTGGAAGAACGACGCGAAGACCTTCGGCGTGATCTTCCAGGCGTTCTCCGAGAGCCGCCACGACCGCCGCGACGGCCAGGAGTTCCTCGGCTACGACACCGTGTCGTTCCAGGACATCTACGGCCTGGCGCCCGTGGCGAACCCGAACAACGACCCGGCCATCGCGGCGCAGAACGCCGCCAATGCCTCGCAGCTGGCCGCGCTGCAGACGGCGCATCCCGGCCTCGACGGCGCCACCTTCGCCAACAACGTCAACGCGACGCTGCTGGAGATGCGCATGCAGCGCAAGGGCGCGATGGTCGATCTCGAGCTGAAGCCCACCGACAAGCTGCGACTGGACTTCAACGGCTTCTATTCCAAGCTCACCGAGACCAACCAGGATTCGAGCCTCGAGACCGAGCAGACGGCGCTGATCAGCGGCGGCGTGCTGCCCGACGCCTACACCGTGAAGAACGGCCTGCTCACCGCCGCCACGTGGAACCAGGCGACGATGCCCGACTACCTGACGACCGGCAACTACCAGGCCGACTACGACAAGTACTACCGGCCGGGCGAGAGCGCGCGCGTCTGGTACGCGGACATCGACGTCGACTACGCGCTGTCCGACAAGCTGCGCCTGACCAGCAAGTTCGGCCGCACGCAGGCCGTGGGCGCCACGCCCAACGAGTATGCGTACGTCGTCAATGTCGGCAACGCCGGCCTGAGCTACCAGATGAACGGCCTGCTGCAGCCGGCCGACGTGTCGTTCCCGGGCTTTCCAAACACCGGCGACTACAACGACCCGCACCTGTTCCTGGCCTACGACGGCCTGAACAAGGTCAAGTCCACCGACAGCGAGAACTACTTCCAGGCCGACGGCGAATACGCGGTCGAGAGCGGCGTGCTCGACGCCGTCAAGTTCGGCGTGCGCGCCACCGCGCACCAGCGCAGCGTGCTGGACTACTACAACGACGGCTGCTTCGCGCAGCCCGCCGATTCGACCTTCACGCAATGCAATGGCGTCGCGCAATGGAACGGCCAGCTCGAGGACCGCTATGGCCAGGGCCTGCACGGCGGGCCCGGCTTCCTGCACACGATCTGGCAGTTGCCGCCGGGCGCGATCACCAGCTACGTGAACGCGCCCGGCAACCTGCCCGCCAGCTCCCTGCCGTACTCCTGGCCCAGCAGCTTCGTCGTCAAGGAGAAGACGCAGGCGATCTACGGCATGGCCAAGCTCGTGGGCGAACACTGGAAGGGCAACGCCGGCCTGCGCATCGTGCGCACGCGCCAGCAGGCCGACTACAACGAGGGCGCCGACGCCGCCGGCCCGAACGACACGGTGTACACCGACCCGCACAACGGCGACTACATCAAGGTGCGCACCACCAGGACGTATACCGACCTGCTGCCGAGCGCGAACCTGAGCTACGACTTCACGCGCAGCCTCGTCGGCCGGCTCGCCGCCTCGCGCACGATGACGCGCGCCGAGTACACCGACCTCGCCGGCGCCGTGAGCCTCAACGGCCAGAACGGCACGGGCTCGGGCGGCAACCCGCAGCTCAAGCCGGTGCGCTCCACCAACTTCGACGGCTCGCTGGAGTGGTACTTCGCGCCGCAGTCGCTGCTGGAAGTGGGCGTGTTCTACATGGATCTCACGTCCTACATCGGCTACGGCCAGACGACGGTGACCGCGCCCAACCTGCAGCAGGGCATCGCGACGCCGACGTTCGACTACGCCGTGGCCGTGCCGATCAACGACAAGGGCACCAACAAGGGCTTCGAGATCGCGTGGCAGCAGCCTGTGTGGGGCGGCTTCGGCCTCGACCTGAACTACACGTACACGCTGGGCCGCGACTCCAACGGCGCGCCGCTGGCGGGCTCGTCGAAGAATACCTACAACGTGCAGGGCTGGTTCGAGAACGACGTCGTCAGCGCGCGCCTGATCTACAGCTACCGCTCCGCCTTCCTCACGGGCATCGTCAGCACGCTGCCGCAGTACGTGGACGGCGCCGGCGACCTGTCGGCCTCGCTGAACGTGAAGCTCACGAAGCAGCTGTCGATGTCGTTCGACGCCAAGAACCTGACGGGCCAGCTGGCGCGCCAGTACGTGATGAACCGCGACATGCCCGCGGCCATCTACAACAACGGCAAGCAGTTCTACCTCGGCCTGAAGTACTCGTTGTGACCGGCGCTCACGCGACGAGCGAACGCGGGCGAACCTGGAACCCTCCCAAGTGATCATCCCTCTGTCCCGCCAGCGCATCGCGTCCATCGACGCGTTCCGCGGCCTCACCATCCTCGTGATGGTCTTCGTCAACCAGCTCGCGGGCGTCAGCGGCGTGCCGCAATGGGCGCGCCACATGAAGGCCGACGCCGACGCGATGAGCTTCGTCGACGTCGTCTTCCCGGCCTTCCTGTTCATCGTGGGCATGTCCATCCCGTTCGCGCTGGCCCAGCGCCAGGCGCGCGGCGACGACGGCGCGGCGCTGCAACGCCACGTGCTGGCGCGCTCGCTCGGGTTGATCCTGCTCGGGTTCTTCATGGTCAACGCGGAGGACGGCTTCAGTCCGGCGCGCATGCCGTTCAACATCGGCTGGTGGTCGCTGGGGCTGTACCTGTGCACCTTCCTGGTCTGGGGCGTGTACGGCCGCGCCGAGGTCGGCGGGATCAACACCTGGCGCGCCGCCGGCGCACTGGGGCTGCTGGTGCTGTGCTGCACCTGGCGCGGCGGGCCGGACGGCAAGGCCTGGATGACGCACCAGTGGTGGGGCATCCTGGGCCTGATCGGCTGGTCGTACCTGATCTCGGCGTCGGTCTACCTCGCGTGCCGCGCACGCATCCTCGTGCTGCTTCTCGCGGCCGCGGCCTGCGTCGCGGCCTATGCGCTGTGCCATGCATTCCCGGCCGCGGCATATCCCGACTGGTCCGACCTGGCCGACAGCGGCGGCCTCGTCTGCGAGACCTCGCTGACCCTGCTGGGCGTCGTCACCAGCCTCGTGTTCTTCGCGCGGCCCTCGGACGTCGCGCCGCTGCGCCGCTTCGGCCAGGCGGCGCTGCTGGCGGCCGGCTGCATCGTCGTCGGCGCCTGGCTGCGGCCCGCGTACACGATCTCCAAGATCTACGCCTCGCCCACCTGGTGCCTGTATTCGGCCGCGATCTGCATCGCGCTGTTCGCGGCGCTGTACGGGACGATCGATCTGCGCGGCCACGCGCGCTGGACGCGCTGGCTGGCGCCGGTGGCCGCGCAGCCCCTGGTGGCCTACCTGATCCCGTTCGTCGTCGTGGCCCTGGAGGACGCGTCGGGCACGCGGCTGCCGGACGCGCTGAACCACGGCCTGCCCGGCGTCGCCTTCTGCGCGGTGTTCGCGTCGTTCGTCCTTGGAGCGACGGCGTTGATCACGCGCAAGGTCAAGCTGCAACTCTGACAACAGCGCGACAAAGTCCCTGGATTTCGCCTTGCCGCCGGCCGGCATCCTTTGCATACTGGCCCGACGACAACAAATACTGTCCCGGCGCACCCCCGTGCCGGGCGCGCCAGGAGACCGCATGTTCAACCGCCGGCGCCCGCCGCCGCCCGCCGTCATGCCGACGCAGCCCTCGGGCCCCGACTTCACGGGCGCGATCCGCGACATCGCCGGCAAGGCCTCCGAGCTGGGTCGCGGCGCGGCCGAGCTCGACGGAACCATCGAGGACGTCGTCGCGTCCAGCAGCCGGCAGGTCACGGAGATCGGGCAGCTGGCCGCCGACATGCAGGCGATGGTCAAGTCCAACCGCGCGATCGAGTCGAGCGGCGAGGCCAGCCGCGTGGCGATGGGCCACGCCCGCAACGCCGTGGCGCAGGTCGGCCAGGGCGTGCTGGGCGTGGTCACGTCCCTGCGCGACGTGGCCTCCGCGGCCACCGACATCACGCAGATCGCGCTGCAGACGCGGCTCGTCGCGTTCAACGCCACGGTCGAGGCCAAGCGCGCCGGCGAGGCGGGCGCCGGCTTCGCGGTGGTGGCCGAGGCGGTCAAGGATCTGGCGGCCAAGGTCGAGCAGTCGTCCAAGCTGATCATGTCCACGGTGACGCAGCTCGATGCGCGCATCGACAGCCTGGCCGCCAGCATCACCGAATCGAAGGACGCCGCGACGCACAGCGCGTTCCACCAGGCGCTCGGGCAGGTGGAGGCGAGCGTCAACGAGATCGTGGCAGCCACGCAGCGCAACCTGCAGACCTGCCAGGCCGTCACCACCGAGGTGGGCACCGTGGCGGCGTCGGTGGCGGCCAACGCCGAGACGCTCAAGCGCGTCAACGCCAACACGCGCAGCTTCCTGCAGGCCTCCGAGGCACTGGCCGAGATCACCAACGACTGCGGCGCCGTCACCACCGACACCCCCTTCATCGAGGCGGTGCAGCGCGGCGCGGCGCGGCTGTCCGCGGCGCTGGAGCAGGCCGTGGCCGGCGGCCGCATCTCGATGGCCGACCTGTTCGACGAGAAGTACCAGCCCGTGGCCGGCAGCAACCCGGCGCAGGTCATGACGCGCTTCGTCGCGCTCACCGACGAGCTCTTCCCGCCGGTGCAGGAAGAGCTGCTGGGCTTCGATCCGAAGGTCGTGTTCTGCGCCGCGGTCGACCGCAACGGCTTCCTGCCCACGCACAACCTGAAGTTCTCGCAGCCCCAGGGCGCCGACCCGGTATGGAACGCGGCCCATGCGCGCAACCGCCGCATCTTCAACGACCGCACGGGCCTGGCCGCCGGCCGCAACGAGCGGCGCTTCCTGCTGCAGACCTACCGCCGCGACATGGGCGGCGGGCAGCGGGTGCTGATGAAGGACCTGTCGGCACCGATCACCGTGCAGGGCCGGCACTGGGGCGGGCTGCGGCTGGCGTATTCGTTCTGAGGCGGCGACGCGCCGAGGCGCGTTGTCGGACGCGCCTCGCCGATGCGCCTTGAGGACGCATGGATCCTGCGACTGCGCGCAGGATGACGGCGTCGTGTTGCTTGCCAGCCCCGGCTTGCCGCGCGCGGGTCAGAACGAACTGCGTGTCATCCTGCGCGCAGCGAAGCGAAGTCGCAGGATCCACCCCCGCCATGGCGCCGCCCGACTCGCCCCGCCAAGCTGACAAAACGGTCATCTTCAGGTCAGCGTGACGCCCGCCCGCCGGGACTAGAGTGCAGCCTGTCCCCGCTCACTCCCCGAAGTCCGTCTCCATGCGCCTGCGCCCTTCCCTGCTTGCCCTGGCGGCCGCCACGCTGCTGTCGGCCTGCGCCGTCGGGCCCGACTACGTGCGGCCCGCGCTGCCCGTGCCCGACGCGTACAAGGAAGGCGGCGACTGGAAGCCGGCCGACCCGCGCCCGGCCGCCAGCGGGCTGGCGTGGTGGCAGGCCTATGGCGATCCGGTGCTGGCCGGCCTCCAGGCCGACGCGGGCCGGGCCAACCAGGACATCCGCCAGGCCGAGGCCGCGTACCGCCAGGCGAAGGCGCTGGCCGACGTCGACCGCGCCGGCCTGTTCCCGTCGCTCGGGCTGGCCGCCGGCGCCCAGCGCGCGCGCACCAACACCAGTGGCATCAAGGTGGGCGATGGCTATTCGCTGGGGCTGGCCGCGAGCTGGGAGCCCGACCTGTGGGGCAGCGTGCGCCGCCAGGTCGAGGCCGGCGACGCCGGCGCGCAGGCCGGCCAGGACGACCTCGCCGCCGCGCGCCTGAGCATCCAGACGACGCTGGCGCAGGACTACGTGCAGCTGCGCGTGGCCGACCAGCAGCGCGACCTGTACGCCGCCACGATCGACGCCTATGGCAGGGCGCTCAAGCTCACGCGCGCGCAGCACGACGCCGGCGTGGCACTGCAGTCGGACGTCGCCCTGGCCGAGGCGCAGCTCGCGCAGGCGCAGGCCGCGGCGGTGGACCTCGAGGCCGCGCGCGCGCAACTGGAACACGCGATCGCCGTGCTGACCGGCCGCGCGCCCGCGCAGTTCGCATTGCCCGCCGCGCCGGCCGACCAGCCGCTCGCGCTGAAGACGCCCGCCACGCCGGTGGGCCTGCCGTCCGCGCTGCTGGAACATCGGCCCGACATCGCCGCCGCCGAACGCCGCGCCGCCGCGGCCAACGCCGGGATCGGCGTCGCCAGGGCCGCGTACTTCCCGCAGCTGACCCTCAGCGCCAGTGGCGGCTTCAGCGCGGCGGCCTTGGGCGACCTGTTCGACGCGCCGGCCCGCGTCTGGTCCCTGGGCGCCGCGCTGGCGCAGACGCTCTTCGACGGCGGCCTGCGCAGCGCCCGCACCGCGCAGGCCGTGGCCGCCTACGACGTCGCCGCCGCGCAGTACAAGCAGACGGTGCTGGTGGGCTTCCAGCAGGTCGAGGACCAGCTCGCGCTGCTGCGCCTGCTCGACCAGGAAGCGACGCTGCAGGACCAGGCGGTGCGCGCGTCGCAGCAGGCCGAGCGGCTGGCGCTGGCGCAGTACCGCGCCGGCACGGCCAGCTACCTCGGCGTGGTGACGGCGCAGACGCTGTCGCTCAACGCCCGGCGCAGTGCCGTCCAGCTGCGCGGCCGCCTCGTGGCGGCCAGCATCGCGCTCGTCGCCGCCACCGGCGGCGGCTGGAGCGCCTCCGATCCCACGCCCGACCAGGCGCAATGAACCGTTCCGCCATGAGCACCCATTTCTCCCGCCACCGCACCACCTGGGCCCTCGTCGCGATCGCGCTCGCCGTGCTCGCCTTCGGCATGTGGTCCATCGAACGCCCCGCCAATGCCGCCGAGGAGGGCAAGGGCAAGGGCAAGCGCGACGAAGGCCCGGTGGCCGTCACCACCGCGCTGGTCAAGCAGCAGGACGTGCCGGTCTACCGCACCGGCATCGGCACCGTGACGCCCACGTACTCGGTGACCGTGAAGGCACGCGTCGACGGCCAGCTGGACAAGGTCGCCTTCACCGAAGGCCAGGACGTGAAGAAGGGCCAGCTGCTGGCCCAGCTCGACCCGCGAACGCTGCAGGCGCAGCTGCTGCAGGCGCAGGCCACGCGCGCCAAGGACCAGGCCACGCTCGCCAACGCGCGCGTCGACCTGAGGCGCTACGAGACGCTGATCGCGCAGGACGCGGCCACGCAGCAGCAGCTCGACACGCAGAAGGCGCTGGTCGACCAGCTCGCGGCGAGCGTCAAGTCGGACGAGGCCGCCGTCAACGCGGCCCAGGTGCAGCTGGGCTTCACCGCGATCACCGCGCCGATCAGCGGCCGCGCGGGCGCCCGCCTGGTCGATCCCGGCAACATCGTGCACGCGTCCGACGCGACCGGACTCGTGGTGATCAACCAGATCGACCCGATCTCCGTCGTCTTCACGCTGCCCGACGACGCGGTGCAGGAGACGATCCACGCGCTCGACTCGAAGAAGCCCGTGCTCGTGCAGGCCTTCCCGCGCGACGGCGGCCAGATGCTGGGCGCGGGCCATCTCACGCTGCTGAACAACCAGATCGACACCAGCACCGGCACCGTGCAGCTCAAGGCCAGCTTCGTCAACGGCCAGCACAACCTGTGGCCGGGCCAGTACGTCAACATGCGCCTGATCCTGGGCACGCGCGCGAACGCGCTGACGGTGCCCGAGCAGGCAGTGCAGCGGGGCCAGGGCGGCGTCTACGTCTATGTCGTCGACGACCAGGCCAAGACGGTGCAGAGCCGCCCGATCGCGCTCGCGCAGATCCAGGACGGCATCGCGGCGATCGCGTCCGGCGTGAGCGCCGGCGAGCGCGTCGTCGTCGACGGCCAGTACAAGCTCAAGCCCGGGTCCCGGGTGACGGAGGCCGCCAGGCCGGCGTCGGGCGCGGCCGCGGGAGCCCGCAAGTGAGCGTCTCGTCCGGGTTCATCAAGCGGCCGATCGGCACGACGCTGCTGGCGCTCGCGCTGCTGCTGGTGGGCATCGCGGTGTTCCCGCTGCTGCCCATCGCACCGCTGCCGCAGGTCGACTTCCCGACCATCCAGGTGTCGGCCAACCTGCCCGGCGCCAGTCCCGAGACGATGGCGTCCAACGTCGCCCAGCCGCTGGAGCGCCAGTTCTCGCTGATCGCCGGCCTGACGCAGATGACGTCGACCAACGCGATCGGCTCGACCCAGATCACGCTCCAGTTCGAGCTCAACCGCCCGATCGACGCCGCGGCGCTGGACGTGCAGGCCGCCATCAACGCGTCGACCGGCCAGCTGCCCGCCAACCTGCCGAGCCCGCCCACGTTCCGCAAGGTCAACCCGGCCGATTCGCCGATCATGCTGCTGACGGTGCAGTCCAGGACGCTGCCGCTGATCGAGGTCAACGACTTTGCGGACAACATCCTGGCGCAGCAGATCTCGCAGATCGACGGCGTGGGCCAGGTGCGCATCGCCGGCGCGCAGAAGCCGGCGGTCCGCATCCAGGTCGACCCGACCCGGCTGGCCGCCCTCGGCATGACGATGGAGGACGTGCGCACCGTGATCGGCACGATGTCGGTCAACCAGCCCAAGGGCACGATCGACGGCCCGACGCAGAGCTTCACGGTCTACACCAACGACCAGCTGCTGGCGGCCCGGCCGTGGAACGACGTCGTGCTGGCGTACCGGCACGGCGCGCCGATCCGCGTGCGCGACATCGGCGTGGCGGTCGACGCGCCCGAGGACAACAAGGTGCACGCGTGGGCCTACGCCGGCGCGGGCGACCCGGCCAGCACCATCCAGAACGGCCGCGGCATGATCCTGGTGATCACCAAGCAGCCGGGCGCCAATGTCATCGAGACGGTGCAGGCGATCAAGAAGGCGCTGCCGCGGCTGGAGGCGTCGATCCCGCCCACCGTCGAGGTCAACACGCTGGTGGACCGCACGCAGACGATCCGCGCGTCGGTCAGCGACGTCGAGCACACGCTGATGCTGACCATCGCGCTGGTGGTGATGGTGATCTTCGTGTTCCTGCGCAACGTGGCCGCCACGCTGATCCCCAGCGTGACGGTGCCGCTCGCGCTGATGGGCACGGTCGCGGTGATGTACCTGCTGGACTACAGCCTGGACAACCTGTCGCTGATGGCGCTGACGATCGCGGTCGGCTTCGTCGTCGACGACGCCATCGTGATGCTGGAGAACATCTACCGGCACGTCGAGGAGGGCATGAGCCCGATGGAGGCCGCGCTCAAGGGCGCCGGCGAGATCGGCTTCACCATCATCTCGATCTCGGTGTCGCTGGTGGCCGTGTTCATCCCGCTGCTGCTGATGGGCGGCATCGTGGGCCGCCTGTTCCGCGAGTTCGCCGTGACGGTGACGCTGACGATCGGGGTGTCGGTGCTGATCTCGCTGACGCTCACGCCGATGCTGTGCTCGCGCTTCCTCAAGAACGAGCATGGCACGCGCCACGGCCGCCTCTACCAGCTGTTCGAGCGCGGCTTCGACGCGATGCTGGCCGGCTACAAGCGCGGGCTCGACGTCGTGTTCAGGCACCAGTTCGCCACGCTGCTGGTGTTCCTGGCCACGCTGGCGGCCACCGTGGTGCTGTTCCTGGCGATCCCCAAGGGTTTCTTCCCGCAGCAGGACACCGGCTTCATCTTCGGCAACGCCCAGTCCGCGCAGGATTCGTCGTTCGAGGCGATGAACCGGCGCATGGTGGACTTCGCCGACGTCGTGCGCCAGGACCCTGACGTGTCGGGCATCGGCATGTTCGGCAACTCGTCGCAGTTCAACACCGGCAACTTCTTCATCGCGCTCAAGCCCAAGGACGAAGGGCGCAAGGCGAGCGCCGACGAGATCATCGCGCGGCTGCGGCCGAAGCTGGCCAAGGTGGGCGGCGCCTCGCTGCTGATGCAGGCGGGCCAGGACATCAACGTCGGCGGCCGGCTGGCGCGCACGCAGTACCAGTACACCGTCACCGACGCCAACCTCGACGAGCTCAACGAATGGGCGCCGAAGCTGCAGGCGCGCTTCGCGCAGCTGCCGCAGCTGACCGACGTCGCCTCCGACCTGCAGAACGCCGCCACCACCGCGAACCTGACGATCGACCGCGATCGGGCGGCGAGCTTCGGCATCACGCCGGCAGCCATCGATTCGACGATCTACGACGCCATCGGCCAGCGCCAGGTCAGCCAGTTCTTCACGCAGATCAACAGCTACCACGTGGTGCTGGAGGTGACACCGGCCATGCAGGCCGACCCGGCGCTGTTCGACAAGCTCTACGTCAACTCGCCGCTGTCGGGCCAGCCGGTGCCGCTGTCGACGTTCGTGAAGGTCGACACGACGAAGACGGCCTACCTGTCGATCAGCCACCAGAGCCAGTTCCCGGCGGTCACGCTGTCGTTCAACCTCGCGCCCGGCGTGGCACTGGGCCAGGCCGTGGACGCCATCAACAAGGCGCAGGCCGACATGGGCCTGCCGCAGGCGCTGACCGGCTCGTTCCAGGGCACGGCGCAGGCGTTCCGCGACTCGCTGGCCTCGCAGCCCTACCTGATCCTGGCGGCGCTGATCGCGGTCTACATCGTGCTGGGCCTGCTGTACGAGAGCTTCATCCACCCGCTGACCATCCTGTCGACGCTGCCGTCGGCCGGCGTGGGGGCGCTGCTGATCCTGATGGCCGGCGGCTACGACCTCACCGTGATCGCGCTGATCGGCATCATCCTGTTGATCGGCATCGTCAAGAAGAACGGCATCATGATGGTGGACTTCGCGCTCACCGCGGAGCGCGACCAGGGCATGAAGCCCGAGGAGGCGATCTACCGCGCCTGCCTGCTGCGCTTCCGACCCATCATGATGACGACGATGTGCGCGCTGCTGTCCGGGTTGCCGTTGATGCTGGGCCACGGCCAGGGCTCCGAACTGCGCCGGCCGCTGGGCTTCGCGATGGTGGGCGGGCTGCTGCTGTCGCAGGTGCTGACGCTGTTCACCACGCCCATCATCTACCTGTACCTGGATCGCGCGCATTACTGGTACGAGCGCAGGCACGAGGCGCGCCGCCAGCGCAAGGCTGCCAGGCTCGCCGCCGAGGGCAGCGATGCCGGCCGCAGCCTGCCCGCGGTGGTGGATGATGGCCCCCTGGAACATTGACAAGTCCGCCATGAAGCTGCTGATCGTCGAGGACGAGGTCAAGACCGCGGAGTACCTGCAGAAGGGCCTGACGGAACAGGGCTGCGCCGTCGACGTCGCGCACAACGGCATCGACGGCCAGCACCTGGCGCTGGTGCACGACTACGACGTCATCGTGCTGGACGCGATGCTGCCCGGCATCGACGGCTTCACGCTGCTGCGCGCGCTGCGCGCCGTCAAGCAGACGCCGGTGATCATGCTCACTGCGCGCGATTCGATCGAGGACCGCGTGCGCGGCCTGCACGAGGGCGCGGACGACTACCTCGTCAAGCCGTTCTCGTTTCTCGAGCTGCTCGCGCGCCTGCAGGCGCTGCAGCGGCGCGGGCGGGCGCAGGAGCCCACGCAGCTCAAGATCGCCAACCTGCAGATCGACCTGATCGCGCGCAAGGCCTGGCGCGGCGCGGAGCGCATCGATCTCAGCGCCAAGGAGTTCGCGCTGCTGGCCACGCTCGCGCGCCGCCAGGGCGAGATCCTGTCGAAGACGGCCATCGCCGAACTGGTGTGGGACATGAACTTCGACTCCAACACCAACGTCGTCGAGGTCGCGATCAAGCGCCTGCGCGCCAAGGTCGACAACGCGTTCACGCCCAAGCTGCTGCACACCATCCGCGGCATGGGCTACGTGATGGAGGCGCGCGACGAGAGCCCGCCGGGCGAGGAGCCGCACCGGTGACGCGCTCCATCACCACGCGCCTCGTGCTGATGTTCGCGCTCGGCGTGCTGGCCACGCTCACGCTGATCGGCGCCGCGCTGTACGGCGTGCTGGAGCGCGAACTCACGCGCCACCAGAACGACGAGCTCAACACCAACCTGCAGAACATGCGCTACTCGATCGAGCGCTTCGGCGACATCGAGCACTGGGCGCGCCTGCAGGTCAAGATGGACACGCTCACGCCCGCCGACGGCAGCGTGCGCTTCTGGGTGCTGAGCGACGACCCGCGCTTCCTGTACGGCAAGGGGCTGGACGAGATGGAGCGTGTCAACCAGGGCGAGGCCGGCCGCGGCATGCTGGCGCTGCCGCTCAGCGGGCACACGTATCGCACGCTGTCGATGCGCCTGCCGCCGTTCCAGGATCGGCCCGCGGTGCGCCTGATCGTGGGCGTCGACACCGCGCCGTTCGAGCACACGCTGCGCACTTTCCTCGTCGCGCTGACGCTGCTGACGCTCGGCGCGGTGGCGCTCGTGATCGGCGCGGGCTGGTGGATCGCGCGCATCGGGCTGCGCCCGCTGCGGCGGCTGTCGGAGCAGGCGCGCGCGCTGCGGCCCAAGACGCTGTCGCAGCGCCTGCATCTCGAGAAGCTGCCGGTCGAACTGGAGGACCTGACGGCCGCGTTCAACGGCGCGCTGGGACGGCTGGAAGAGGCCTACCAGCAACTGGAAGGCTTCAATGCCGACGTGGCGCACGAGCTGCGCACGCCGCTCGCCAACCTGATCGGCGGCACGCAGGTCGCCTTGTCGCGTCCGCGCAGCGCCGGCGAGTTCGAGGACACGCTGCAGTCCAACCTGGAGGAGCTCGAGCGCCTGCGCTCCATCGTCAACGACATGCTGTTCCTCGCGCGCGCCGACCAGGGCGAGGCGGCCACCGGCCTGGCCGCGGCCGACGTCGCGCACGAGGTCGAGATGACCATCGAGTTCTTCGAGCCGCTGCTCGACGAGAAGGGCTCCTCCGTCGCGATCGAAGGCGAGCTGCGCGTGCAGGCCACGATGAACATCGCGCTGTTCCGGCGCGCATTGTCCAACCTGCTGCAGAACGCCATCGAACACTCGGCCGAGGGCGCGCGGCTGGTGGTCACGATCACGCAGCGCGAGAACGCGATCTGGATCGCCGTGGCCAACCCGGGCAAGACCATCGACGCGCTGCACCTGCCGCGGCTGTTCGACCGCTTCTACCGCGTGGACTCGTCGCGCCACGACGCCGGCGAGACCCATGGCCACGGCCTGGGCCTGGCCATCGTCCGGGCGGTGGCCGCCATGCACGGCGGCGCGACGCTGGCCACCAGCGAGGCGGGACTGACGACCATCGCGTTCAGCATCGCCGACCGCGCGGCCGTGGCCGCATAGCGCGAAGAACGAGTCATCCTGTGCGAGCAATGAGTCATCCTGGGCGAAGAACGAGTCATCGTGCGCGAAATGAGTCATCCTGCGCGCAGTCAGGTGGATCCTGCGACTGCGCGCAGGATGACAGCGGTGTGGTGTGTCGCCGGCGTGGATCCTGCGACTGCGACTGCGTGCAGGATGACGGCGGTGTGGTGCGTCGCCGGCGTGGATCCTGCGACTGCGCGCAGGATGACGGCGGTGTGGTGCGTCGCCAGCGTGGTTCCTGCGACTGCGCACGGGATGACCGCCGGCGGAGGGGTCTGGCTCCGCTCGCGCGGTGCGTCCGTGCCGCTGCTTCGAGGCCGGCGGTGCCTGACCCCGAATTGAAACGCCCCGTGCTGTGTGGCCCCTCGGTGCAGCGCTTCGTCGACGCTGCGCGCGTCACTCAGTACCCGCGCGCCGCCCCGTTCGGATCGCGCTGGTCCGCGTAACCGTAGAACCCGCCCGGCAGGATCTGGATGGTCTGCGTGTCGCCCATCGACTGGCGCTCGACCACCTTGTGGCCCATCGAGCGCAGGATCGCCACCGTGTCCGGGCTCAGGCCGCGCTCGATGCGCAGCTCGTCGGGCAGCCACTGGTGATGCACGCGCACCGCCGCGCCGGCCTCGGCCGGGTTCATGCCGAAGTCGATCGTGTTGACCAGCACCTGCAGCGTCGTCGTGATGATGCGCGCGCCGCCGGGCGAGCCGGTGACCAGCCAGGGCTTGCCGTCCTTGAGCACGATGGTGGGCGACATCGAGCTCAGCGGGCGCTTCTTCGCCTGCACCGCGTTGGCGTCGCCGCCGACCAGGCCGTACGCGTTGGGCACGCCGGGCTTGGCCGAGAAATCGTCCATCTCGTTGTTCAGCAGGATGCCGGTGCCCGAGGCGACGATTCCCGAGCCGAAGTTCGTGTTGAGCGTGTAGGTGACGCTGACGACGCTGCCGTGGCTGTCGGCGACGACGAAGTGCGTGGTCTGGTCGCTCTCGTAGGGTTGCGGCTTGCCCGGCTTGATCTGCGCGGACGGCGTGGCGTGCTCCAGGTCGATCTGGCCGGCCAGCTCCTTCGCATACGCCGGCGAGGTCAGGCCCTTGACGGGCACCTTCACGAAGTCGGGGTCGCCGAGGTACTCCGAGCGGTCGGCGTAGGCGCGCTTCTCGGCCTCGGCCATCGCATGGATCGTCTTCGCGCTGTTGGGCCCCCAGTCCTTGAGCGGGAAGTTCGACAGGATGTTCAGGATCTGCACGACGTGCACGCCGCCGGAACTGGGCGGGGGCATCGACACGATGTCGTAGCCCCGGTAGTTGCCGCGCACGGGCGTGCGCTCGACGACCTTGTAGGTCTTCAGGTCGTCGGCGGTGATGAGGCCGTCGTGGGCCTTGGCCTCCTTGACGATGGCCGCGCCGATGGGGCCGTCGTAGAACGCCTTGGCGCCGTCGCGGCCGATCAGCGCGAGGCTCTTGCCGAGGTCGGGATTGCGCAGCAGCTCGCCGGTGACGGGCAGCTTGCCGCCGTGCTCGAACACCTTGCGCGTGCCTTCCCACGCCACCAGGTGGTCGTGCTCGGCGACGAACAGGCGGGCCAGCGTCTCGCCCACCGGGAAGCCGTTGGTGGCCAGCTTGACGGCCGGCGCCACCAGGTCGGCGCGCTTCATCGTGCCGTAGTGCTCCAGCGCGTACGTGAGGCCGGCCACGGTGCCGGGCACGCCGATGGCGGCCTGCGTGAACAGCGACTTGTTCTGGATGACGTTGCCGTTCGCGTCGAGGTACATGTTGCGCGACGCGGCCGCGGGCGCCATCTCGCGGAAGTCGATGGCGGTGTCCTTGCCCGTCTTGCCGTCGTGCAGGATCATGAAGCCGCCGCCGCCGATGTTGCCGGAGTTGGGCATCGTCACCGCCAGCGCGAAGCCGGTGGCCACCGCGGCGTCCACCGCGTTGCCGCCCTTGCGCAGCACCTCCACGCCGACGTCGGAGGCCAGCGCGCTCTCGGAGCTGACCATGCCGTGCAGCGAGTGCACCGGGTGGATGATGACGTCGTCGAGGTCGTACTTGACGGTGCCGGTGGACAGCGCCGCCGGCTGGGCGCCGGCGCCCAGCGGGACGACGGCGGCCGCGACGAGCGCGGCCGCGAGGCAGGAGGCGGGGAACAGGCGGCGCGCGCGGCGCGCAGCGGTCGGGAAGTCAACCATGGACGGGATTCCTCGTTGTGGAGTTGGGCGCTGCGGGCGATGGTAGTCGGCCGCGCCCCTTCCGTCAGCCAAACCGTCCATGGCCGTGGTGCAATACGGCCTTTCCAGTTTTCCCCCTCCCGGAGCCATCGACCCATGTCCTCCCGCCTGCCTCGCCTCCTCGCCGTCGCGGCCAGCGTCGCCGCCGTCCTGCTCGCGCCCGCGGCCCGTGCCGCCGGACCGGAGCCCAAGGTGCTCAACATCTACAACTGGTCGGACTACATCGCCGACGACACGTTGAAGAACTTCGAGAAGGAAACGGGCATCAAGGTCAACTACGACAACTACGACTCCAACGAGGCGCTGCACGCCAAGCTGGTGGCAGGCCACACGGGCTACGACATCGTCGTGCCCAGCGCGCACTTCGCCAAGGTGCAGATCGAGGCCGGCCTGTTCCAGAAGCTCGACCGCAGCAAGCTGACCAACTGGGGCAACCTCGACCCCGCGCTGCTGTCGCTGATGGCCAAGGTCGACCCGGGCAACCAGTACCTGGTCGACTGGCTGTGGGGTTACATCACGGTGGGCATCAACACCGGCAAGGTCAAGGCCGCGCTGGGCGGCATGCCCCTGCCCGAGAACCCGTGGTCGCTCATCTTCGACCCGAAGTACGCCGACAAGCTCAAGGGCTGTGGCGTCAGCTTCCTGGACTCCCCGTCCGAGGTGCTGCCGATCGCGCTCGGCTACGTCGGCAAGCCGGCGTACAGCCGCAATGCCGCCGATTACGCGGCGGCCGGCGCGATGCTCAAGAAGATCCGGCCGGACGTCACCCGCTTCTCGTCGTCGGGCTACATCAACGACATGGTCGCCGGCTCGGTGTGCGCCGTGCTCGGCTATTCCGGCGACATCAACATCGCCCGCGCCCGCGCCATCAAGGAGAAGAACGGCAACGACATCGTCGCCTTCGTGCCCCGGAGCGGCTCGACGCTGTTCTTCGACTCGATGGCCATCCCGGCCGACGCGCCGCACCCGCAGAACGCGCTGCTGTTCATCAACTACATCCTGCGCCCCGAGGTGCACGCGTCGCTCACCAACAAGGTGTTCTACGCCAACCCGAACAAGGCCTCGCTGAAGTTCGTGGCCAAGGACGTGGCGGCCAACCCGAGCGTCTTCCTGAAGCCCGAGGACCTGGCCAGGATGACCGTGCCGGACGCCCTGCCGCAGGACATCAAGCGCGTGCAGACCCGCACGTTCACCGCGTTCAAGACAGGAGAATGAGCGCCTCCCCCGCCTCGCGCGCGAGACGGGGCGGGACGGCGCGAACTGGCGGGTTTCTCGTCCGCTGATCGGGCTTTAGGACGGCGGCGTGCTGTCTACGATGAAGGTGCGGTGAATGCCTGCCAGGCCGGCATCGCGACCGACCCATCAGGAACTCCGCCATGCGCATCCAAGCCAACCCCAGCCCCGCCGCGACGCTGCCCGGCGCGCCGACCAAGTCCAGCCGGACCCCGCACACGCCGGCGATGAAGGCCACGGCCACCGCCGCGGCGCCTGCGGGGGCCAAGCCTGGCGCCGGCGCCCGGCCGGCCGCCCCTGCGGCGGCTCCGGCCGCGCCCGTGGCCGCCGTGACGACGCCTGTCGCGGCACCGGCAGCGCCGG
>JBJMWE010000160.1:0-36828 GCA_045810285.1 Vitreoscilla sp. | reverse complement strand
GCCGCAGGCGTAACCCGCCGTTCGCCTCAACTGCCGAGGTCCAACGGCTTCGACACGGTGAACACTCTGCTCGCCACCGAACGGCGGGTTACGCCTGCGGCTAACCCGCCCAACCCCGCCCTACCCCGCCGTACCCCGCCTGCTCCGCCCAACCCGCCCGGCCTACCGCTCGCGTCAAACTTGAGCCAGCGGCCAGCGGGGCTTGACGTCGAAGGCGTAGTCCGGCCGGGCCAGCGACGGGTCGCGCTGCAGGCGCATGGCGCCGGCCAGCGCGATCATCGCGCCGTTGTCCGTGCACAGCGCGAGCTCCGGGTAGTGCACCCGCAGGCCGCGGCGCGCGGCGACGCCGTCCAGGTGTTCGCGCAGGCGCGTGTTGGCGCCGACGCCGCCGGCCACCACCAGGCGCGACAGCCGGGTCTCCTGCAACGCGCGCAGCGACTTCTTGACCAGCACCTCGACGATGGCCGCCTGCGTGCTGGCCGCCAGGTCGGCGCGCTGCTGCGGCGTCGGCTCGGGGCCGAACTTGCGCATCGCGGTCATCACCGCCGTCTTCAGCCCGGCGAACGAGAAGTCGAGGTTGCCGCTATGCAACAACGGGCGCGGCAGCGCGATGGCCTCGGGGTCGCCATGCGCGGCCAGCGCGGCCAGCGCCGGACCGCCGGGATAGCCCAGCCCCAGCAGCTTGGCGGACTTGTCGAAGGCCTCGCCGGCGGCGTCGTCGATCGTCTCGCCCAGCATCTCGTACTGGCCGACCGCATCCACGCGCATGAGCTGCGTATGGCCGCCCGACACCAGCAGCGCCACGAACGGGAACTCCGGCGGGTCGGCCGACAGGAACGGCGACATCAGGTGGCCCTCGAGGTGGTGCACGCCCAGCGTGGGCTTGCCCATCGAGGCCGCGAGCGCGCAGGCCACCCCCGCGCCCACCAGCAGCGCGCCGGCCAGGCCGGGGCCGCGCGTGAAGGCGACGACGTCGATGTCCTCGCGGGCGAGCGACGCGTCGGCCAGCGCCGCCTCGAGCAGCGGCAGCACGCGCCGCACGTGGTCGCGCGACGCGAGTTCGGGCACCACGCCGCCGTAGGCCTGGTGCATGCGGATCTGCGAATGCAGCGCCTGCGACCGCAATCGCGGCACCCCGCCGCCATTCGTTTCGACGAGGGCGACGCCGGTCTCGTCGCAGGAGGATTCGATGCCGAGGACGATCATCAGGCGGTTCAACTGTGAATTAGTCGACTCAAGTCGTTACAAACTCAGGTCGAGCTGGCTTCCTTAAAAGGAAATGGCCGGTTTAAATTCCCTAGGCGGTGATATTCGGCCTCACCGCTCGGAACGACGATTCACATTGTCGTCCGAAACATACAAACCACACGGCCGTCGACCTCGTTGGGAATCATGACGCAATACAAACTCACCGCCTGGCCGGAACTGCCTCCGCGATTCCAGAAGACCACGATGCGCCGTGTCGTGAGCGAGTTGTCCCAGCGCTTCGCCAGCGTCCGCGACCTGGCCCGCAGCAGCGGGGCCAGCGTGCGCGACATCGAGGAACTGGTCTCCAAGCTGGAGAAGGACGGCATGCTGATGACGCGCGCCACTCCGCAGGCGGTGGGCCAGTCCGGCGGCTGGAACCAGTGGTGGCCCGTGGCGGCCGTGCGCGGCATGGTGCGCGACTGGCGCTGAAGCCGCCCTCTTCCCATCGCGAACGAGCGGCCTGCGGGCCGCTTTTGCATTTCCGGCAGTTGTCACACGGCGCCGTGTGACAACTCGAGGTGCGCCGCCGCCCTTCAATGATTCTCGCGGGCGTGGTTGATCGTGTACTTGGGAATCTCGATCACGAGATCCTTGCCTGCGACGATCGCCTGGCACGACAGGCGCGACTGCGAGGTCAGCCCCCATGCGCGATCGAGCAGGTCCTCTTCCGATTCCTCGGCCTCGTTGAGCGAGGCAAAGCCCTCGCGCACGATCACGTGGCAGGTGGTGCACGCGCAGCTCATGTCGCACGCGTGCTCGATCTCGACGCCGTTCTCCAGCAGCGCCTCGCACACGGAGGTGCCGGGCGCGGCTTCGATGGTCTTGCCTTCGGGGCACAGCGTGGCGTGGGGAAGGATCTTGATGACGGTCATTCTCAAATCTCGTTGACGTTCTTGCCGGCCAAGGCGACCCGGATGCCGCGGTTCATGCGCGCGGCGGCGAAGCCCTCGGTGCCCTCGGCCAGCGCCTCGACCGCTGCCTCGATCGCGCGCGGCTCGCCCGCGTCGCGCGCGGCGGCGCGCACGCGCGCGACGAGCGCCTCGATCCCCGTGCGTTCGGCGGCGTCCAGCAGGTCGCCGTCGGCGGCCAGCGCCGATTCGGTGGCCAGCACCATGCGCTCGGCGTCGACCTGCGCCTCGCGCAGGCTGCGCGCGGCCATGTCGGCCTCGGCGCTGGCGAAGCCTTCCTTGAGCATGCCGGCCACCTGTTCGTCGCTCAGCCCGTAGCTGGGCTTGACGACGATCGCGGCCTCGACGCCGGACGCGAGCTCCTTCGCGGCGACGCTCAGCAGCCCGTCGGCGTCCACCTGGAACGTGACGCGGATACGCGCCGCACCGGCCACCATCGGCGGGATGCCGCGCAATTCGAAGCGCGCCAGCGAGCGGCACTCGGACACCAGCTCGCGCTCGCCCTGCACCACATGCACGGCCATCGCGGTCTGGCCGTCCTTGAAGGTGGTGAAGTCCTGCGCCTTCGCGGTGGGGATCGTCGAATTGCGCTCGATGATGCGCTCCACCAGCCCGCCCATCGTCTCCAGGCCCAGCGACAGCGGCGTGACGTCCAGCAGCAGCAGGTCGCCCGACGAGGCGTTGCCGGCCAGTGCGTTGGCCTGGATCGCCGCGCCGAGCGCGACGACTTCGTCGGGGTTCAGGTTGACCAGCGGCGGCCGGCCGAACAGCGTGGCGATCGCCTCGCGCACCACGGGCATGCGGGTCGAGCCGCCCACCATCACGACGCCCTGCACGTCGTCGGCCGACACCTTCGCGTCGCGCAGCACGCGCTTGAGCAGGCGCAGCGTGGTGGCCGTGAGCTCGGACGTGGCGGCCTCGAACTCGGCCCGCGTGGCGTCGAGCACGTGCGCACGGCCATCGACCTCGAACGTCACCGACGTCGTCGTCGCCGCGCTCAATGCCTCCTTGGCGCGGCGCGCGGCCGTCTGCACGTTGCGGCGCTCGCGCGGGCTCAAGGCCTCGAGCGTGCCGAGGCCGGCGCGTTGCAGCAGCGCGCTGGCCAAGCGCTGGTCGTAGTCGTCACCGCCGAGCGCGGAATCGCCGCCGGTGGCCACCACCTCGAACACGCCGCGCGCCAGGCGCAGCAGCGAGATGTCGAAGGTGCCGCCGCCCAGGTCGTAGACGGCGTACAGGCCCTCGACGCCCTGGTCGAGGCCGTAGGCGATCGCCGCGGCGGTGGGCTCGTTGATCAGGCGCAGCACGTTCAGGCCCGCCAGCTGCGCGGCGTCCTTGGTGGCCTGGCGCTGGGCGTCGTCGAAGTACGCGGGCACGGTGATGACCGCGCCGTAGACGTCGTCGTCGAAGGTGTCCTCGGCGCGGAAGCGCAGCGTGGCCAGGATCTCGGCCGACACCTCCACCGCCGTCTTGACGCCGTCGCGCGTGGCCACGCCCACCATGCCGGGCTGGTCGACGAAGCGGTACGGCAGGCGCTGGTGGCCCGCGACGTCGGCCAGCATGCGGCCCATGAAGCGCTTGGCGGAGACCACCGTGTTCTCGGCGTCCTCGGCCTGCGCGTCGAGCGCGGCGTGGCCGATCTGGCGGCCGCCGCCCTCGGTGTAGCGCACGGCCGACGGCAGGATGACGCGGCCCTGGTCGTCCGGCAGGCACTCGGGCACGCCGTGGCGCACGGCGGCCACCAGCGAGTGCGTGGTGCCGAGGTCGATGCCCACCGCGATGCGGCGCTGGTGCGGGTCGGGCGCCTGGCCGGGTTCGGAGATCTGGAGCAATGCCATGTCTTGCTTCTTGTTCGGGTGCTTGGTTTACGAGAGCGCGTCGACGCGCTTGTCGATGTCGCTCATGAACTTGTCGACGAACATCAGGCCGCGCACGGTGCCGGCGACCTGGCGCCAGTCCACGCTGGCGGCGCCGTCGATCTGCGCCTGCAGTGACTTCAGCGTCGCATTGCGCGAGGCGACCACCTCATCGGCCAAGGCCTCCACCGCGTCCAGCGTGCCGGCCTCGGACAATGCGTCGCGCCATTCCATCTGCTGCATCAGGAAGGCCGGCGGCATCGCGGTGTTGCTCTCCGCCTCCAGGTCGACGCCGTGCAGCGCGCACAGGTAGGCGGCACGGGCCAGCGGGTTCTTCAGCCGGCGATAGGCCTCGTTGATGCGCACGGCCCACTGCATGGCCACGCGCTGCGCGGCGGCCGTCTCGGTGGCGAAGCGATCGGGATGCGCGGCGCCTTGCAGCTGCTTCCACTTGGCGTCGAGCGCGGCGAGGTCGATCTCGAAGCGCTCGGGCAGGCCGAACAGCGCGAAATCGCTGGCGCCGATCGAGAGCGCCGGCGGCGCGCCTTCGGGCGGCGCTGCGTCGCGGCTCAGGGCGTCCATCGCTTTTCCATGAACACCGACGCGGGCGCGTCGACGGGGTAGTCGCTGTAGGCGCCGCGCGGCGCGTAGCCGCAGCGCGTGTAGAGCCTGAGCGCCGCCGGCATCGTCGGGCCCGTCTCGAGCAGCGCGCGGACGATGCCGCGCGACTGCAGCTCGCGTTCGAGCGCAGCCAGCAGTTGCTCGCCGATGCGCTCGCCGCGCCGCCCCGGCGAGACGAACATGCGCTTGATCTCGCCGTAGGGCCGACCCTCGGTGGGCGCCTCGGCCGGCATCACGCGCACGGCGCCGCAGCCCACCAGCGTGTCGCCGTGCCAAGCGCCGAGGAACGTGACCGACGGCTCCATCAGGCTGGCGAGGTCGAGCGCATAGATGTCCTCGGGGTCGTACAGGCTCGCCAGGTAGGCATCGAGCTCGGCCAGGAGCGACTGCACCTGCGGATGGTCGGGCGGCGTGGGACGGATGGCCAGGGTCATGGAAAGCGAAACGGTTCTCGCCAACAAAAAGGCGCGACCAGTGCCGCGCCTTCCAGGCGTTCAGTGAACGGGGATGTCAGACGCGGAACGACTCGCCGCAGCCGCACTTGTCCTTCTCGCGCGGGTTGTGGAACTTGAAGCCCTCGTTGAGGCCCTCGCGCACGAAGTCGAGCTCCGTGCCGTCGATGTAGGGCAGGCTCTTCGGGTCGACGAGCACCTTGACGCCATGGCCCTCGAACACGAGGTCTTCCGCCGCGACGTCGTCGGCGTATTCGAGCTTGTAGGCCAGGCCCGAGCAGCCCGTCGTCTTCACGCCCAGGCGCACGCCGACGCCGCGGCCGCGCTTGCTGATGTAGCGCGTCACGTGCCGGGCAGCGCGTTCGGTCAGGGTCACCGCCATCGTCGCGGCCTCAGGCGTTCAGCGAGGCAGGCTCGGCGACCGATGCCTCGGCGCCATGGCGGGCCTTGTAGTCGCTGACCGCGGCCTTGATCGCGTCTTCCGCCAGGATCGAGCAGTGGATCTTGACCGGCGGCAGCGCGAGTTCCTCGGCGATCTGCGTGTTGCGGATCGCCATGGCCTCGTCGAGCGACTTGCCCTTGACCCATTCGGTGACCAGCGACGACGACGCGATGGCCGAGCCGCAGCCGTAGGTCTTGAAGCGCGCGTCCTCGATCAGGCCCGTGGCCGGGTTGACCTTGATCTGCAGCTTCATCACGTCGCCGCACGCGGGGGCGCCCACCATGCCGGTGCCCACGGTGTCGTCGCCCTTGTCGAACGCACCCACGTTGCGCGGGTTCTCGTAGTGGTCGATGACCTTGTCGCTGTATGCCATGTTCTTCTACCCTCAACGAATGGTGATGGGAGCGATCAGTGGGCGGCCCACTGGATCGCGCTGATGTCGATGCCGTCGCGGTACATGTCCCACAGCGGGGACAGCTCGCGCAGGCGCGCGACGGTGTCCTTGAGCATCGCCACCGCGGAGTCGATCTCCTGCTCGGTGGTGAAGCGGCCGATGGTCATGCGCAGCGAGGAGTGCGCCAGTTCGTCGCTGCGGCCGAGCGCGCGCAGCACGTAGCTGGGCTCGAGGCTGGCGGACGTGCAGGCCGAGCCCGACGACACCGCCAGGCCCTTGACGCCCATGATCAGCGACTCGCCCTCGACGTAGTTGAACGACAGGTTCAGGTTGTGCGGCACGCGGCGTTCCAGGTCGCCGTTGACGAACACCTGCTCGATGTCCTTCAAGCCCGTGTACAGGCGCTGCTGCAGCGCACGGATGCGCGCCTGTTCGGCGTGCATCTCTTCCCTGGCGATGCGGAACGCCTCGCCCATGCCCACGCACTGGTGCGTCGGCAGCGTGCCCGAGCGCATGCCGCGCTCGTGGCCGCCGCCGTGCATCTGCGCCTCGAGGCGCACGCGCGGCTTGCGGCGCACGTACAGCGCCCCGATGCCCTTGGGGCCGTACGTCTTGTGCGAGGCCAGGCTCATCAGGTCGACCGGCAGACTGGCGACGTCGATGTCGACCTTGCCGGTGGCCTGCGCCGCATCGACGTGGAAGATGATGCCGCGCTCGCGGCAGATCGCGCCGATCGCCGGGATGTCCTGCACCACGCCGATCTCGTTGTTCACGAACATGACCGAGGCCAGGATCGTGTCGGGACGGATCGCCGCCTTGAACTTCTCGATGTCCAGCAGGCCGTTCGGCTCGACGTCCAGGTAGGTGCACTCGAAGCCCTGGCGCTCCAGCTCGCGCATCACGTCCAGCACGGCCTTGTGCTCGGTCTTGACCGTGATCAGGTGCTTGCCGCGCGTGCTGTAGAAGTTCGCCGCGCCCTTGATGGCGAGGTTGTTGGACTCCGTCGCGCCCGACGTCCACACGATCTCGCGCGGATCGGCCCCGATCAGCGCGGCGACCTGGCCGCGCGCGCGCTCGACGGCCTCCTCGGCCTCCCAGCCCCACGCGTGCGAGCGCGAGGACGGGTTGCCGAAGTGCTCGCGCAGCCAGGGGATCATTGCATCGACCACGCGCGGGTCGACCGGCGTCGTCGCGCCGTAGTCCATGTAGATCGGGAAGTGCGGGGTCATGGGAACGAGTGGCGGATTACTTGGAGAACGCGTTGCCGAGCGCGAACACCGAGTTCGGCGCGTTGACCTTGATCGGCTTGACGACCGGCTGCGAGGAGATCGCGCGGCGCACCGGCACCTCTTCGATGGACACGCCCTTGGCGAGCTGCTCGTCGACCAGCTTCTTCAGCGAGATCGAATCGAGGAACTCGATCATCTTCACGTTCAGGCTGGCCCACAGGTCGTGCGTCATGCAGCGGCCCGTGTCGTCGCCCATGCAGTTCTCCTTGCCGGCGCAGCCCGTCGCGTCGATCGGCTCGTCGACCGCGACGATGATGTCGGCCACGGTGATCGCCTCGGCGCCGCGGCCGAGCGAGTAGCCGCCGCCGGGGCCGCGCGTGCTCTCGACGAGCTCGTGCCGGCGCAGCTTGCCGAACAGCTGTTCCAGGTACGACAGCGAGATCTGCTGTCGCTGCGAGATGGCAGCGAGGGCGACCGGACCATTGCTGGAGCGGAGGGCCAGATCGATCATTGCCGTGACAGCGAATCGGCCTTTGGTGGTCAGACGCATGGGGTGCTCTCCTGGGGGTGTTTGGGGCGATCGACTACGGTCCGTGCCGCGGGTCAGTGGGCAACCCTTGGCTGGAGGTCGGAGAGGAGTGATAACCCTTGGTTGATTCCGAGCGTTTTAGTCGATTATGCCAGAAGCCTAGCGATTCCGTCGACTATGCGCCGCATGAATGTTGCAGCGCGGCAGAGCATGCGCCTTTTGTCGCTGACGCCCGGTAGAACGGCCCCAGAAACCATGCTCTTCAAAGCGGTCTTCGCTGCCCGAAATGCTCAATTCGAACGCAAGGATGCGATGAACCCGTCGGCGGCCGCCGCGACCAGGTCCAGCACGTGCTCGAACCCGTCGGCACCGCCGTGGTACGGATCGGGCACCTCGCGCTGACCCGCGCCGGGCGCGAACGACATCAGCAGCGCCACGGTCGCACGCGCGCCCGCCGGCCGGAGGCGCTGCAGGTCGGCGAGGTTGTCCTCGTCCATCGCCAGGATGAAGTCGAAGCGGTCGAAGTCCGCCCGCGCCACCTGGCGGCCGCGCAGGTGCTGCATGCGCAGGCCGCGGCGCTCGCCGTGCGCGACGGCGCGGCGATCGGGCGGCGAATCGACGTGGTAGTCGGCGGTGCCGGCGGAGTCGACCTCGACGCGGTCGTCCAGCCCGGCTTCGTGCAGCTTGCGGCGCAGCATCGCCTCGGCGGTCGGCGAGCGGCAGATGTTGCCCAGGCAGACCATCAGCACGCGGATCCTGGGGGACGTGTTCGTCATGGCAACGGGTTTCCCGCCCGTCGCTCAGGCCTTGCGCGCGACCGCGGGCGCGGCGGCCGTGTCATGCCCCGCGGCACCGAACGCCTGCTCGCGCAGCAGCGCCAGCTGGTCGCGCACGCGCGCCGCCTTCTCGAACTCGAGGTTCTTGGCGTGCTCGAGCATCTGCTTTTCCAGCAGCTTGATGCGCTTGCCGAGATCCTTCTCGCTCATCGCCTCCACCTCGGCGGCCTGCTGCGCGAACTTCAGGTCGTCCTTGCCCGAGCGCTCGGCCGCGACGCCGTCGATCAGGTCGCGGATCGTCTTGCGGATGCCGCGCGGCACGATGCCCATCGCCGTGTTGTGCGCGATCTGCTTCGCACGCCGGCGCTCGGTCTCGTCGATGGCCTTGCGCATCGAGTCGGTCATCCGGTCGGCGTAGAGGATGGCCTTGCCGTTGACGTTGCGCGCCGCGCGCCCGATGGTCTGGATCAGGCTGCGCTCGGCGCGCAGGAAGCCTTCCTTGTCGGCGTCGAGGATGGCGACCAGCGAGACCTCTGGGATGTCCAGGCCCTCGCGCAGCAGGTTGATGCCCACCAGCACGTCGAAGGTGCCGATGCGCAGGTCGCGCAGGATCTCCACGCGCTCCACCGTGTCGATGTCCGAGTGCAGGTAGCGCACCTTGACGCCGTTCTCCGTGAGGTAGTCGGTGAGCTGCTCGGCCATCTTCTTGGTGAGCGTGGTGATCAGCAGGCGGTCGCCCACGGAGGTGCGCTCGCGGATCTCCTGCAGCACGTCGTCGACCTGCGTCGCGGCCGGGCGCACCTCCACGACCGGATCGATGAGGCCCGTGGGCCGCACCAGCTGCTCGACCACCTGTCCGGCATGGTTCTTCTCGTAGTCGGCGGGCGTGGCGGTGACGAACACGCACTGGCGCATCTTGCGTTCGAACTCCTCGAACTTCAGCGGGCGGTTGTCCTGGGCGGACGGCAGGCGGAATCCATACTCGACCAGGTTCTCCTTGCGCCCACGGTCGCCCTTGTACATGGCGCCGATCTGGCCCATCATGACGTGGCTCTCGTCGATGAACATGATGGCGTCCTTGGGCATGTAGTCCACCAGCGTGGGCGGCGGATCGCCCGGCGCAGCGCCCGACAGATGGCGCGAGTAGTTCTCGATGCCCTTGCAGTGGCCGACCTCCTGCAGCATCTCGAGGTCGAAGCGCGTGCGCTGCTCCAGGCGCTGCGCCTCCACCAGCTTGCCGCCCTTCACCAGCTCGTCGAGGCGCCAGCGCAGCTCCTCCTTGATGGTGTCGATGGCCGTGACGATGCGCTCGCGCGGCGTCACGTAGTGGCTGGACGGATAGATCGTGAAGCGCGGCACCTTCTGGCGGATCTGGCCCGTGAGCGGATCCAGCAGCTGCAGCGATTCGACCTCGTCGTCGAACAGCTCGATGCGCACCGCGAGCTCGGAGTGCTCCGCGGGGAACACGTCGATCGTGTCGCCGCGCACGCGGAACGTGCCGCGCGAGAACTCCGTCTCGTTGCGCGTGTACTGCATGCGGATCAGCTGCGCGATGACGTCCCGCTGGCCGAGCTTGTCGCCGCCCCGCAGGATGAAGCGCATCTGCGTGTAGTCCTCGGGCTTGCCGATGCCGTAGATGGCCGACACGCTCGCCACGATGATGGTGTCGCGCCGCTCCAGCACGCTCTTGGTGGCCGACAGCCGCATCTGCTCGATGTGCTCGTTGATCGACGAGTCCTTCTCGATGAACAGGTCGCGCTGCGGCACGTAGGCCTCGGGCTGGTAGTAGTCGTAGTAGCTGACGAAGTACTCCACCGCGTTCTTCGGGAAGAACTCGCGGAACTCGCTGTACAGCTGCGCGGCCAGCGTCTTGTTCGGCGCGAACACGATGGCCGGGCGGCCCATGCGCGCAATGACGTTGGCCATCGTGTACGTCTTGCCCGAGCCCGTGACGCCCAGCAGCGTCTGGTACGTGAGGCCGTCGTCGATGCCCTCGCACAGTTGCGCGATCGCGGCGGGCTGGTCGCCCGCCGGCAGGTACGGCTGGAACAGCTGGAACGGCGAATCGGGAAAGGAGACGAACTCGCCCTGGGGCGGCTCGGCGTCGGGCGCGGCCACGGACGCGGCGTGCGAATAGCCCGCGGCAGTCGGCTCGGGCATGACGTCAGAATCAATCGGCATCGGGTTATCCCTGGCTCTTGGCCTAAAATCGGGACGCTGCCGGTGCTGGTGCGTCCAGTCGCGTTTCCGGCGACGGCCAATCCGACAGCGTAGCGCAACGAGCGGGAGAAAGCTCCTGACACCTGCGCAGCCCTTCCATCTGCCGCCATCTTCCGGGCTTTCAAGCCCATTCCAGGAACCTGACTCCATGTCGCTGTTTGCCTCCGTCGAACTCGCCCCGCGCGACCCCATCCTCGGCCTGAACGAGCAGTTCAACGCCGACACGAACCCGTCCAAGGTCAACCTCGGCGTGGGCGTCTACACCGACGAGAACGGCAAGCTGCCGCTGCTGGGCTGCGTCTCCGCGGCCGAGAAGCAGCTGGTCGAGCTGCAGAAGGCGCGCGGCTACCTGCCCATCGACGGCATCGCCGCCTACGACAAGGCCGTGCAGGGCCTGGTGTTCGGCGCCGACTCCGACGTCGTCCAGCAGGGCCGCGTGGCCACCATCCAGGCCCTCGGCGGCACCGGCGGCCTGAAGGTGGGCGCCGATTTCCTCAAGCGCCTGCGCCCTGACGCGAAGGTGCTGATCAGCGACCCGAGCTGGGAGAACCATCGCGCGCTGTTCACCAACGCCGGCTTCGTGGTCGAGCAGTACCCGTACTACGACGCGGCCACGCGCGGCGTCGCCTTCGACGCGATGCTCGCCAGGCTGGCCGCCTCGCCGGCCGGCACCATCGTCGTGCTGCACGCCTGTTGCCACAATCCGACCGGCGTCGACCTGTCGGCCGAGCAGTGGAGGAAGGTCATCGCCACGATCAAGGAACACGGCCTGGTGCCCTTCGTGGACATGGCCTACCAGGGCTTCGGCTTCGGCATCGCGGAAGACGGCGCGGCCGTGCGCCAGTTCCTGGCCGCGGGCCTCGATTTCTTCGTCTCGACCTCGTTCTCCAAGAGCTTCTCGCTGTACGGCGAACGCGTGGGCGCGCTGAGCGTCGTGTGCGCCTCGAAGGACGAAGCCGCGCGCGTGCTGTCGCAGCTCAAGATCGTCATCCGCACCAACTACTCCAACCCGCCGACGCACGGCGCGCAGATCGTGGCCACCGTGCTGACCACGCCGGCGCTGCGCGCGCAGTGGGAAAGCGAGCTGGCAGGCATGCGCGATCGAATCAAGCGCATGCGCGGCGCGCTGGTCGACCACCTGACGACCGCCGGCGTGAAGGGCGACCTCGGCTACATCACCCGGCAGAACGGCATGTTCAGCTACTCGGGCCTGTCCGCCGCGCAGATGCAGCGCCTGCGCAGCGAGTTCGGCGTGTACGGCGTCGATTCGGGCCGCATCTGCGTGGCCGCGCTCAACGACCACAACCTGGCCTACGTGGCCCGATCCATCGCGGCAGTGGCCGCCTGAGAACGCCGCGCCCCACGTGAAGCCCCGCGGCGCGAGCCCCGGGGCTTTTCTCATCCGCGCCGGATCAGCTCGCCTTCGCCTGGTGGCGCAGCGACAGGCAATAGCCCACCGTCACGGCGACGCCCGTGAGGAGCGCGGTCGCCCCGCCCCAGCAGGCCACCGGAATTGGCGCGAGCGCCGCCAGCGCCGCATACATCAGCCCGCTGAGCGCCAGGGACCAGCCTGCGACGCGACGCGCGCGGCGCGCGCAAGCGTTGGGGACGAAGGACTTGGGCAGGCGGTTGCCCATCCAGGCCACGAACAGCCCGTTCGCGCCAATGACCAGCCGCGTCACGGTCTCCGGCTCGAGCCAGCCCAGCTTGCGCGCCTGCATCGACACCAGCGCCAGCACCATGATGCCCAGGCCCCAGGCCAGGTTTCCGATCACATCCTTGCGAATCTCGTTCATGGCGCCATCTCCCTGGGAACGGCCGCCGGCTCGTCGCCAGGGCCGAACGAATGGACGAAGCCCAGCAGCGCTTCCTCGAGCACGGAGAGCTTCAGGTGGTAGAGCACGGACTTGCCGGATTTCTCGGCATGCACGAGATCGGCCTCCTTGAGCACCGCGAAGTGCGCCGACATCGTCGGCTTGGAGACGTTGAACTGCGCGCTGAGCTCGCCGGCGCTGAGCGGTCCCTTGCGCAGGAGCTGCAGCACCTGGCGGCGGGTCGGGTCGGACAAGGCCTTGAACACGGAACTCATGATTCGATGATTAGCCAATCATCGAACTATGTCAAGCACGCGCTGCAAGCCCGCCATTCGCCAACCCTGTCACGACAACCCGCCCTTCCCGCCCCTGTTCGGCGGATTGGTGCATCGCAGCAGGTTGCATCATCGTGACAGCCCCCGGAGCCCGCTCGGCGCGACGGGCATGCACGTTGCAGAGTTGCACGCACGACGCGAAACAGGCGTAGTATTGGACCAATGCTGCGGCGCAGCAATTAATCCCATCGAACGAAGGCGACAAGCATTCGTTCAGGAATCGAAGAGAATCCGCGGCACGCGGCCACTGTCGCGTTGCCAGGTAACGACAAGCCCGAAAGGCTGAGAGCGACATGCTTTATCAACTGTACGAAGCGCAGCGCGCCCTGATGGCGCCCTTCGCCGATTTCGCCGCCGCCACGGCCAAGCTCTACAAGCATCCGCTGTCGCCGTTCACGCACGTGCCGGGCGCCCAGCGCCTGTCGGCCGGTTTCGAGCTGCTGCACCGCCTGGGCATGGATTACGAGAAGCCGGAGTTCGAGATCAAGACGGTCAGCTCGGGCGGCGTCGAGATCGTCGTGCAGGAACAGACAGCGCTGGACAAGCCGTTCTGCCGCCTCATCCGCTTCAAGCGCTACAGCGACGACGCCGTCACGCTCGAGCGCATGAAGGCCCAGCCCTCGGTGCTGGTGGTCGCGCCGCTGTCGGGCCACCACTCCACGCTGCTGCGCGACACCGTGCGCAGCCTGCTGCAGGACCACAAGGTCTGGATCACCGACTGGACCGACGCCCGCATGGTGCCCGTCGACGCCGGCCCGTTCCACCTCGACGACTACATCCGCTACGTGCAGGAATTCATCCGCCTGATCGGCGCGGACGTGCACGTGATCTCGGTGTGCCAGCCCACCGTGCCCGTGCTGGCCGCGGTCTCGCTGATGGCGAGCGCCGGCGAGAGGACGCCGCTGAGCCTGACGATGATGGGCGGGCCGATCGACGCCCGCAACTCGCCAACGGCGGTGAACAACCTCGCGATGAACCGCAGCTACGAGTGGTTCGAGAACAACGTCATCCACCGCGTGCCGCAGAACTACCCCGGTGCCCAGCGCCGGGTCTACCCGGGCTTCCTGCAGCACACGGGCTTCGTCGCGATGAACCCGGATCGCCACGCGACGGCCCACTACGACTACTTCCTCGACCTGGTGCGCGGCGACGACGACTCCACCGAGGCGCACCGCAAGTTCTACGACGAGTACAACGCCGTGCTGGACCTGCCGGCCGAGTACTACCTGGACACCATCAAGACCGTGTTCCAGGACTTCTCGCTGGTCAAGGGCAGCTGGGAAGTCGACGGCCACCTGGTGCGGCCGCAGGACATCCACGAGTCGGCGCTGCTGACGATCGAAGGCGAGCTCGACGACATCTCCGGCGCCGGCCAGACGCGCGCCGCGCACGGCCTGTGCACCGGCATCCCGAAGACGCGCCAGTTCCACTACGACGTCGAGGGCGCGGGCCACTACGGCATCTTCTCGGGCCGCCGCTGGCGCGACATCGTCTACCCGCACGTGCGCGACTTCATCGCGCGCTTCGAGCACGAGCGCACCGGCCATCCCGCCAAGGCGGCCGCTCCGGCGCGCAAGGCGCGCACGACCACCGCGTCGGCCGCCGCGAAATCGCCAACCAAGGCCCGCAAGACGGTGAAGGTCACGCCCGCCGCGAAGGGATAATCCGGACGGTGAGTCCCACCGTCCCCCTCCTGCCCCGGACAGCGACGCCCTCCACGGGCGTCGCGTCGCTTGCACAGCGCCTCGACGCGCTGTTGCCGCAGACGCAGTGCACGCGCTGCGGCTACCCCGACTGCCGTTCCTACGCCGACGCGCTGGCCGCCGGCGAGGCCAGGCTCAACCAGTGCCCGCCCGGCGGCGCGGAGGGCATCCGCCGGCTCGCGCGCGAACTCGGGCAGCCCGAGCTCCCGCTGGATCCGGCCTTCGGCGACGAGGCGCCGCGCCGCATCGTCTACATCGAGGAAGCCACCTGCATCGGCTGCACGCTGTGCATCCAGGCCTGCCCCGTCGACGCGATCGTCGGTGCGCCCAAGCGCATGCACGCGGTGATCGAGGCCGACTGCACCGGCTGCGAGCTGTGCCTGCCCGTGTGCCCGATGGACTGCATCGCGCTGGAGGAGGCCAGCGCCGGCGCCACCGGCTGGGACGCCTGGTCGCCGGCGCAGGCCGACACCGCGCGCGACCGCTTCGCGCGCAGGCAGGCGCGCCTCGCGCGTGACGTGCGCGAGCACGACGAGCGCCTGAGCGCGCAGGCACAGGCGCCGGCCGTCGCGGCGCAGGCCGCGCCCGAGGATCCCAAGCGTGCCGCCGTCGCAGCCGCACTCGCCCGCGCCCGCCTGCGCGCGCAGGGCCGCGCGCAATGACGCAACCCGTCCAGGCCGACGCATCCACGTTCGACGACGTCATCCTGCCGTCGCAGACCGCCGTGCCGCTGACACGGGCGCGCTCGAACCTGCTCCTGCTGCTGGTCGCGCTGATCTGGGGCTCGGCGTTCGTCGCGCAGGCCGTCGCCGCGCGCCACATCGGCAGCCTCACCTTCACCGGCCTGCGCTTCGCGCTCGGCGCCGCCATCGTCGCGCCGTTCGCCTGGCGCGAGTGGCGCATGCTGGCCGCCCGCCGGCGCCAGCCGCGGCCGCGCGACCTCGCGCACATCGCCGGACTGGGCACGCTGCTGTTCATGGGCGCCGCGATGCAGCAGGTGGGCATGCTCACGACCACCGTCACCAACACCGGATTCCTTTCCGCGCTGTACATCCCCCTCGTGCCCGTGCTGGGCTGGCTGGCGTCGCGCCAGCGGCCGCACTGGACGACGTGGATCGCGGCGGCCGGCTGCGTGGCCGGCTCCTGGCTGTTGACCGGCGGCGGCAGCCTGGCCGCGTTCCACGCCGGCGACTGGTGGGTGATCGCCAGCTGCCTGCCATGGTCCGTGCACGTGATGCTGGTCGGCCGCGCCGCCAACCGCCTGCATGGCGCGCTGCTGGTGGCCTGCGGGCAGTTCATCGCCTGCAGCGCGCTCGCGCTGGTGCTGGGCCTGGCCACCGAGCCGCTGGGCGCCGACGGCCTCGCGCAGGCGCTGTGGCCCATCGCCTATACGGGCGTGCTGTCGGTGGGCCTGGGCTTCACGCTGCAGGTGGTCGCCCAGCGGCACACCCGCCCGGCGGACTCCGCCATCGTGCTGTCCTCGGAAACCGTGTTCACCGCGGCGTTCGGCGCCGTCTTCATGGGCGACCGGATGGGGGCCGCCGGCTTCGCGGGCTGCGCGCTGATCCTGGCGTGCATCCTGGTGGTTCAATTGCAGCCCATCGTCTGGCGCTGGTTCGCCGACGCCCGGACGAAGGCCGCATAGCCGCGCCGCCGTCCGACGCAGGAAATCCAATGAACGACCAGGACATCGATACCTTCTTCGCCACGCTGAAGGCGGCCAACCCGTCGCCCGCTTCCGAGCTGCACTACGCGAGCGTGTTCGAGCTGCTGACCGCGGTGCTGCTGTCGGCCCAGGCCACGGACGCCGGCGTCAACAAGGCCACGCGCACGCTGTTCGTGGCGGCGCCCACGCCCGAGCGCATGCTCGCGCTCGGCACGGCGGGCGTAGAGGCGCATGTGCGCACGATCGGGCTGTACCGCAACAAGACCCGGCACCTGCTGGAGACCTGCCGCATCCTGCTCGAGCAGCACGGCGGCGAGGTGCCGCGCGACCGCGCCGCGCTGGAGGCGTTGCCGGGCGTGGGCCGCAAGACGGCCAACGTCATCCTCAACGTGGCGTTCGGCGAGCCGACGCTGGCGGTCGACACGCACGTGTTCCGCGTGTCCAATCGCACCGGCCTCGCGCCCGGCCGGAACCCGCTGGCGGTGGAGCTCAAGCTGCTCGAGCGCGTGCCGGCGAAGTACCTCGACGACGCACACCACTGGCTGATCCTGCACGGGCGCTACGTGTGCCTGGCGCGCATGCCGCAGTGCGGCCGCTGCGCGGTCACCTCCACCTGCGACTGGTACAAGGCCCTGCCGCCCGGGGCCCGACCGCGGCCGGGCCAGGCCGCACCCGACGCGAAGGCGCTGCGCGCGGCAGGGATCGAGCCGTGAGGGCGCGCGCCATCGCCCTCGTCGCCGGGCTGCTGCTCGGCACCGCCGCACGCGCTGCGCCGGCGTCGCTCGAGCTCGTCGACGACGCGGGCCGCGAGGTCGTCCTCAGCCGGCCCGCGCGGCGCATCGTCGCGCTGGCGCCGCACCTGACCGAGCTCGTGTACGCAGCCGGCGCCGGCGGGCAGCTGGTGGCGGTCGGCAAGTACAGCGATTTCCCGCCCGAGGCGCTGGCCAAGCCCGTGATCAGCGACGCCTTCGCCGTCAACTACGAGGCCCTGGCCAAGCTCCGGCCCGACCTCGTGCTGGTATGGGGCAGCGGCACGCCCGAGCGCATCAAGGCCAAGCTGCGCACGCTTGGCGTCCCCGTCTACGAGGTCGAGATCCGCAGCGTCGCCGGGCTGGTCGATACCTTGCGGGGCATCGGCCGCCTGGCCGGCACGGAGGGCGCGGCGCAGGCGCGCGCCCAGGCGATCGCGGCGGACTGGGCGGCGTTGAAGGCGGCGTACGGCGGCCGCCGGCCCGTGCGCGTGTTCTTCCAGTTGTGGGATGCGCCGCTGATGACGCTCAACGGCCAGCACCTGATCTCCAGCGCCATCACGGCCTGCGGCGGCAGCAACGTCTTCGCCGAACTGCCGACGCTCACCGCCACGGTCAGCTGGGAAGTGGCCGTCCAGCGCGACCCGCAGATCGTCGTCACCGAAGGCGGCCCCGGCGAGGCCGCCAAGCCGGGCCGCTGGAGCGAGTTCATGCGCGTCAGCGCCACGCAGCACGGCCAGTTCGCCCACGTCGAGGGCGACCTGCTGGCCCGCAGCGGCCCGCGCTTCGTCGAGGGGGCGCGCGAACTGTGCGTGGCGATCGACGCAGCGCGCCGCGGCCTGCCGCAGCCCCGCTTCGGGCTGGCCGGCCCCGCGAGCAGCGCCAGCGGCGGGCCGTGAAGCGTCCGCTCGCGCGCCGGCTCGCCACGGCCCGCACGCGACCGGCGAGGAACTGTCGGGAAGAGCTGGCCTTATCAGCCCTTACAACTGGCTGCATTTTTTGACAATCGGCTCATGTTTCAGGCCCCGCGGGCCGAAATCGAACCATGAGCACCGCCCTCTTCCAACGCCTACTCCACCGCAAGCCGGCCCCGCCGACCACGCTGCGCATGAACGTGTGTCCGCCGGACATCGTGCCGCGCCGCGATTCGCTGTGGACGGCCGCGCTGCGCTGGCTGGTGGGCGGCGACGAGGATGTCGCGCCCGCCCTGCGCACGCCGCTGGAGCGTGCGCGCAGCGAGTTCGTCGCCGCGCTCGAGGGCCTGGCCGAGGTCGATCCCCACGGCCTGCTCCAGCGCGCGCAACACGCCCGCTCGCTGCGCGAGCTGTGGCACCTGCGCTCGGAGCTGTACACGCTGATCGCGCGCCGCGCGAGCCAGGTGGAGGCCGATGCCCGCCTCGCGCGCGTGAACCAGCACTTCCCCACGCGCGCCAAACGCACGGGCACGCACGCCCCGGAGACGGCCGATGTCGACTAGCCCCCGCTACGACCCGCTGGGCCTGTCCGAGCTCGACCCCGGGCTGGCGCCGGCGTCCGTCGACTTCGTGATGGAGCCGGCCTCGGTTGCCGATTCCGACGACTTCCCCGGGGCGCTGGCCCTGCCGACCTCCCGCGGCGACCGCGTCGAGGCGCGCCGCGCCTTCGTCGAGATGAAGCAGCTGTTCCTGCATGCGGTCGAGGACCTCGCGCACCGCAAGGGCGCGTGGCTGCGCGCCCAGGTGCGCGCCGCCGAGGATCCCGTCGACCTGTGGCTGCTGCGCGGCCCGCTGCTGTCGGCGCTGCGCGAGGACGACCTCGCCACGCGCACGCTGCGCGCCGCGCTCTACCGCTCGCTCGACCGCACCTTTCCCGAGGCCTTCGGCGGCGCCGCTTCGAGCGCCTTGCAGTACCGCTTCTGAAGGACCCTGCGACAAATGCAACAGCCGCCCGCCAGGCGGCTTTTTTGCGCCCTCGGCCGACATGGCGCGGCGCGACGCGCGCGCCATAATCGGCCGGGTGAACATCATCATCCTCGACGACTACCAGGACGCGGTGCGCAAGCTGCCGTGCGCCGCCAAGCTCAGCGACCTGAACGCCAAGGTGTTCACCAATACCGTCAAGGGAATCGGGCAGCTGTCGGTGCGGCTGCGCGACGCCGAGGTGCTGGTGCTGATCCGCGAGCGCACGCGCTTTCCACGCCAGCTGCTCGAGAAGCTGCCCAAGCTGCGCCTGATCGCGCAGACGGGCAAGGTCGGCGAGCACATCGACATCGACGCCTGCACGCAGCAGGGCATCGCGGTGGCCGAGGGCATCGGCTCGCCGTATGCGCCGGCCGAGCTCACGTGGGCGCTGATCATGGCGTCGATGCGCCGCCTGCCGCACTACATCTCCAGCCTCAAGCATGGCGCGTGGCAGCAGTCGGGCCTGAAGGCGGCGTCGATGCCGCCCAACTTCGGCATCGGCACCACGCTGCGCAGCAAGACGCTGGGCATCTGGGGCTACGGGCGCATCGGCAAGCTGGTGGCCGGCTACGGCAAGGCCTTCGGCATGGAAGTGGCGGTGTGGGGCTCGGAGGAATCGCGCGCCCGCGCCGAGGCCGACGGCCACCACGCGCTCGGGTCGCGCGAGGAGCTGTTCTCCAGCGCCGACGTGCTCAGCGTGCACCTGCGCCTGACGGAGGCGACGCGCCACCTGATCAAGCTCAACGACCTGCTGCAGATGAAGCCGACGGCGCTGTTCGTGAACACGTCGCGCGCCGAGCTCATCGAGGAGGCCGCCCTGGTGGCGGCGCTCAATCGCGGCCGTCCCGGCATGGCCGCCGTCGACGTGTTCGAGAGCGAACCCATCCTGGCCGGCCACCCGCTGCTGCGCCTGGAGAACGCGGTGTGCACGCCGCACATCGGCTACGTCGAGCAGAGCAGCTACGAGATGTACTTCGGCGCCGCGTTCGACAACGTCGTGAACTTCATCAACGGCACGCCGACGAACATCGTCAACCCGGAGGCGCTGAAGGTGCTGCGCTGAGCGTGTCGCATCTTCCCGCGCTGGCGCCGCGCGGGCGAGCCGGAGCGGCGCCGCCCGGCGTTCGCGGCTCCGCCGGGCCGGCCGCGCCGGCACGTGCGGTACGTCCGGCGACCGGCGGCCGGAGCCCCCCGTCGCCGGTGTCCCGCCCGGTCATTTCAGCAGGGCCATGAACCCGTGGCGGACGCCGCCGGCGTCGAAGTATTCGCCGGCGACGCTGTCGCAGTTGTTGAGGGCGGTGACGATGGTCGCCACGGCGCCGGGCATGTCGAGTTGCTGGAACTGGTGCCCCGTCCGGACGAAGCCATGGAGCGCGCCCGACTTGTCCGTGAAGTAGCCGGCCACCTGGCCCCGGTCGTTGATCGCGAAGGCGACCGTGGCCGCGGCGTCGGGGACGTCGAGGGTGGCGACCTGGCCGTCCGCGCGCCGCACGTAGCCGTGGGTCGCCGAGCCCTCCGCGTCCCAGTAGCCGACGGAATCGCCCCTGCTGTTCAGGCCCAGCGGGTAGGTGTCGCGCGCGCCGGCCACGTCGATCGGCGTCTGGTTGCCGTTGCGGCTCAGCATGCCGTGGAAGACGTGATCCGCATCCCAGTAGACGCCGAGGATCGTGTCGTCGCCGTCGACGGCGTCGACGTTCGAGTTGAGGTGGCCGGGGAAGTCGACCGTCTCGAAGCGGCCGCGCCGGATCACGAAGCCGTGCTGCGTGCCCGCTGCGTCGGCATAGCCGCCGAAGGTCGTGCCGGCGTCATCGGGCCCGCCCGCGGCGCTGAAGTACGTGCCCAGCTTGTCCGGATCCAGCGGCCGGAACTTGCCGTGCCGATAGGTCATCGCGTGGGCCACGCCGCCGGCGATCGTGTACTGGCCGGCGAGCCCGCCGAAGTCGTCGAGGCCCCAGAAGATCGTCTGCGCCGCGCCGGGGTAGTCGAGCGTCTGGTACGTCCACGAGCGCCACTGCGCGGACGGCGCGGCGTCTGGTGTACGCTTGCCCGCGGTCGGATCGGCTCCGAAGCCGGCGGCGACGCTGGCCCCGGAGAAGACGGCCGCAAGAAGGCCGGCGGCCAGGGCGAGTCGGCCGGACGAGAAGAAGTTCTGCTTTGCCATGAAGGCGCTCCATGAAGTGGATGGTGAGCGATGGCGTGCACGCGGCGTCTCCGCCGTCCCGTGCGCCCCATCTCCTCCATAAGCGCAGGACAGCCGCCCGCACCGACATCGCCCGAGAAAAAAACAATTCGCGACGCCGCGTCGTCGCCCCTGGCGCATGAATGCCGACCTGCCGATCACCGAAATCCTCGCGCGCGCGTCCGCGGGCGACCCCGCCGCGATCGACGGCCTGATCCCGCGGATCTACGCCACGCTGCATCGCCTCGCCCACCGCCAGCGGATGCACGAGCAGGCCCACACGCTGGAGACCACCGCTCTCGTGCACGAGGCCTGGCTGCAACTGGCGGGCAAGGGCGACCTGTCCTTCGCCGACCGCGGGCACCTGTACGCGTGGATGAGCCGGGCGATGCGTCACATCCTGGTCGACCACGCGCGGCGCCGCCGGGCGCAGAAGCGCCAGGCGCCGCTGCTGGCCGACGAGCCGGCAGCGCCGGACGTCCTCGACGTGCTCGCCATCGACCAGGCGATGACCCGGCTGGCGGCGCTGGACGAGCGCCTGGCGCGGGTGGCGGAACTGCGGCTGTTCGCCGACCTGTCGAGTGCGGAGATCTCGGACGTCCTCGGCGTGAACGCGCGTACCGTGGAACGCGACTGGTTGAAGGCGCGCACCTTCCTGTCCGCCTGCCTGGCGCCGGACTGAAAGCCGATGTCGGCTGCCGTGCCGCGTTTGCGCTAAGGGTCCAGGAGGACTCGTTGCCCCCATGATCGACATTTCCGCGCGCTGGCTCGAGATCGAGCCGCTGATCGACTCGCTGTTCGACCTTCCCGCCACCGAGCGCGCGGGGTGGCTGCGCACGCACTGCGCAGACCCGGCGCTGCGGGCGCTGGTCGCGCGGGTGCTCGACGACGCGCCCGGCGTGCAGGCGCTCGAGCGCGGCATGGCGCAGTGGATGCCGGCGCTCGTCGATGGCCTGGACGACGCGCTGCCGGTCGTCCCGGGCTATCGCGTTCTGCGGTTCGTGGGTGCGGGCGGGATGGCCAGCGTGTTCGAGGCGCAGCGCGAATTGCCCGGTGGCCCGCAGGCCGTGGCGCTGAAGCTCCTGCGCCTGGACGTCCACGACGCCGACGAGCGCCGCGGCTTCCTGCGCGAGCAGCGCATCCTCGCGCGCCTGCAGCACCCGCACATCGCCCAGCTGCTCGATGCGGGCTTCTCGCCGACCGGCACGCCGTTCCTCGCGCTCGAATTCGTGGCCGGCGGCAACCTCGTGGAGCACTGCAGTCGCCACGCGCTCGCCACGCGCGAACGGCTGGCCTTGTTCATGGACGTATGCGAGGCGGTCGAGCACGCGCATCGCAACCTGATCGTGCATCGCGACCTCAAGCCCAGCAACGTGCTCGTGGATGCGCAGGGGCGCGTCAAGCTGGTGGACTTCGGCATCGCCAAGCTCCTGAGCGCCGATGCCGAGCCGACGCGCACGCAGGCCCGGCGCCTGACCCGCGCGTATGCGGCCCCCGAGCAGTTCGCCGGCGACGTGACGACGACCGCGATCGACGTCTTCGCCCTCGGCGTGCTGCTGGCGGAGCTGCTGGGGGGACGGAGCGGGCGCCGCGGTGCGGACGCGTTCGACGCCGACGCACCGGTCTTCGACGACGAGGGCTTGCGGCGAGCGCTCGGCGCCGACCTGCACGCGATCGTGCGGCAGGCCACGCGACACGATCCGCTGCAGCGCTACCCGGACGTGGCGCTGATGCGCGACGACGTCCGACGCCACCTCGACGGCCGCCCCCTGCTGGCGCGGGCGGACGGCTTCCTGGTGCGGACGGCCAAGTTCGCGAAGCGGCACGCGCTGCCTGTCGCCGCGGGCCTCGTCGCCGCCACGCTGCTGGCCGGCAGCACCGCGATCGGCCTGCACGAGGCGCGCCTCGCCCGCGCCGCGGCGGCGCAGACCCGCGCGCAGGCACTCGCCGCCGAGGACGAGGCGCGGCGAGCCCAGGCGCTCAAGGCCTTCCTCGAAGGATTGTTCGACAACGCGACCCAGGGCACGGCGGGCAACGACACCACGGCGCTGTTGCTGGCGCAAGGACGCGAGCGGATCGACCGCGACTTCGCGCTGCAACCGGCCCTGCATGTCGAGATCCTCGCGCTGATCGGCGACCTCGAGCGCCGCAGCGGGCATCCGGATCGCGCGCGGCAGCCGCTCGAGCAGGCAGCCGCGCTGGCGCTGGCGCAGTTCGGCAGCACCGACCGCCGCACGCTGCACATCGAATACCTGCTCGCCAAGGAAGGCGACGAGCTGGGCCGGGTGCGCGAAGCCGTCGCACGACTGCAAGGCGCCGTCGACGCCTTCGAGGCCGGCCCCGACCGCGGCGCGCCGGTCGAGGCGCCGGCACTGGCCTGGCTGGCGGGCCTGTACGAACGGCAGGGCCAGTCGACCCGCGCGATCGCCCTCGGCGAACGGGCGGTGGCGCTCGCACGCGGCGGGCCGGGCGCCGGCGACGCGCTGACCGAGGCGGTGACCAACCTCGGCTGGATCCAGATGGACGCCGGGCACCCGGCACGGGCCGAGCCGTTGCTGCGCGAGGCGCTGGCGCGCGCTCGCGCCCGGCTGGGCGAGCGCCATCCCGACGTGGCCGATGCCATGGTGTTCCTGGCCGGGGCGCTGCGCCAGTCGGGCCGATCGGCCGAGGCCGAGCGACTCCTGCTCGCGGCCATCGGCATCGACGCGCAGTCGAACGCACGGCCGAACGGCCGCAGCGCGTGGCACCTCAACGATCTGGGCAACGTGTACGCCGCCGAGGGCCGCTTCGACGAGGCCGGCGCCGCCTACGCGAAGGCGCTGGCCACGAACCGGGGGCTCGCGCCGGCGGCCGCCCTGGCCGAGACCGTGAACCTCGGCAACCTGGCGCGGCTGCATTTCAGGCAAGCCGACGACGCCGCGGCGGAGGCCGGCCTGCGCGACGCCATCGGCCGCAGGGAACGCCTGCTCGGCGCGGACTACCGGGACAACGGCCGCAGCGTCGACCGGGCCTGGCTGGCCGACATCCTGGTCGCCCGCGGGCGCCTGGACGACGCCAGCGAGATCGCCGCCGACGCACTCGCCGAGGCGCTGGCCATCCATCCCGAGCCGAGCCCGGACACGGCGTTCGCGCTGACGGTCAATGCGCGGCTGGCGGCGGCCCGCGGCGACTGGCCGGCGGCGGCCACCCTGGCAAGCCGTGCGGTCGCGATGGATGAAGCGATGGCGGACGGCGGGTCGGATCGCGCGATCCGGACGCGGCTGCTGCTGGGCGAGATCCTGCACGGGCTCGGCCGTGACGGCGAGGCGCGGTCCAGGCTCGCGGGCGCTCTCGAAGCGGCTGGCGCCCAGGCACCGGCCGCGCCCGCCCTCGTCGCCCACGTCGCGGCGGCGCTGGCCTTGGTCGACGCCGCGCTGGGGGACGCCGTTGCCGCGGCCAGCCTGCGCCAGCGCGCCCAGGAAGCGCTGTCGACGATCCCGCGCGGCGGGAACGCGGAGCGCGACAGGGTCGGTCGGCTGCTGGCCCGGGAGCGCGGGACGGAAACGCCCCCGCTCCGCTGAGCCTTGGCCGCACCGGACGGGCGCCCGCCCGGCCGCGGCGGCCCGCGAGCCCGGCCCGCGCGGCGAATGCCAATCCCGACCATGCAAGTCTTATATAAGACATAAGACTGGCGCAAGCCGGCGGCCCGGAGTACGCTCCCGCCAACGCTTCCCTCCAGGCCATGTCCCCCTCAGACACTCCCCTCGCGACCGACGCCGCGGCCCTGCCCGCGGCCGACGAGTCGCCCGGCACCCTGACCGCGGCCGCCGCGACGATCGAGGACGCCGGCGCGCCCTCCGTCCTCGATGACGATTCGCCGCGCACGCCGAAATCGCCCGGCGAGGTCTTCAGCGTCTTCACCCGCCTGGCGCTGCAGGGCTTCGGCGGTGTGCTGCCGATCGTGCAGCACGAGCTCGTGGAGCGCGAACGCTGGCTGACGCGCGAGCAGTTCCTCGAGTTGCTGGCCGTGTCGCAGGTGCTGCCGGGGCCCAACGTCGTCAACCTGTCGCTGATGTTCGGCGACCGTGCCTTCGGCTGGCGCGGCGCGCTGGCGGCGCTGGGCGGCATGCTGCTCGCGCCACTGGGCGTGGTGCTCGCGCTGACGGTGGCCTACGCGCACTACGCGCAGCATCCGGTGGTGGCCGGCGTGCTGCGCGGCATGGGCGCCGTCGCGGCCGGCCTGATCATGGCCACCGGCATCAAGCTGCTGCCGGCGCTGCGCAAGAACGTGCTCGGGCCGGTGCGGGCCTTCGCGTTCGCCGCGCTCATGTTCGCGTGCATCGCGCTGCTGCGCATTCCGCTCGCCTGGATGCTGGGCGGGCTCGGCGCCGTCGCCTACGCGCTGGCGTGGCGGAGGCTGGCGCCATGACGCCCGCGGTCGTCGCGGCGCCCACGGGCAGCGACTGGGGCGGCGTGTTCGCGCAGTTCCTGCTGCTGTCGCTGCTGTCCATCGGCGGCGCGATCAGCACCGTGCCGGAGATGCATCGCTACCTCGTCGACCAGCACCACTGGCTCAGCAACGACCAGTTCAGCGCGATGGTGGCGATCGCGCAGGCCGCGCCCGGCCCCAACCTGCTGTTCGTCGCGGTGCTGGGCTGGGGCATCGGCGGCGCGCTCGGCATGCTCGTCACGATGATCGGCATCCTGCTGCCATCCACGACGCTGACGCTGGCCGCCGCGCGCTGGGGCGAGGCGCGGCGCCACACGCGCGGCGTGCAGGCCTTCGTCACCGGCCTGGCGCCGCTGACGGTCGGCCTCGTGCTGTCCTCGGGCTTCCTGCTCGGCAAGCCGGCCTACGGCAACCCGTGGCTGCTCGCCTCGATGGTGGCCACCGTCGCCGTGTGCGTGCGCTGGAAGGTCAGCCCGCTGTGGCTCATCGCCGCCGGCGGGCTCGTGGGCGGCCTCGTCACTTGACCTCGAAGCTGCCGACCAGCACCTCGTCGCGGGCCTCCTCCAGCCGCAGGATCACGTCGCGGTGCTTCTCGTGCGGCGTGCCGAAGCCGGTGGTCAGGCGCATCATCACGCTGGTGGCGTTGCCGAGCGCCTGGCGGTGCGATCCGAAGTACTTGGCGCGCACCTCGTAGACGCCGGGCATCGCCTTGCGCAGCGAGAACACCTCGGGCCCGTAGCCGTTGGTGACGTCGCGCGTGTTGCGGCCGCCCTGGCGGCTCAGCGGCTGCTGGTAGCTCACCCACTCGCCGGCCGGATCCTTGACCCACAGGTCGATGTCGGTGCTGTCCGTGTCCCAGGCGAGCGCCACGCGCACGTCCAGCGGCAGGTTGCGGCGCAGGCGGACGTCGACGGCCGCCAGGTTCACCGGATGCCGTGCCGCGATCGCGTCGAGCTCGCCCAGCGCGATGACGTCGATGTCGCCGAAGCGCGCGTCCCAGTTGCCCGACGCGGCCGTCCACAGCGCGTCGACCGCGGGCTGCCAGGCGCCTGCGGCGGCCTGCGCGAGGCCCAGGTCACGCCAGGACTGCGGCTCGTCGGGCGCCAGCTCCGCCACCCGGCGCAGCACGCGCACGGCCTGCGCCGTCTCGCCCATCTCCTGCAAGCGGTAGCCGAGCACGCGCAGCAGCCCGCGATCCTCCAGCTGCAGCTCGGCCAGGTTCGACAGCACGCGCAACGCCAGCGCGCGCTGGCCCTGCGACGCGAACACCTGGGCGGCGTCGAGGTAGAACGCCGGGCTGCCCGGCGCCTCCTGGCGCTGGTCGAGGTAGACCGCGTAGCGCGCGTCGGCGGCGGCCTGCGCGAGCCGGCGCATGCCGCCCGCGTCCGGCGACCAGGGCTGGACGGCGATGTGGATGGTCGACGGCGGTGGCGCGCTGCCGCCGGCCTTCCGGAGCTCGGTGGCGGCACGGCTGTCGGACACCGCATTCGCCTCGGCCACGTGAACCACGTTGCGTTCGCGCGCCACGTCGGACATCGGCGCCCGAGCGGATGGGGCCATGGGCGCCGCATCGGCCGGAGCGGGGGTCGCCATCGCCGCCGCGGGCAGCGCGGGCGCATCGATCAGCTGCGCCGGCTCCGGCCGCGCCATGCCATCCGCCTTCGACGGCGCGATCCGCTGCGGTGCGGCCCGAGTCTTCGGGAAGTCCCTGTCCCACCACGCCTGGACCTCGCGATACCGCTGCACCAGCGACTCCAGGTGGCGCGCGGACTCCGTCGCCTTGCTCGCGGCCGACGTGCGCGCCGCGGCGTCCCAGGCGTCGCGCAGCGGCCCCCGCGGCGGCTGGATCTCGTAACGCTGGTAGTCCTCCAGCGTCTCGAGCACGATCAGCGACGTCTCCGGCGTCACGATGCCGAAGCGGCTGCCAAGCGCGGTGATCTCCGTGCGATGCAGTGCCGGTTGCGCCAGCAGCTCGTCGACGCGCAGGCGCGCCCAGCGCCGGGCGACGAACGCGTCGTCGGCCGCCTCGTCGCGCGCGGGCGCCGCCAGGTCGACGCTCTTGCGCAGCGTCGCGCCGTCACCGGCCTCGAGAACCAGTTCCAGCCGCGCCTTCGCCGCAGTGAAGCGCCCGGCCAGCACCAGCCGGCCGGCGTCCGGCCGCCACGACGCCACGGCGGCCTGCTCGAAGCCGTCGCCGTCGACGCGCAGCAGCCGGGTGCCGCGCTGCTGCACGAGGCGCAACGCCGCGTCGGCCGACAGCGCCGCCAGGTCCAGCAGCCGGCCGCCGCGCGCCTCGGCCCACTGGCGCAGGAAGACGGCCGCGCCGCCCGGGCCGGACTGCACCGCGTAGGCCGGCACGTTGCCCGGCGCGACCGGTGCCGGGTCGCCCCAGTTGCAGAGGCCGTCGGAGAACAGCAGCGCCAGGCTGGTCGACCGCTCGCCGCCGGCGGGCGCCGACCACAGCGACGCGTTGCTGGCGCCGTCGTAGGCGACGTGGCGCAAGGCATCGCGCAGCGCCTGCCAGTCGCCGTGGCGCACGTCGAACCAGCGATCCGGCTCGGCGGCGTCGCGCACCACGCGCAGGCGCACCTTGACCTCGGGCTGCCACGCGAACAGCGCGGCGAGCAGGCGCAGCTCGGCGTCGTGGTCGCGCCGCGCGCCGGAGCCGGAGGCGTCCCAGACGAGGGTCAGTTCGTCGGGCCGGGCGCGCACCGCGGGCCGGTCGGGCACCTGCAGCTCGGCGTGGAAGTACGCCTGGCCGTCGACGCGCTGGCGCAGCACGGTGTCGCCCCGCGCCGCGGGCCAGGCGACGTCGAGCCCGCGCCGGTCGGGGTCGCCGCCGGCGAAGTCGTCCGCGTGCAGGGTGACGTCCGTGTCGCCGCCGGACGCGGCCACGCGCGCGTCCTGCAGGCCGGCGCCCAGGCGCACGCCGTCCGGTGCCGTGGCATGCAGCCGCACGTGCAGGTCCAGGCGGCCGGCATGCGTGCCGCCGAAGTCCAGCGGCAGGCCGAGGCGCTGGCGGTCGCCGGCGGACAGCCATTCGGTGAGCGCGATCTGCACGTGGCGCGCCGCGCCCGGGCGCAGCGGATAGACGCGCAGCCGGAAATTCTCGCCGGCCGTCTGTTCGAGCAGCGCGGGATCGACGCCGCGCCGCACGACCGCCTCGAACACCTCGCGGCCGCGCGCCTTGGGCACCGGCACCGCGGCGCGCATCGAGCCGTCGCCCATGTCCAGCGCGAATCCGGTGACGGTCTGGCCCGCGTGCAGCGGGAACTGCAGCTGGCCTTCCAGCGTGCGCGGGTTCGGGTTGACGAGCGTCAGGTCGATGACGGTGTGCGCCAGGCTGCCGTCGACGAACACGTCGACGCCGGCGTGGGCGAGCCGGATCGGCTGTTCGCCGGCCGCCACCTGCACCAGGTCCGGCTCGGCCCGCGGGCGCCCCCTGGGCACCGCGCCGTCGTCCTGTGCCGGCGCCTGCAGCGCCAGCAATCCCAGCGCCGCGCCGGCCAGCCAGCGGCGGGCCAGCCCGCGTCGTCCTCGGTGCATCGCAGTCTCCTCATCGCCATTCGATGGGCGTTGAACGCAGCCGCGGACGAAACGGGGTGAAAGACCTTCAGACTGCGGCCTGGCTCCGCTGCCGCAACGCCTCGTACAGGCAGACGGCCGACGCGACCGACACGTTCAGGCTCTCCACGGCGCCGACCATGGGGATGCGCACCAGCTGGTCGCAGGTCTTGCGCGTGAGCTGGCGCATGCCGTCGCCCTCGGCGCCCAGCACGAAGGCGACCGGCCCCGTCAGGTCGAGGTCGTACAGCGTGTGCTCGGCGTCGTCGCTGGTGCCGACGATGCGGATGTCGTGTTCCTTCAACTCGGTGAGCGTGCGCGCCAGGTTGGTGACCATGATGTAGGGCACCGTCTCGGCCGCGCCGCTGGCCACCTTGGCCACGGTGGCGTTGATGCCCACGGCGTGATCCTTGGGCGCGACCACCGCGTGCGCGCCCGAGCCGTCGGCCACGCGCAGGCAGGCGCCGAGGTTGTGCGGGTCGGTCACGCCGTCCAGCACCAGCAGCAGGGGCGGGCCCTCGATGTTCTCGACCACCTCGTCCAGCGAGTGCGGCATCTTCACGGCCTCCACGCGCGCGACCACCCCCTGGTGGCGCGCGCTGCCGGCCAGCTTGTCCAGCCGCTCGCCGTCGGACTCGACGATCTTGATGCCCGCATCGCGCGCGCGTTCCGCGAAGGCGCGCATGCGCGCGTCGCGGCGCTGGGTCTCGACGTGCAGTTCGACGATCGACTGCGGGGCGGTCTTCATGCGCACGGTGATCGCATGGAAACCGAAAAGTACGCGGGGGCTGCTCATTTCAGGACCATCCTCAGAAGTTCCAGCGCGCCGATCAGCACGAGCTGGTGGATCATGTAGAAGCTGAGCGACCAGCGGCCGAGCGTGGCCAGGGGTCGCGCGAACAAGGGAACGGCGCCGGTGAACGCGGCGCGCGCGTGCACCAGCAGCACGCTGGCGCCGAGGTAGCCCGCGAGCATCATGCCCAGCCACGGCAGCACGGGCACGTAGTCCTCGGTGACGGGCAGGCGCGTGACGAGGCCCACCCAGTCCGTGAGGCGGGTGTCGAAGAACCGGTTCGCCGCGACGTGCGGCAGCCACCAGGCGACGATCGCCACCAGCGCCACGCCTGCGAACGCGAGCGGCGCGCGCGCCAGGCGCGCGGGCGGCAGGCGCGCGCCGAGCACGCGCAGCAGCAGCAGCATCACCGCCATGCCGTGCAGCACACCGAAGTTGATCCAGCTGCGCGGGAACATGACGTACGAGCCGATCGACACCAGCACCGCGCAGCCCGCCACCTGCGCCCAGCGGCGCCAGAAGCGCGGCCAGGCCTGGCCGGCGTCGACGGCCACCGCCTGCCCGGCGCCCGCCCCCAGCAGGAACATCGAGACGATGCACAGGCGCTGCGTCGTCCAGAACGGGTCTTCGTAGAAGTTCTGCGCCCGGATGAAGCCGTACTGATCGAGGTCGAACGAGAAGTGGAAGCCGGCCATCCAGACCATGGCGCAGCCGCGCCAGAGGTCGAGCCGGTCGAAACGTTGGACAGATTTCACGACCGGGACCATACCCTAATGATCGCGGCCTCCCTGGCCGACAATCGCCTCCCATGCCGCAACGACACGAAGAGCCCGCCCCGCCTGCCCGCAGCGCCGAAGAACAGGCGCGCTTCGTCGCCGCGCTCACCGACATGTTCGAGCAGCGCATCCGCTTCAACGAGGTGCTGGGCCTGCGCCTGCAGTCGATCGCGCCGCCCGCGCCGTCGCTGCGCTTCGACATGCGTCCCGAGCTGGTGGGCCATTTCCTCTACGGCCGGCTGCACGGCGGCGTGATCAGCGCCGTGCTCGACGCCACCGCCGGCCTGGCGCTGATGGCCGCCATCGCCGACAAGCACCCGGGCGACACCGCCGAACAGGTGCTGCAGCGCTTCTCGCGCATGGGCACGATCGACCTGCGCGTGGACTTCCTGCGCCAGGGCGTCGGCAAGCACTTCGAGGCCAGCGCCGAGGTCACGCGCCTGGGCGGACGCGTCGGTTCCACCCAGATGCGGCTGGTCAACGAGGAAGGCGTGCTGATCGCCACCGGGGCGGCGTCGTACATCCTCGCGTGACGCCGCAGACCGGCGCGCCGGCGAACGGCGGGTTACGCCTGCGGCTAACCCGCCCTACCGCCACGTGCGCGGCGTCATGCATCCTTGCGTGACGCCGCCCCCGCGTAGGGCGGGTTAGCCGCAGGCGTAACCCGCCATGCCATGCCATATCCGCCGTCCCCGCCCTTACCGCTTCAGCGCTTCAACAGGCGTAGGGCGGGTTAGCCGCAGGCGTAACCCGCCGCTTCAGCGCTTCAACAGCACGATCATCAGCAATACCCAGAAGCTGCCCACGAGGTTGGACACCGGCAGCTGAAGCGCCGACGGCAGGAAATACACCGCCAGCACCGCGGGCAGCCACACCATCGCGTTGCCGACCATGGCCGCGGGCAGGCGCACCGCGAAGAAATCGCGATCCAGCCGCGACCGCATGCGGCGCCACGAGAAGCCCGCCTCCTTCCACTCGAAGGCCAAGGCGATTTCCGGCACCGCCCATAGCGGGCTGTAGAGCAGCTGGTCGACGGCCGTCTTGGCCAGCACGGTCGGCCAGTCGGCCGCGTCACCGAAGCACCAGGCCTGCGCGCGGTACATCAGGTCGACCTCGACGCTGCGCCAGCCCCAGAACGCCAGCGCGAAGGCCAGCTCGACCGGGAAGCGGCCGGTGTCGCGGCCCATCGCGCGCAGCACCAGCCGCGGCACCAGCCCCGCGAACAGCGCGCCGGCCAGGAACGAGTAGGCGACGCCCCAGGCCAGCTTCAGGCGCAGCAGCCGCTCGAGCAGCTCGTGCGCCGGCGCCCAGCGCCCGTAGGCCACCAGCAGCGCCAGCGTCGACGCCTGCAGCACCACGGCCGGGACGGCGTTCTGGCGCGCGGCGTCGCGCAGGCGGGCAAGGAGCGGATGGGTCACTGCCGGGCAGTCTATGCCGCCGGCGATGACGTCCAGGTGTCCCGACCGGCGCCGCAGATGCGGAAATCGGCCCTTCCTGCGATAATCCGCCATTCGGCGCGCCACTGGCCTTTCGGCCCCTGAAGCGCGCATCGCCGGGCTCGCCGCCCGCCTTCGCAGCGCCCCGCGCCGCCGCCCACGAGGCGCCGGCCGCGCATCACGAGCCAAGCCCCCACACCATGCATCCGACCCCGTTCCACTTCTCCTCGGTGGCCCCGGCCGTCACGGCCGAGATCGAGCTGCTCGCGCCCGCGAAGAACGCCGACATCGGCATCGAGGCGGTGAACCACGGCGCCGACGCCATCTACATCGGCGGCCCGGCCTTCGGCGCGCGCGCCTCCGCCGGCAACGACATCCGCGACATCGAGCGCCTCACGCGCCACGCGCACCGCTACGGCGCCAAGGTGTTCATCACCCTCAACACCATCCTGCGCGACGACGAGCTGGAGGACGCCCGCAAGATGGCCTGGGCCGTGCACGAGGCCGGCGCCGATGCGCTGATCGTGCAGGACATGGGCCTGCTGATGCTGGACCTGCCGCCCATCCAGCTGCACGCCAGCACGCAGACCGACATCCGCACGCCGGAGAAGGCGCGCTTCCTGCAGGACGTCGGCTTCTCGCAGATGGTGCTCGCCCGCGAGCTCGATCTCCGCGAGATCCGCGCCATCGCAGCCGTCACGCCCCACGCCACGCTGGAGTTCTTCATCCACGGCGCGCTGTGCGTCGCCTACAGCGGCCAGTGCTACCTGAGCCACGCGCACACGGGGCGCAGCGCCAACCGCGGCGACTGCTCGCAGCCCTGCCGCCTTCCCTACACCGTCACCGACGCCAGCGGCGGCATCGTCGCGCACGACAAGCACGTGCTGTCGATGAAGGACAACAACCAGACGGCCAACCTCGACACGCTGGTGGACGCGGGCATCCGCAGCTTCAAGATCGAGGGCCGCTACAAGGACATGGGCTACGTGAAGAACATCACAGCCCACTACCGCCGCCAGATCGACGAGATGCTGGAGCGCCGCCCCGAGCTGCGCGCCTCGTCGGCCGGCAAGGCCACGTTCGGCTTCACGCCCGACCCGGATCGCAATTTCAACCGCGAAGCCACCGACTACTTCGTCAACGGCCGCCAGATGGAGATCGGCGCGTTCGACACGCCCAAGCACGCGGGGCTGGCGATCGGCTACGTCACCAAGGTCGCCGCCGACCACTTCGAGGCCGAGCTCGACGACCCCGCCGCGCAACTGAACAACGGCGACGGCCTGACGTGGCTGGACCTGCACAAGGAACTCGTGGGCATGCAGGCCAACGTGGTCGCGCGGCTGCCCGGCAGCGCCAACCGCTGGCGCGTCGAGCCGAACCAGCCGATGTCGGAGCTCAAGGACATCCGGTCGAAGCCGCAACTGCACCGCAACCGCGACATGCAGTGGGATCGCCTGCTGGAGCGCAAGTCGGCCGATCGCCTGATCGGCGTGTGGATGACGCTCACCGACATCCCCGGCGGCCTGCGGCTGTCCGTCACCGACGAGCGCGGCTTTGCGGCGCAGGCCGACGCGCTGCTGGACCTGCAGCCGGCGCGCGACGTCGAGCGCGGCACGGCCACGCTGCGCGAACACCTGTCCAAGGTCGGCGGCACCATCTTCTCGCTCAATGAACTGACGCTGTCGACGTCGCAGCCGTGGTTCGTGCCCGCCAGCCGCCTCAACGCGCTGCGCCGCGACGCGCTCGATCGCCTGGAACAGGTTCGACTCGAGCAGCGCGAGATCCTGCCGCGCGCCCGGCCCGTCGAGCCGCCGGTGCCCTTCCCCGACGACACGATCAGCTACCTGGCCAACGTCTACAACCAGCCCGCGCACGACTTCTACGTGAAGCACGGCGTCAAGGTGGTCGAGGCGGCCTATGAGAGCCACGAAGAGACCGGCGAGGTCAGCCTGATGATCACCAAGCACTGCGTGCGCTGGTCGATGTCGCTGTGTCCCAAGCAGGCCAAGGGCGTCACGGGCGTGCAGGGCACCGTGCGCGCGGAGCCGCTCGTGCTGCAGAACGGCAGCGAGAAGCTCACGCTGCGCTTCGACTGCAAGCCGTGCGAGATGCACGTGGTCGGCAAGATCAAGAAGCAGGTGATCAACGAGGCGATGGCCGTGCCGATGACCTTCTTCCGCACGCGCCCGTCGCCGCAGCGCGCGGGGCACTGAAGCAGCTCATCGCCGGCTCCGGAGGCCGAACCACCTGCGGCGTTGGTGGTGGACATCGCGTTCGAAGCGGATCCATCCGAGCGCCGCGGCCAGCAGCATGGCGATGGGCAACAGCAGCAGCCATTTGTGCAGGTTCCGGCGCGCGAGCACCTCGTCGCCGCGGCGGATGCCGTCGCAGGTCTTGAAGACACGGCTGGTGTCCAAGGCCACCGCGTCGCCGTCGTGCAGCGCGTTCCAGGCCGCCAGGCCGAAGCCGCACGATTCCACGCGTCCGCCCAGGAAGTGCAGCCGATAGTCGTCGTCCTGGTGCCAGCGCGGGGCGCGCGTGTGGCTGGCCACGCGCAGCGTCTCCGTGCGCTCGCCCGAAAACGCATCGATCGCCAGGAGGATGGCGATGAGGAGCGCCGCGAGGCGGGTGAGGACGTCCATGGGGCCGCGCCTTTGGTTGAGGTGACGCAGCCAGTCTAGGAATGCCGCGCGGGCCGCGCTTCCCTCAAATCGGGGTGTGTTGCGGGAAATGCGACACCAGCAGGCGTTCGAACGCGGCCTGTTGCATGGCGTCCAGGCAGCGATGCGGGATCGGCAGCCCGCCGTCGCCCTTGTCGACGAGCCAGGCGCCTCGGCACCCCGTCATGCGCGGGCGTCGCGCGTGCCCTCGCCCGCCTCGCGCGTCACGCGCTCGCGCGCCACGCGTCCACGTAGGCCCGTGCGCGCGCGGCGACGTCGGCGACGCTGAACTCGGGCTTGAACAGGCCGCCGCCCAGGCCGAAGCCGGTGGCACCGGCGCGCCGCCACGCCGCGATGTTGTCCGGCACGATGCCGCCCACCGGCCACAACGGCAGGCCTGGCGGGAGCACGGTGGTCAGCCCGGTCAGGCCGGCGTGGGTCATCGCCTCGGCGGGGAAGATCTTCAGGGCGTCGGCACCGGCGCGCCAGGCCGCGAAAGCCTCGGACGCGGTGAAGACGCCAGGCACCGCACGCATGCCGCGCTCGCGCGCGCGGCGCACCACGGCCGCGTCGAAGTGCGGCGAGACGACCAGCGTGGCGCCGGTGTCGCCGACGGCGTCGACCTGCGCGGTCTCCAGCACGGTGCCGGCGCCGATGCACGCGTCGGCAGGCGCCTGCGGCACGATCGCGGCGATGGCCGCGATGGCGCCCGGGCGGTTCAGCGGCACCTCCAGCGCGCGGAAGCCGGCGTCGAACAGCACGTGGGCGATGTCCAGGGCGCGCTCGGGTTGCAGGCCGCGCAGGATGGCCACGAGCGGCAGCGCCGGCGGCCAGGGGGTGGCGTGGGTCATGCGGAAATCTCCTCTTTGGCCATGGCGCGCCACGCTGCAAGCTGGATCGCACGCGCATCGAGCGTGTCGAGGCGGCGGCCGTGCGCACGCGCGCACGCAGCGTGCAGCGCGGCCAGCGCCGGCTCGCCGATCACGCGCACCGGCTCGTCGCGCGAGGCCTGGCGCTGCGCATCGGCCCATTCGGCGCCGATCAGCAGGCCGCTCACGTACGCGGCCGCCGCCCCGGGGGCCATCGTGCCGGTGACGACGCGGGCGCGCGCGCCGAACAGCGCGTGCGTCAGCACCGGGCCGCGCGCGGCCTCGGCGACGCCGCGCAGGAAGTCGGGGTCGTCGGCGACGCCGTCGTGGCGCATGCCGCCGCCCTGGGCGGCATCCGTCGACTGCATCGCGCTGGCGAGCGTGCCGTGCTGGCGCAGCAGCGCGAACAGCTCGCCGGTCATGTAGGTGCGCAGCTCGGTGACGCGCCCCGCCTGCAGGCGCACCCACTTGCTGTGCGTGCCGGGCAGCACGTAGCAGCCGTCGGCGGCGTCCGGCCCGAGCAGGTGCAGCGCGCCGAACAGCTGAGTCTCCTCGCCGCGCATCACGTCCACCGCCCCGCCCTCGCCGCGCAGGCACCAGCCCGGCGCGATGAACCAGCGGCGGCCGGCCGGCGCGTCGGCCACCGGCATCAGGTGGCGCGGCAGGTCGGACAGCGCCGTGTCGCCGTCGAGGTAGGGCACGGTCTGCCAGCCGATGGCCGAGCCGACCATGCCCGCCATGACGACCGGCAACTCAGGCGTGGCGCCGGGCCAGCCGTCGACCAGCGCCTCCAGCGATTCACGGAAGCGCCCCTTGCAGGCCTGGGCGCCGTCGCCATCGATGCGCTCGCCGATCAGCGTACCGTCGGTGCTCATCAGCGCGGCGCGACGATGTGTCGTGCCCCAGTCGATGCCGATCATTGCAGCGGTCATGTCAGCATTGTCGTCGGGGGCCGGAAAGCCCGGCCCCGTGTCAGGTCAGACCAGGATCAGAACCAGATCTCGAGCTGCGCGCCGTACGAGACTGCGTTGGTCTTGTTGGCGGGCAGGCCGTTCTGCGCGTCCTGCGCGGCGGCCTTGTTGAAGTCCGCGTACGTCACGTACAGGCGCAGTTCCGGGCGCTTCCAGAAGTCCGGGCCGGTCGACAGCGCCGGGCCGATCGTGACCTTGGTCAGGTTCTCCTGCGAGCCGTTGTTGGGCTTGCGGCCGGAAAAGCCGATCTCGGTCAGGAACTTCAGGTTCTT